>DATFTB010000183.1:0-7078 GCA_035262325.1 Candidatus Acidiferrum sp.
CGCCGATGCTCCGACCTACGGCAAGGGACCAGAATGCGCCAAAGGGGCGCGCTGAGATTTTCTTCTGCGTAGCCTTGCCTAGGAATCGTCGAATGTCGCTATCGGAAGTGCCTGCGAAGAAGAAAAGCTCGTCGAAATCGCGCTGGCGAAAAAGGTCGCTTTCGCGAGGCTCAAGACCAGTGTTTTGAGCGAGTTCGCGATGTGAGAGTGAGCGCACCAGGACGATGTCGACAGCGGCTTCTTCGGCAAGCTGGTCCAGAGCCTCTCTGGCGGCTGGCTGAGGTGAGGCCACCGGGATACATGTGAAGCGGCCGAGACGAATGGTGCGGGCCGCTCTGAGGTGGAAATAGTCCTCAGGGAGAAAAACGCCGGAGCCGGCTTCGGCGATGAACGGCTCCGCGTTGGCAAACCGACGAAGAGTGGAGTCGAGTTGAAGGCGGTTGCGCGCCGTGACCCAGACACAAGGGATGCCTTGGTTCGAGAGCTGATCGAGAAAGTCACGGAAGCCCAGAAGAGGTTTCCCGGTGGGAGAGATGAGGTTGTCGATGGCGCAATAGACAACGGTAGTGGAAGAGCGCATGGCCGGGAGGATTGTAGCGGATCAAGTCATTTTGGGGGGGAAGGATCGCGGCCCGCGGACCAGAAAGAGAAACGGCGGGAGGCGCCAGCCTCCCACCGTTTCAGTGAAGGAACGAAAGAAATTAGCGACCAGACTTGCTGGCAGCCGTCGCCGAGGGCTGGCTGTTCACCTTGGGAATGCTTAGGTAACCGCTGATCGTGTTCCTGCCCACCTTGTTGATGACGAGTTCCTGCGGAACGCGAGTGCCCGACAGAAAGAAGAAGATCGGAGTGTTGACGTTCGTGTTCTTCGCTTCGAAGCGCTTGTCTTCAACGGTGTAAACGATGTTCGAACGGTTCCTTTTCTCGTTGACGCCCTTCAGCTCGACGGTCACGTTGCCGACCTTCTGCGGCTGGTTCCTGCCGTTGATGGTGAATTCGATGTAATCGCGCTCACCCTGCCGGCGAAGCACGTCGATTTCATCATGGTTGCGGGCGATCAGAGTGCCGAGTTCGCTGCGAGCCATGTTGAGGTCGCTGTTGGTCTTGTCGAGATCACTGCTGACCTTGGAGACTCTGCCGTCGACGGTCTTCACATCATCCGAAGTGGCCTTGGTGGCCAGTTCACTGTGCACGGAAGTATCGAGGGTCTTGACCATTTCGTTGGTCTGGTTGTTCTGAGCGGTCGCTTCCTGACGGGCCTTCTTGAGCTGGCCTTGGGTGATCTTCAGCTTGTCGGTCACAACCTTCAGGTCGCCCTGTAGCTCGGTATTGGCCTTCTCACTGGTAACGAGGCGGTCTTTGAGCGCGGTCATGTCCTGCTGAACGGAAGTTTGAACGGCCTTCATTTGATCGGCCACAGCCTGCTTGGTGGCATCGAGTTTCGTGGAATTACTCCAAGCGAAACCGAGCGCGCCCAAAGCGACCAAGCCAAGAATCGCAATCGCAGGCAGCTGCCAAGATGGGCCGCCTTTTGTTTCTTCAACCGTGTATTGCTCTGACATAAGGAATCTGTTCTCCTCACCCCGAAGGGTACGAAACGTGCCGGATTGGCAGGGATTTGAGCCTGCCGAGTCTCAAACCGTACTTTCGCCTGTGCAAACGCAGGACCGGACCGAGAGCGTACGGGTATTGTGGTAAGTGATTGTGATGAATGGCGTTACGTGGAGGCCCGGAAGAGAGGGAACAGTACTAGTTCTAGCAAAGTTTACGCTCAGGTGAACGTGGATAGAGAATTCCTACGTAGTGGAAGTCGAGGGAACCTCTACACCGAAAGAAGCCAACTCACCGCGAAGCTGATCTGGGCCTTGGTATTGGATCGCTGCCATGCCCAGGCGACGGGCGGCTTCCGCATAAGCTGGAATGTCATCAATGTACACCGCCTCCTCGGCGCCGACATGGCAGGCCTTAAGAACTTCCCGGAAGATGAGCGGGTCGGGCTTGCTAGCACCGACCACGCAGGAGTAGATGCGAACGGATTGCGGGAAATAGCGGAAGAAGTCGTAACTCGATTCGAGCCGGGCGACGTGAATGGGATCGGTGTTCGAGAGCAGGCCCAGGCGGTAGTGCTTCGAGAGGGCCTCGAACAGCTCGTTCGAGTGGATCGGCACGGGATCAAGGGCCGAATTCCAAACACTTGTGAAGGTTTCGAGATCCAGGGAAAGACCCAGGCGCTTTGAGAGATTGAGATACCAGTCGCGAGCCGACACGCGGCCTTCTTGCCAGTCGCTCCAGCGCGGATCGTTTTCAACGGCAGACCAAAGCTCCTCGGGAGACAGGGGAAGGCCGTCGGCGAGACCCATCTTGGCCTTGCGAATATCGACGCGGACGAGGACGCGGCCGATGTCGAAAATGATGCCGCGGACAGTGCGGTCAGACATGATCAGCGATCTCCTCGGGCGGGTGCGGAAGATGGACTGGCGGTAGGCGCAGGGGTAGAAGACCGGCGCGAGCGGAGAACAGCAATGAAAGCAGGCAGGAGGGAGAGAACGACGACCACAAGGATGACATAGTGGATCCGCTGGCCGATGTTCGGAATGGAACGCCCGAGGAAGTACCCGCCGAGAATCATCGTGCCAACCCAAAAAATGCCGCCGAAAGTGTCGTAGATCAGGTAACGGGTATAAGGCATCCGCGCAGCGCCGGCAACAGGTGGACAAAAGGTGCGAATGATGGGGACGAAGCGCGCGAGAATGACGGTTTTTCCGCCATAGGTTTCATAGAAGTCGTGTGCGCGCTGGAGATGGCGCTTGCGGAAGAAGAAAGAGTCTTCGCGATTGTACAGCGCGGAGCCTGCGGCGCGACCGATCCAATAGCCAATCTGGTCGCCGACGATGGCGCAGAGCATAACCGGCAGCAGAAGCCACTTCAGGGGAATGACACCCGCGGCGGAAAAGACGCCGGCGGTCACGAGCAGGGAATCGCCGGGGAGGAAGAAGCCGACAAAGAAGCCGGTTTCGACCAGAACAATCAAGCAGACGAGCAAAGGTCCGCCGGTGCGAATTATTCCTTCGACATCGTAGATGGAATGAAGTAGGTTGCGGATCGATTCGAACAAACGGGTTTAAGCCTCAGGGATACGGGGATAGGGACAAGTCCCTCTCGAGAGTTGCTCACCGTAAGCGAGCCTCGACGGAAGATCCGAGAAGCGTCCCATTGAATACGGTACCAGAAAAGAGCCGCGTTCTCCCGACAATCCTGCACGAGGTCATCGAAACCGCGGAAGGAAGCCCGCCTGCTCGGGTCACTCGGCACCGCCTGCGACGGCAGCTCGCTGCGGGTCGACCGAGTTTGCCAATCGTGCCGCTTGGCGATTGAGGAGCGCAAGGAGGCGCGGAAGGGCGCAACGGGCGGCGGCGGCGCCGGCCTCGATGGCTTCGTCGATGCGCTCGAAGTCGTCCCACGCCAAGGTTTGGACTGCGGGACGAAGTACAAGGTCCGCTTGGCGCTCCCAACTTTCGAGTTGATGTTTTTGCGCGGCGCTGACGGCGCGGCTCACGACCTGAAAAATGTTCGTAGGAGCACCGCGACGGCCATCGTGCAAGCCTACGGAGATACCGACCACGATTTCGGCGCCTAGTTCCCGCGCGGCACGCGTAGGCACGGGGGCGACCAGGCCGCCATCGGCCAGGTAGCGCGTTCCTATCTGAATGGGCTCAAACAACCCGGGAAACGCACAGCTCGCACGGATCGGTTCAGCGAGACCGCCCTGCCTGAACAAAACAGGGTCGCCCGTGTCGAGGTCAGTGGCAACGATTGCGGTGGGGATGGAGAGATCTTCGAACTGACGTGAATCGAAGAAACGATGAACCAGCGCGCCCAGGCGGTCGTTGCTAGCCAGACCGAAGCGCGACACGCGCCAACGGCCGAAATCCCTAAACCGAATCTCGCGGCATTTGTCGATAATCCTCGCGAGCGGGAGCCCGCTGGCATAGGCGGCTCCCAGGATACTGCCGATGCTGCTACCGGAGACGCAGGCGATGGGGACGTTTTCTTCCTCGAGAACCTGCAGGACCCCCAGGTGGGCATAGCCACGAGCGAAACCGCCTCCGAGGGCCAGGCCGATTCCGGGGCGGAGGTGTGGGTGGTTTACCAGCTCGGAGACGAAGTGAGCGCGGCGCGTCATGAGGGAAGAGTCGCAAAGAGGAGGAGCAGGACCGATGGGACGGGCGTCCCGAGCAGACAGTACGAAGGTACTGCTAGAAAAAGGCGAGAAATAAGCGTGCAAAAGGCGCGGACAGTACGGAAATACTAGTGAAGTACCCCCACTGTACCATTGTGACATGCCCAACATCGCGGCAGTTTAGTAAGCGAAACAAGCAAGCTTCCTAGTCCTGTGGGGGAGAGCACATGCAGAACGGGTACGCGGTGTGGCTGGGACAGGCGGTGGTTCTGAAGGTGGAATTGGGAGACATCCAGGTTCCGTTGCGGGGAAAGCTGCTGAAAGAGAACAGCGAAACGGTACGGGTAAGGATTGGTGAAGGCTGGGACGTGGACATTTACAAGACCATGATTCGAGGCGTGGAAGAAGACGGAATGGCCATGGTACCGGCCTGAGGAGGCATGATGAACAATCAAGTACCTAAATACGTGACCCAAGCGCGTGCGGCTTACCTGCTGGGCCTGGCGGTCGAAGACCTTCGCCGCATCTCGCACGAGACGGGAATCGGCCACATGGAGCGCGCGGGAAACAAAGAAGAGTGGTTTTTTACCTACGAAGAATTGCAAAAGATTTGTGTTTTTGCGACGCAGGCAGGGATGGTGTCGCACTAGAGATCGATCTTCCTTCGGCCCCCCTCTGACGTACCCCCAACCCCGGCTCGTTTTACCCCCAACGAGCCGGGGGCTTCTTTTTCCCGACGGTCGAGATTCTATCGTATTGAAACGGTTTATAAAGGCTTTGACATCCGGCGGAAACGCGGAGAAACTGAGCGGCTATCCACATCCGGACGGCCACGGGAACGGCGTGGAGGCGGCGCTCAGTGGGCTCGCGCGACTGCGAAGCTACGCCCTGACGCAAATGAGTCAGCCAGACCCTTGAGGCGTATGAGGGATGATCGTGCGTTTGAGCGAGGGTTGCATTTTAAAAGCCGTTTGAAGGCGGAACCATGGCATCGACGATGGCGGAGAGAAGCACGGCCGTAGTGAGCAGTAGCAAGACGGGGTACAACCGGTTCCTGCTGCTGGTGGCTGGCCTAGGCGGGCTGCTGTATGGCGTTGACGTTGGGATCATAGCGGGCGCACTGCCGTACCTGGAGGCAACCTCGCGCCTGAATGCCGGACAACTTTCGATTGTGGTCGCGGCGGTTTTGCTCGGCAGCGTGATTTCGACGCTCTTTGCGGGGCTGCTGGCGGACTGGATGGGACGCAAGCCGCTGATGGTTTTGAGCGGAGTGCTGTTTGTGGTGAGCATTCCGGTGATCGCGCTATCGCAGGGATACGGGCCGCTGGTTTTGGGTCGCCTGCTGCAGGGAGTGAGCGCAGGGCTGATTGGGGTTGTGGTGCCGCTGTATCTCGCGGAGTGCCTCTCGGCTTCGAGCCGAGGGAAGGGCACTGGAATTTTTCAATGGTTGCTCACGTTGGGTATCGTTTCGGCGGCGCTAGTGGGGATTTACTTCAGTATTCGCGTTGATGAAGTGGCAAAGCTCGGGGATGCAGCACGATTGTTTGCGTTCAAAGACTCGGCCTGGCGCAGCATTTTCTGGGTCTCGCTGCCTCCGGGCGTTTTGTTTGTCGTGGGAAGTCTCCTGGTGGCGGAGTCTCCCCGGTGGCTGTTCCGGCGGGAGAAGAGAGACGCGGCGCTCGCGGCGTTGTTGCGGTCGAGGAACGAGGAGCAGGCAAATTCCGAATTGCGGGAGATGGAAGAGACGAGCGCGACGGAAAAAGCCAAGACGTCAACGGGAGAAAGGGTTCGGGAATCGCTGCTGAGGCGGAAGTATGTGATCCCGTTCGTGCTGGCCTGCGTGATCTTGGCGTGCAATCAGACGACAGGTATTAACTCCATCATTGGATACAACACGAATATTCTCCTGCAAAGCGGGCTCTCGGACGTGCAGGCCCATTGGGGCTACGTGATCTTTACGATGATGAATTTTCTGATGACTATCGGGGGCGTGCTGCTGGTGGACCGGAAGGGGCGAAAATTTCTGCTTTCGTTAGGCAGCGCAGGAATCATTTTCTCCCTGATCTGCACGGGGATTTTGTTTCGCCGGGCCGAGGCGCTGCGAGTGGATGCGCGCGATTCCGTGCAAGGGTTGGTGAGCCCGGACCAGGTACTCTCGCTGCGCTATGACCCGCAGACGGCGGATGGACTTCTGGCCGCTAACGGTGAGGCAGGAAAGGCGATCGCCGGCAGGCCTACGTCGCTGAGCATCATTTACTCCTACGGGGATTACCGGGCGGCAACGAAGGTAGCGCGCTCCGACGACATGGCTGCGAAGCCCGTCGAGATAACCAGGGAAAGCAGCGTGCCGGCGAACAAGGTGGTGGCTTTTTTCTCGAATCCCTTCGGCAACCTCGATGCCGCGAGGACCGCTCCTTTGCGGATCGAAAACGCGCTGATCACACCGGTGCCAGGCGCGCAAAACGGCTGGCTGGTGGCGCTTACCCTTTATTTGTTTGTGGCCTTCTATGCGGTCGGACCCGGAGTCGTCGTTTGGTTGGCCCTTTCTGAATTAATGCCCACGCGGATCCGATCAAACGGCATGAGCATCGCGCTGCTGATCAACCAGGGGTTTTCGACGGGGATTGCGGCGATCTTTCTGCCAACGGTGGGGAGGTTCGGCTACGCGACGATGTTTTTCGCATTTGCGGCTTGCACCGTGATCTATTTTCTGACCGCCGCGTTGTTTTTGCCGGAAACAAAAGGAAAAACGCTGGAAGAAATTGAAGCCCATTTCGAGGGCACGAAGGCGTAGCGAAACGCTCACAGGTGAGCCGCACTGGCGCTCCCGGCGCGTGCTGTGGCATTGTAGCGGCCTATGAACAGGTACCGGGCGCGACGGGCGGGATAATGCAGGGT
>DATFTB010000184.1:0-4701 GCA_035262325.1 Candidatus Acidiferrum sp.
GATCGGCGAGAGCGTGGACTGGGACACGGGCCCAAATCGACTTCGCGGCGTAAGCAACTCCGGCAAACCAAATGCCCGCCAAAAAGTAAACCAGAAGGTTTGCGAGCACGCGACCTTGCGTGAAATTCGCCAGCGCGAACACGGTGTTTTATGAACTGATGGATACAGTAAGCGGTTCGAAATGAGGTAGCTATATGCGATATCTAAAATACGCTGCTTTGCTCGGGATCTTGCTTTTTGCCGGCGCCGGGAGCGTACGGGCGGCCCAGGTTCGAGTCGGGTTGGGCATAGGCCCCGTGTACGTCGGACCTGAGCCGGTCTGCGCTTACGACTACTACCCCTACTACCCGTACGCCTGCGCGCCTTACGGTTACTGGGGACCGAGCTACTTTGTGGGCGGCCTGTTCATTGGCGCGGGCCCGTGGTATCACGCGCACTGGGGCCCCCGCTACTACGGACATGCATACTACGGCCGTCCTGGCTTCGCGTATAGGGCCGGATCTGCTTACCGCGGCGCTCCGGCACACGGTTACGTTGGGGGCGGGTATCACGGGTCTGTTCGTGCCGAGGGTGGGTTCCGCAGCGGCAGCCTCCGTGGAGGCGGAGGCTTCCACGAGGGCGCCGGCCGGGGCCGGTAACTAATTCTAGCGCCTGAGACGACGCCCGGGTGACGAGCCCGGGCGTTTCTCTTTGTGGTTGCGTGCGAATGCTGGTGGCTTCAGAATGCCCGCGAGTTGGAGCCGCGCGATGGATGAAACCGCGTTTCGAACCTGGCTGGATGCGTACGGGCGCGCGTGGCAGGAACGCAATCCGCAGGCAGCGGCCGAGCTGTACGCAGAGGGCGGCACCTACCAGGTCACGCCATTTCTGGTACCCATGAGCGGCCGCGAGGCCATTCGGGCTTACTGGAACGAGGTGACGGCCACGGAAAAAGACATCAGCTTCAGCTACGAAATCCTGGTGGCCACCGAAAAGTTCGGGATTGCGCGCTGGCGCGCCTCGTTTGAGCGCACGCCGCCGGGTCTGAAAACGAAGCTCGACGGCATTTTCCTGATCGAGCTGGACATGAGTGGGAAGTGCACTTCGCTAAGGGAGTGGTGGCACAAGCAGCAGTGAGCCGAGTCCCTCGACCCGCCGAGAATGCGGACCGCGGTCGGAGCCAAGGCTCCCACCCCAGGGCTATCCGTGAGATCGCGCGCTGGCTTCCGGACTCCTGTAACCTTGCGGCCGGTGGAGTAGTAAGACAGACAGAGGCGGAGAATGGAGCTTCTGGAACGATTCGCGGCGGGAGACGTGGAAGCGTTCGAAGCGCTATTCCGGCAACACCAGTGCGAGGTTTATGGCTGGATCCTGCGAATTGTCCGCGACCGCGCGACCGCCGAGGACCTAACGATTGAGACGTTCTGGCGGATGTATCGTGCTCATGCGCGATTCGATGCGGCGAGAGGAAATTGCACCGCCTGGCTGCGGCGCATCGCAACGAACGCCGCGCTCGATCATCTGCGACGTACGCGCCGGGAGGTGCCACTACCCGAGGATCCACCGGATGCGCCGAAGGTGCCCGCGGCGGAGCGGTCCGAGTTGCAGCGGACAATCCTTTCCGCAATGAACAGCCTTTCGCCGCGGCTGCGCGTGGCGGTTGTGTTGGCGCTCGTCGAAGAAGAGTCCTATGACCGCATCGCGGAGGCATTGGGAATCTCGGTGAGCGCGGTCAAGGTTCGTGTGTTTCGCGGCGTCAGGATTTTGCGCAAGGAATTGTCGAGAGCGGGAGTACGCCCATGAACGAACAGGAGATGGAGGAGATGAAAAATCTGCTGAAGGAGGCGCTGCCACCAATGCGCGACGCGCAACCAAGCGGCGATCTCTGGCCGGCGACGCGGGAGCGCCTGGCCGCTCCGCCGCGGGCCATGCCTTGGTGGGATTGGCTGCTGATGGCCGGCGCAAGCGCCACGATTTTGTTTGTCCCGGGAGTGATTCCAGCGCTTCTCTATCACCTGTAAGGAGCTACCATGAACAAACACCCCTATTTGCGCGCGTATCTTGCGGGAATTGCGATCCCGACGGCGGTTCTGCTTGTGATTATGACGGGCTACACGATCATCCGCTATGTTTACGAAGTTCCGGTGGCCATCGAGAAGGTCATCGTGTTCCCGATGGCAGCGGTTCCGAATGCGTGGGGCTTGTGGAATGTGCTGTACGTAGCGTTCTTCGAAAAGCGACGTGTACCGCTGGGGCTGTTTGGAGGAGCGTTGCCGCTGCTACTGGTGCCGGGCGGTTATTTGGTCACGCGGCTGCTGAGCTTCACCGTTCCGGAAGCGGTATTCCATCTGGCACCTTATGCGCTGCCGATCGGGCTCATCGTTTACTACCTGGTATGGAAGTATCTCATCGGCTTCTTGAACGCCGAACTGGGGATTGCGTAAGCCCGGGTTCGAAGTTGCAACTTTAGGGTCTTGAGTCGCGTGCCGCGTTACTTGTGTGACGGAGTCACTTCAAAGTACGGGAAGGGCCGCTGGCATCACCCTCAGGGGAAGGAAAAACGTTGTGCTGGGGCGCGGGCATGGGAACCTGGCCCATGCGATCCTTCCAGAGGAACCGGTTTAGAACGACGTTGTCGGCGGCGTCGGCGTGAGAGAAGTCAAGCTTCTTCCCTTCCTTCCAGTCTTTCTCGTTCATCTGATAGAGCAACCCATTTTCGCGATTGCGATAGTCCGCGTCGAAGGCGGGTTGCGTGCCGGGCCCACTGAAGAGCGGAGCCATCACGGCAGCACGGGAATCA
The DNA here is from genome assembly GCA_035262325.1 of Candidatus Acidiferrum sp. Classification (GTDB taxonomy): domain Bacteria; phylum Acidobacteriota; class Terriglobia; order Acidiferrales; family UBA7541; genus Acidiferrum. Next base: position 2,780 of record DATFTB010000184.1, read on the forward strand.
TTGGCGTTCATTGGCGGAACGCCCAGGAGGGCTTCGATAGTGCGAATCATGTTTACCGTCGTGTAGAAGGTGTGATCGACCCGCGGCGTGGGTTTTCCTTGCGGCGATTCCGGTGCCGGCGCGTATTTGCTGATCACCAGGGCGACGCTGCGATGCGAGTCCACGTGGTCCGGGCCGTCCTGAGCGTCGTCTTCGAGGATCAGTATCGCGGTGTCATCCCAGTATGCGGAGTGAGAGATAGCGTCTACGATGCGGCCGACGGCGAGGTCGTTGTCGGCAACAGAGGCGGCGGGCCTGGGCGCGCCCTTCCTGCCACCAGCCGTGTGATCGTTCGGCAGGCGCAACAGCATGAACTGCGGCATAGAGTCTTTCCCGGATCTCCGTGAGGCCAGAAAACCGTTGAACTCATTCAGAAATTCATCGGCGCGAAGCTGGTCGGGATAGGACACCTCGAAATCGGGGAACAACGGATCGAAGTGGCCGCGTAATTCGGCTTGCGATGCCACGTTTTTGGCCGGCACCGGAATCTCCCAGGGATACTGGCTCGGGCCGCCGCGGGGATCGCCGACATTGCCCTCGAGCGGCTCGCCCTGCTTGATGACTTTGCGGGTGCAGGTGGGGCCGTCAACCCTGGGTGGCCCGCCAGCGTCTCCCTCGGCCGGAGTGTTGCACCAGCGTGTAACGATATATTCGCCGTAGTGGCGGTAGGTAATTCCGTGCGTCGCGAAATTTTTCCAGAGGTAGCCGCCAGTGGGCTCGCCAGCATCGGGTAGCTCATCTTCCGCAGAAACACCGCCGAGCAGCTCGCCTTCAGAATCGTAGGTGTGCTGGCGGCTGCGGTAGCCGATGGGCCATGTTTTTTCGACGTAGTCGGAGATCGAAGCGGAGGTCGACCAGACGTGGCCGTCGCCGGAGACGTCCCCGCTGTCGTAGAAGTTGTCCAAGATTCCGAACTGACGCGCGAGTTTGTGCTCGTTCGGGGTGATATCTTCGCCGTACATCGCGAGCGACGGATCGCCGTTGGCTCCGGCGAGATCGCCAAACACCTGATCGTAGGTGCGGTTCTCCTTAATGATGTAAATGACGTGGCGGATTTTGTTTTCGCCGGCGGCGAAGGGCACGCGGTCGAGATTTCCCTGAACCGCATTCGTCTTCGAGGCTTGTTCGGTCCAGGCTACCAACCGTTCCTTCAGATCGGCAAGAGGAATGCGCGCAAGAGAGCCTTGCGTCATTGCCGGATTGTATGGGTACTCCGGGCGCCCCTCTTTGGTGTGCCCGAGCGGGGCGGGATTGGGACCCGAACCGCGGCCTTTAGCGCTAGCGATTAGCAGATCCCTTGCGGTTGCGGCGACCACCGTCGGGTACCACTCGGTGGGGATAAAGCCGATAGCCTTCAACGATTCTCCCGTGGATGTGTGGCTAACATCGAACACGGCGACCGAGTCCGAGATGGCATTCGCGGAGAAGAGCGTCGTTCCGTCGGAGGAGAGCGCCACAGATTCGGGGTCGCTTCCGCCATAGGTCTGGCCCGGAAGCTTCGTTGAGAGCGTGAAAAGGGTCTTGCCGGTGGCCGTGTCGAGCGCGACGATTTCGTCGCGATTGGTCAGCGCAACAAACAGACGCGAGTCGTCGCGGGTCAAAAGCAGCGCCGTGGGATGCGACCCTCCCGCGAGGGGCTCGGCGGGCTTTTCGAGAGGAATGATGCGGTTCACGCGGCCAGCCGTGAGGTCCAGTTCAGCGACGGCTGACGCGTTCCAGAGCGAGACAAATCCGCGCCTTCCGTCGTGCGTCATCACGGCCGTATACGGAAGCGAGGCGGGGATCCGCGAATACGTGGAAAGGTCGAAGCGGCAAACGATCGCTCCATCGGAGGCGTTGAGCAGAATGGCTTCGTCAGAGCTGTTGCTTGCCACCAGGATGCG
>DATFTB010000185.1:0-17377 GCA_035262325.1 Candidatus Acidiferrum sp.
TACGCTCCATTCGAAGACGCCCGGATATCGTAGGAGTCCTGCTTCAGTCCCGTGATCACGTAATGGCCTTTTGCATCCGTGTGCACCGCTCGCGGTTTCATCCCGGCCGATGATTGGCACGTCACGGCCGCGGCCGGCACCGGTTTTCCATCGGCGCCCAAAACGATGCCTTCGATGGTCACAGCGTCCTTCTTCGATGTCTGCGCCTGTGTGCCGCCGACACACAATGGCGCCACCAGGATGGCTGTAAAGAGTCTCCGTTTCATCATTACCTTGCTCTCCCTTTCAGTCTCTTCAGTCTAGCCCCCTCACGCCCGGGCTCTCTCCCGTTGATCGCTCCTGTGCTCGACCATCAACCTGTCACCCCGTACAGGCTCTCTCCCGTCATGCTTTTACGCCCTGGCAAAGCGCCCTGTGATCCGAGAGGGACACAAACGGCGCGGTCCGCAGGATCTCGGCCAAATGTTCAGACTTGCTCGCCTCTGGGTGCTTTACGTAGGAATGGCCGGAACCGCCGGCTTAAACGCTCTGGCCTTCACGGCAGCTTCAAATCCACCGCGTACACATCCACGTCCCCGTGATCCGCGGTCACGTACAGCGATCCGTCTGGACTCAACCCCGTAAAAATCGCGCGCGCCGCTCCCGTGCTCAGCAAATCCCCGAGCCGCACCACTCGCTCCGCCTCGCGTTTCGCCATCGGCACTCGGAAAATGGCCTCTTCGACATCATCCGTGTCCTGGTAGTACAACGCGTCTCCCGCGGGCGACCATCGCAGCGCCGATGGAAAGTTTGCCTCCGCCAGTACCGACCAAGTCTCGAATTTACAGTCGTACAAAAATACTTGCTTCTTCTTCGGATTCAGCGCGGCGATGTATCTTCCGTCGGCCGACCACCGCGGCTCGAGCAGTCCTTCCGAGTCCGGCAGCGTCGCGAGCTTCCCGCTTTCCAGATCGAAGATGCGTATGTTCGGGTCTCTTCCAGACTCCATTTCCTGGACATCCAAAACGATCTGCCTCCCGTCCGTCCTCCAATCGCCGGAAACGGAGGCCCATTTGTTATCCGAAGGCAGAACGCTCTTCGGCGCTCCTCCCTGCGCCGACACCACGTAAAGCCGCGGCTGCCGGTCCAGCAGAAAACCCGTGAACAAAATCTCCTTCTGGTCCGGAGACCAGTGCGGCGCGAACGCTCCGGTCGCGCCGGCCGTCAACTGCACCCTGTTGCTCCCATCGATCCGGCTCTTCCACAACGTGCCGTTTTCCCGCGCTGCGTACACCACCCACTGCCCGTCCAACGAAAAATCCATGTCGGTCGCGCCCGATTCCGCCAGCATCGCCGTTTTCGCCAAGGTCCTCGGGTCGATTCGCAGCAACTGGTATTCGTTGTGCGACCCGATCGCGAATATTCGCGAACCACCCGCGGTCGCCGTCGGATGGTCGAACGCGATCGGCCCCCTCGTCAGTTGCACGGGATCTCCGCTGCGGCTTCGAAACAGCCCCCGATTCTCTTCCATCACCCACAAATTCGCATGGGTATCGACGGCCAGGCTCGCACGCAGATCCACTCCCGAGGAAAATGCGAAATAACGCCCGCCCGCCAGCCACGTCCCGCTGCCTTCGTGCGGGCCTCGCTGCCCCTCCGGCAGTACTTGCTGCAGCGACGAGCGGTCCGCACCAATTTCCCACATCGAATCCGTGCCTTCGATCAGGTCCGTCTGAGTGAAGCGCAGCCGCTTCCCATCGGGCGACCATACCAGCGCATGGGGCGCCGGATGAAACCGCGCCACTTCCCTTATGTGGCCTCCCTCCGGGTCCGCGGTCTGGATGCTCTCTCCCTCGACGAACGCGATCCGGTCTCCGGTCGGGGACCACACGGCCTCCTGCGCCGTCACGTCTCCCAGGCGTCGCGGCGCCCCGCCTTGCACGGGCCAGAGCCACAAGGGTGTCTCTTCCCCGCGGTGCGTCAATTGTCCGATGAGAAATTGCGAGTGATCCGGCGACAGATCGAAGATCCTGGTGTTGTCGAACGGCGTCGGCGTTCTCTGGATGCTTCCACCTTCCACCGACGTTTGCATCAGGTTCCAACCGGTCACGTCTCGCACCACGAAATAAATGCGGCTTCCGTCGGTGACCAGTTTGCCCCACGGATCCACCTGCCCCGAATGTGTCAACTGCTGAACCGCCTGCACCCGCGGTTCCGGTCTCGGCCACATTCCATAGGTCAGCAGGGCCGCCAGCCCCGCAAGAATCGCTAGCGCTTCCCACCACCGCTCGGCCAGTCTCGTTTCTCCGGACTGTTTCTCCGGCGGTTTCTTCTCTTCGTGTATCCGGGTGTCTAGGCCCTCGAGCACATCTTCCTTGCTTTCGATGCGGATCGCTGTCGTGATCGTGGGGTTCTCCGCCAGCAGTTCCACAGGCGCAATGAACCGGTATCCCTGCCTCGGAACCGTCTCGATAAACACGGGATTGTCCGCGCTATCATTTAGCGCCGCGCGCAACTTCATCAGTGCCGTGTTCATGCAACCGCCGAATTCTACAAACGTCCCCTCCGGCCAGATTTTTCGCCGTAACTCCTCGCGCGTTAACAGCTGTCCCCGCGCCTCGAGCAGCAGCGCCAAAACCCGGAACGGCTGCTCCTGGAGTTTTACGGCCGCCCCCTGGCGCGTCAGCGTTCCTTGCTCCAAGTCGGCTTCGAACAATCCAAACCGATAGACCCGGCGCTCTGGTGTGGCTCTTATTTCCACAGCACTCCTGCCAAAAGACCCACGTTCGGGGGCCATCTTACATCAAAACTCAAGTTGATAAAAGAGCATAACTTTCACTAAAACCTGGGGTTAATAGTTCACAAAAGAGTTCGTTTGACGTCATCTGGAGCTTTACTTCATCCTCCACTGCGTTCGATTCTCGTTCTGGCCTGGTACCCCAAATGCCCGGCTTAGGACGACCCCAAAAAGGGGGCACGCTCCACAGCACGCCCCCACTCTGAACCAACGGGATCGTCCGCGTCCGGTGTCCTCCGTCAGCTTTACTGGATACGGGCGCGGCGACCCCCAATTCCCCCTCTAGAAGCCGTACCCCGGTAATATTTTTACGGTTCAGTACTCGGTCCCTTTGCCGTCCTGGCCCTTCTTTCTCCTCGTCGCCTCCATTTATGTTGCTCATTCTTCAGATTTTCACGGCCCGTTGCGCTTTTCCTGCCGCTTTGGCTGTCGGCTTGCGCTTTTATCGAGCGGTTCGTCCCGTAATGCGATTCCGCTTGGCGCTCTCGTGGCCACGTCCTTTCTGGTCTGCTTCACGCCAGTGGGGCGCTCCACCGCTTTGATCGGTGCGCAGGAGAAAACTCCTGCAGGCGAAATTCGCTCTGTATCGGGGAGGATCGGCTCTATCGGCGACGCGGAATTTACTCTCGACTTGAACAAGAAGGAGCCGGAGAAGCGCAAGTTGCTTATTGACTCGGAAACTAAAATGGAAGTGATTGGCACCAACGCCGCGGTCGACTATCGCTCCTCCGACGGCAAAAACATTGCTGCACGCGTGATTGTGGTGCCGGATTCCGGCTTGCGCCCTTGACGAAAAGATTTGCGCTTGGCCTCGCGCCAAGCCTGCGTTTTTCGATTATGATCAATACACCGCCGCAACAACCCCGTCCGGTGGCGGTTTTCTGGCGTTGGGTTGGCCTGGTTTTTTCGACTCACGCACTGGGAGGGCCTAGTCGTCTGTCCTGAAGTCGAAACGCTTTGCTTTGGCTTTGGGGCTTTGTGAACCAAAATCCTTATGCGCACCACTCTCAAACTCGTTCTTCCCCTTGCTGTAAGCGTGCTCTGTGTTTCTACCGTCTACACCATCTATCAAGTGCGCACCGAGCGCCGCAACCTTCGCAATGACCTCTCCCATCGCTCGGCCGTTCTTGCTGAAAATCTTCAGGAAAGCCTGGAGTCTTCCTCCGGCCGCGCCAATGATCGGTCCTTAAATCATATCGTCGAGCGTTACGGCCAGCGCGAGCACCTCGCCGGCGTTGCTGTCTATGACGCCGACGGAAAGTCTATCGCCATTACCCCCGGTCTCTCCTCCGCCTTTGCGACTCGCCCTGCACAAGCCACCCGCGCCGTCCAACTCGATGCGGGCGTCGGCGATTTTCCGGTCGTCAAGGGCGCTCCCTTCCACATCTACGCTGTGCCCCTGCATCGCAACGGTCAAATTAACGGCTCCCTCATCGTCGTTTACGACACCGGCTTCATCGATTCGCGCCTGGACCACACCCTGCGCGACTCTCTTCTCAACACGCTCGTACAGACCCTGCTCATCATCGCCTTTGCCGTTCTACTCGTTCGATGGACTTTCGCGTCGCCTCTCGCCAAGATGGCCAAGTGGCTCCGCAGCCTGCGCGCCGGTTCGCCGGGCACCCTGCCGGCTCTCCCCCAGGGTGAAATTTTCGATCAGCTGCACAACGAAGTCCGTCATCTGGCTCGCGATCTCACTTCGGCTCGCGCCGCCGCGCGCGAGGAAGCGCAACTGCGCGAAACGCAGTCCGCGCTTTGGACGTCGGACCGCTTGCGCGTTAGCCTCGAGTCCAAGCTTCAAGGAGACGCCCTGTTCGTCGTCTCGAATCGCGAGCCCTACATGCACGTCTTCAGCGATGACGGTTCTTCCGTGCGCGTCATCGTTCCAGCGAGCGGCCTGGTTACCGCGCTCGAACCCGTTCTCCAAGCCTGCCGCGGCACCTGGGTCGCTAACGGCTCCGGCAGCGCGGACCGCGACGTGGTCGATGAACACGACCGCATCGAGGTCCCCCCGCACAACCCCGCTTACACCTTGCGCCGCGTCTGGCTCTCCGAAGAGGAAGATCGCGGCTATTACGAAGGCTTCTCGAACGAAGGTCTTTGGCCTCTATGTCACATCGCGCACACCCGCCCGCTCTTCCGCCCCGAAGACTGGCTTTTCTACCAGCGCGTTAACCGCCGCTTTGCCGACGCTGTTCTTGAGGAGATGGCCGGCACCCCGTCGCCCATCCTTCTCGTTCAGGACTACCACTTCGCGCTTCTGCCCCGCATGGTGAAGGATGCCCGCCCCGACGTGCGCGTCGCCGTTTTTTGGCATATTCCCTGGCCGAATCCCGAAGCTTTTGGCATTTGTCCCTGGCAGCGCGAGCTCGTCGAAGGGCTCCTTGGCGCCGATCTCGTTGGCTTCCACGTGCAAACCCATTGCAACAATTTTCTTCAGACTGTCGACCGCGCCCTCGAGGCCCTCACCGATTGGGCCCGTTTCGAAGTCAGCCGCCAGGGGCACATCACCCGCGTCCGCCCCTATCCCATCAGCGTCGCTTTCCCCCAGAAAGGCGAATCGGGCCACATCATCCGCATCACCGGAGAAGGCCGCGCCGCTCTGTTCGCCGAACTAGGCGTCGAGGCTTCGCTTCTCGGCGTCGGGGTGGACCGCGTTGACTACACGAAGGGCATCGTCGAGCGCTTCCGCGGCATTGAACGCTTCCTCGAACTTCACCCCTCTTACCAGCGCCGCTTCACCTTTGTCGAACTGGGCGCTCCGAGCCGCACCGACATTCTTCGTTACCGCCAGTTTCTCGACGAGGTCTCCGCGGAAGCCGAGCGTATCAATACCCGCTTCCAGTCCGGACGCTGGAAGCCCATTGTGTTCTTGAAACGCCATCACTCCCACGAGGAAATCGAACGCTTCTTCCGCGCGGCTTCCCTGTGTCTGGTCACTTCGCTCCACGACGGCATGAATCTTGTCGCCAAGGAGTTCATCGCCACCCGCGACGACAACAAGGGCGTCCTCATTCTCAGCACTTTTACCGGGGCGGCCCACGAGTTGACCGATGCCCTCCTGGTCAATCCTTACGACATCGATCAGATGGCCAACGCCATCTACCAGGCCCTCGAATTCGACGAATCCGAGCAGATCGCGCGCATGTCCCGTATGCGTGGCATCGTCCGCGAACAAAACGTTTACCGCTGGGCCGCCAGACTGATTTCCGACCTGGCGGAGATTCGCGTCGAGAAACCGCAGAGCAGTGAGGTTGCTCGCGCCTCATGACCTCTCGCCGCTTGGCCCTCCTCCGTCCGACCCCTGGTGCGCGTGGACTCTGCTCGGCCGCTCTCGAAATTCTCTTCTTGGCCTTTCCCGTCCACCAGGTGCTTCCATGACCTCCGCCGAAACCCCATTCGAATTCTTCACCGTCGCCTATCTCACCCAGATCGGGAACCATTCGGCCAGCACGCTCTCGGAGCTTCTCAACGGCCTCGAGCATTGCACCGATGCCTCCATTTTTCATCACACCTATCAGACCCTCGGCAGTCACCACTACCTCACCGAAGGCTTTTCGAACGACTTCGCCCAATGGGTTCTCGCCGACGCCAATCGCGACGCCCTCGCCGAACAACTCGCCGCTCTCGACATCCGCGACTACACCTCCATCGCCGCGCTCCGCTCCGACCTCTGCCGCATCGTCCGCGACTTCGTCGACGAGCACCCCGACTTCGCCCGCCAGGAAGCCCTCGAGCGCTTCTACTTCTGCGAAAGTCTTCAGGTTACTCTCCCCATCGGCTTGACGGCCTCCAATCTCGACGAATTCCATCTCAGTGTCACGCGCCTCAGTCACTCGGCTTTCTATTTCCACTTTATTTCTTCGCGCCTGCGTCTCCATCTCCGCACCAACGATTTCTCTTACTGGCTCGCCAATTCCCTGGGCCTCAGAACGCTGGCCGACAACATCAATCGCATCGACGTCTATACCAATACCCTCGATAGCGCGCGTGCCAAGTTGCTCCGCCTCCTCGAACGCGAAAGGAGAAAGCATGACCCCGGTGCAAGTCGCGACGCGCGTCCCGCTGGATGACTACTCCGGCGTTGTCGGCGCCGGCGAAATCGACGAAATGCGCGCCCTCGCCAAGCCCCTCTCGGGCCGGACCGTCCAGATGGTCAATTCCACGGCGGTCGGAGGCGGCGTCGCCGAAATGCTCAATCGCCTCGTTCCGCTGGCCGAGGAACTCGGCCTCAACATCCGTTGGGAGGTCATGACCGGGGGCGACGACTTCTTCGAGGTCACCAAGGCCTTTCACAACGCTCTTCACGGCGAACCCTATCACCCCGAGCCCGCTCACTTCGAGATCTTCCGCGCCTACAACGAGCAAAACGTCAAGCGCATCCCGCTCGATGCCGAATTCGTGATCATTCATGATCTCCAGCCCGCCGGCTTGATTGAGGCTCGCCAGCAGAAGGCCGGCCGCTGGATCTGGCGCTGCCACATCGACCTCTCCCATCCGAACCCTTCGGTCTGGAGCTTTCTCGAGTCCTACGTTTCGCAGTACGACGGCGCCATCTTCTCGTCGCCGCAGTTCGCCCGCCAGCTTCCGATTCCCCAGCATCTCTTCTATCCCGCCATCGACCCGCTCTCGGAAAAAAATCGCGAACTCGAGCCCGAATTCATCATGCAGGTCCTCACACGATATTCGATCGACCCGCTCCGTCCCATCCTCACGCAAATCTCCCGCTTCGATCGCCTCAAGGACCCCGTCGGCGTCGTCCGCGCTTATCGCATCGTCCGCCGCTATTTCGATTGTCAGTTGGTGCTTGCTGGCGGCTCTGCCACGGACGACCCGGAAGGCGCCGAAGTGCTCAAGGAAGTCAAGCGCGCCGCGGAAGACGATCCCGACATTAAAGTCCTCGAGCTGCCCCCGTGGGCTCCGCTCGAGGTCAACGCCCTTCAGCGTGCCTCGAGCGTCGTCATCCAGAAAAGTTTGCGCGAAGGTTTCGGTCTCACGGTCTCCGAAGCCCTGTGGAAGAAAAAACCCGTCGTCGCGTCCGCCGTCGGAGGCATCCCCAATCAGATCATCCACAAACACACCGGCCTGCTGGCCCATTCCGTGGAAGGCACCGCCTACCAGATTCGCTACCTGCTTTCACACCCCGAGATTGCCGCGCGCCTCGGTGAGCAGGGCCACGCTCACGTAAAGGAAAACTTCCTGATTACCCAGAATCTCAAACGCTATCTGACCCTGTTTCTTGCCTTGCAACACGCGGCCTGACCTGCAAGTATTAAGCATATTTATATATTTATTATAATGGTAATAGTAGCGGCGTAGCTTTTTTTGTCGGTTCGTAAACCTGGCAGAACGTGCGCAAGCCGCCGCTCTGCTTGCGGACGCTCGATCTGGCTCAAAAAACGGATGGATTCGGGATGTCCCGGAAGGAAAAGCCGTTCCGAGATCTGATGGTCAGAAGCAGGCCACCGACGCAGGCTTTCCCCTATCGCAATTCCCCCGGCGCAACCCCATTCTTCTTTGCTTCTACTTCCACATCCTCGATCTTCGCCTCAAGTTTCCTCTTCTTCTCCTCGAGCTGTTTCACCTGTTCTTCCACCGGCACCATGTTGTAGCCCTGGTGTATATTGATCCCGGCCGATGGGCTCGTATTCTCTCCCTTGAAGCCTTTCAGTTGTTCGATCCGGCGGTCGGCCGCTGCAATTTGATCCCGCAACTGCCGAATCTGGTCGCGGTACTTTCGAACGCTCTCCGCACTCGCCTCCTGGGAATCCCCGGAAGACTCCTCCGCTGCCGAGCGCGACGGCTCTCCCTGCTTCCCGTCGCCGACCACGGAAACCCCTCCCTTCACCGACCCGATTTCGTCGTTCGTCCACACCTTCTTTGGCTTTTTCCTCTCGGTGGTGTCTTGCGCGCTTGTTTTTCGACCTCCGTCCGCCGTCGTGCTTGCCGTGCCTGAACCAGCCGGCGCCGCCGATTTGGCGTCGTTCGTGCCTTGCGTCCCGGGATCCTGCGCGCTTGCCACGCCCGCGGACATAGCGAGCAGCATCACTGCGAGCCAAGAGTGCATGGGACCTCCGTGCGGGCCAGCCTGAATCGAGTCTCTGCTCATTCTATCGGACCCCCTTTCACGGGTCCGAGCGGCTTCCTCCTGTCTTGCCCAATTCGGCACGCACCGCCTGTAACGCTTCTCTGGGTGGTCCTACCCTTTTGTAGTTGGAATAAAACGTCCGCTCGTGGATCGAAAACGGGATCAAATACTTTCGGCCATCAAAATCGTACTGTTCGAACGTCGGTTCCCACACCCCCGGCGCGACCTCGTATCGTTCCTGCATGAAGTGGCTGCCCTTGTACACCTTCGCAAGAAACAACGCCAGGGACACGTCCTCGGTTACGATTCCGTCGATCTTTGCGAGTTCCGACGACTGCTCATCGATCCACAAGGTACCGCGAACCTTCGTAAACAAAACCGCATTCCGCGTGGTGGGCTTGTATTTTGGATTCGGTACCAGGCTGTACTTCGCGAGCGAGCGCCCCTCCCTCGTCTCGTGTCCTTCCAGCGTGAAAATGAAAGCGTCATGCGTTGCCTGGATCAGCTCAAACTTCTCTCTCCGTTTTCGCTCGAATTTCGCATAAGCCTCCTTCTGCGCCGCGCCGTCTTCGGAGATCCAGCTCAGGTATTTTTCGAGTTTCTCGAGTGCCGCCTTCGTCGCTTCATTTCCCGAAGAGTTTGCCTCGCTCGGGAGCGGGATCTTGTCCATGCCCGCGCCGGTCGGGAATAGTCGCCAGACCTTGATCTCCGACGGCGTCGCGTCACTGGCCGTCTTGCGAATTTCCACCCTCTGCACGCGCTCGAACAGATCCAAGGTCTCCTCGTTGCGCTTTTGATTACTGATGATGCGATGGAACCGTTCGGCGGGCTGTTCCGCTGGCGGGGGCTCGGCGGGCTCCTGAGCCACAGCCAGCGCTCCTCCCAGCAACAGGATTACAACCAGCGCGGCCCGTTCCCCGCCGACAAAGCGCCGGCCCTGCCTCCGCTTTTTAGCCAGCCAACTTATACAAAAGAAAACCATATAGCTTTGATGCCCTTCCCCGCGAGCCGTCTATCTCAGGCGAGCCTGTCCCAATTCTACCCTTAACCGCGCGCTCCCCTAATCACCAAATGTCCCGCGGGCTTGCAAAACAGTTTGCGAATGGACCATTTGGGTATATCGTCCTTGTTATTTTACGGAGCGAGTGGTTTGGGCGTAACCCCCATGGATGGCCTGACGAGTGTCCCGCGTGTGGCGGACTGCGTCCAGGCGTATGCGGCCAAGTCCCACGGCTTCAGCGGCGGCTGGGTTACCGTCGCGGAAACCGTGCGTCTCGCTTTCGACAGTCTGCGCGCTCACAAGTTGCGCAGCTTTTTGACCTTGCTCGGCGTAATCCTCGCGGTTGCCACGCTCGTCTCCGTAATGAGCGTAATCGCAGGCCTGAATTTCTATGTCGCCGACAAAGTTGCCAATCTCGGCGCCAATGTCCTCGTCGTCGATCGCTTCGGCATCATCACCAGCAACGATGCCTTCGTAAAAGCGCGGAAACGCCCCATTCTCACTCGCGAAGACTTGCAACGCTACCAGGAGACGTCGCAACTCGCCAAAGCCGTCGCCGGCTACGATCGTTTTCCCAATGGCGTATTAACGCGCAGCGGCAACACGGTCATGGAAAACACAACCGTCGTCGGAGTGACCGCGAACTACGGGGAGATCCGGGGGCTGAACGTCGCTCAGGGCCGCTTCCTTACGGACACCGACGACGAGCACCGTTCCGAGGTGGCCTTCATCGGAGCCGATCTTGCGAAAAAGTTTTTTCCCAATGTCGATCCGATCGGAAAAACCATTCGCGCGGAAACCCACACCTACGAAGTCATCGGCGTCGGCGCCACCATCGGCAGCGCTCTCGGCCGCTCCCAGGATAATTATGTGCTTGTCCCCCTCGGCACCTACCTGAAGGGCTGGCACCAGCCCAACGATTCCATGGCCATTTTCGCGCAGGCCCGCAGCGCCGAAGAAATGCAGGCCGCGGAGGACGAAGCGCGCCTGCTGGTTCGCGCCTGGCACCACCTTCCCTACAACGCGGAAGATGACTTCGCCATTCTCGGCTCCGATTCCATTATGGAACTTTGGAAAAGCTTGACCGGAAACCTCGTGCAGGTGGCCATGGCCTTAGTCAGCGTGTTTCTCCTTGTCGGCGGCATCGTCATCATGAACATCATGCTCGCGAGCGTTACCGAGCGCACCCATGAAATCGGCTTGCGCCGATCCTTGGGGGCCCGAAAACAGCACATCCTGTTTCAATTTCTCGCGGAATCGGCCACTCTCGCGGCCGCCGGCGGGGTGATGGGAATTCTGCTGGCCGCCGCCATCGTGCTCTTCGTCAAGCGCGTCTTCGATTTCCCCATGGAAATGCCCATCGCCGCCGTTATTCTTTCCCTGGTGCTTTCCACGGCCGTCGGGCTGTTCTTCGGAATTTTTCCCGCTATGCGCGCCGCGAAGCTCGATCCCATCGAAGCGCTGCGTTCCGAGGCCTAGGAGCACCGTATGCCCCAGGCCTACGGCGAAAATCTCCTCCAAGCCATGGACACCCTGCGCACGCACAAACTGCGCAGCGCCCTCACCGTCTTCGGTGTCGTCCTCGGGGTCAGCGTGATCATGCTGGTTTCCGCGCTGATTACCGGCTTCAACCAAAAAATCGAAGAAGAAATTAAGCAAGTCGGCGCCGACACCGCCTTCGTCAGCAAGTGGAAGAACGGCCACAACGGCCCGCCTGCTCTCGAGGAACGCCAACGCAAATCCCTGACCGTCGAGGATGCTGCCGCCCTTCGCGAATCCTGCCCGGCGGTGAAAAGTGTGACCGCCTGGGTCGCTCCGGCGTGGGAAACGACGCATGCCATTCGCACCAGGGCTGGCGAGGTAACGGCGATCGACTTTCGTGGCGTGCAAGCCGATTTCGGGATCGTCTATGCCAACGCCACTCTGCGCGAGGGCCGCTTCATCAGCGAAGGTGACGACCTGCACAAGGAAAAAGTCGTGCTCCTCGGCGAAAATGTCGCGCCCGTGCTCTTCCCGCAAGGTGGTGCTATCGGAAAGGACGCCTTCATTGATGGCACCGCCTTTCAAGTCATCGGCGTTCTGGAAAAGGCTAAGGGCGGATTCGGCGCCGACGAAGAAGACCGCCGTGTGCTCCTCCCCTTCAACACCATGAAGAAGATTTATCCCGCCGCCGATGACGTCTATCTTCGCGCGCAGGCGTATCCCGGTATGCTCGAACAAGCCGTCGATCAGATCCGCGAAGTGCTCGAGCGGCGTCGGGGCGTTCCCTCCGGCGGTACCGACAATTTCTCCATTACCACCGCCGAGCAGCAGGTGCAGCAGTTCCATGACATTGTCGACAAAGTCGCGCTCGCGACCGTCGTCCTGAGTTCGATTGGGCTGCTCGTCGGTGGCATCGGTGTGATGAACATCATGCTCGTCAGTGTCACGGAGCGCACCCGGGAAATCGGTGTGCGCAAGGCCATCGGCGCCAAAAACCGCGACATCACCTGGCAGTTCCTGCTCGAAGCCATGACCCTGACGGGCGCCGGTGGCCTGATCGCCTTGCTCCTCGTCAACGGCCTCGTGGTCCTGATCCGCATGACCCTTTCCTGGCAGGGCATCGTGCCTCTGTGGGCCGCCGCCACGGGCATCGCCGTCAGCGTCAGTGTCGGCCTCATCTTCGGCGTCTGGCCGGCGGTGAAAGCTTCCCGGCTCGACCCCGTCGAAGCCCTGCGCTATGAATAGCTCCTTCTTGCCGTGCGCCATTCCGGGGCCTACCCCGGCTCAGGCAGGCTTCCGCCCTCCCCGCCGTGTTTTCAACAACTTGCTGTTCCACGAGAAACACTCTTCGCGGCCTGGTGCGTTCCAAGTGATGCCAGATTTTACATTTCCCCGCTGTCATGAGATTCTAAAGTTGATCGGAAATCATTGAAGACAAAGGCTTCCTTCCTGCGTCTAAGCCTCTGAACGGGGCGCTGTGAAACAAAACCCGCCCTTCCTTCGTCTCTTCACTAGATACCGGAGAACATCGTGGGTTCCGTGTCTTTCAACGACTTTGCTGCTCCCGCGCCCTTATCGGGTGCCGCGGCCGCGCTTCCCTCGCGCCTCGAGCGCTTCAAGCGCGCCTCGATCACTTTCGCCGAGACCTTCAAGCTCGCTCTCGATGCCCTGCGTGCCCACAAACTGCGCAGCTTTCTAACCCTCCTCGGCGTCATCCTCGCCGTCACCACCCTCGTCTTCGTCATGAGCGTGATCGCCGGCTTGAACATGTACGTCGCCGAACGCGTCGCGAATCTCGGAGCCAATGTTTTCCTCGTCGACCGCCTCGGCATCATCACCAGCCGCGACCAGTTCCTCAAAGCGCAAAAGCGCCCCATGATCACGCTCGACGATTATGCGCGCCTTCGCGACAACATGCGGCTCGCCAAGGCCGTTGCCGCCGAGGAAGATCGCAACGTCCAGACACGCCGGGGCGACGCCATCATGGAGAACACCATGATCATGGGGGCCACACCCAACTTCGCCGATGTCCGGAATCTCAACGTCGCTTCCGGGCGCTTCATCACCGAGGCCGATGACGAGCACCGCTCCGACGTTGTCTTCATCGGCCCCGACCTGGCTCAGAAATTCTTCCCCAACAGCGATCCCATCGGCAAAACCATTCGCGCCGAAGCTCATTCCTACGAAGTGATCGGTGTTGCCGCGCCTATCGGCAGCGCCTTCGGCCAGTCCCAAGACAACTACATGATCATGCCCATCAGCAGCTTCCTTAAAGGTTGGCATCGCCAGATCGACTGGCCCACGATTTTCATCGAGGCTCCCAACGCCGAGCTCATGGAGGCCAGTGAAGACGAAGCCCGCATGCTCATGCGTGCCTGGCGCCACCTCGACTACAAAGCCCCCGACAACTTCGCCATTCTGGGCTCCGATTCCATCATGGCCCTTTGGCATGAACTCACCGGCAACCTTGCCTTTGTGGCCCTGGCACTCGTCAGCGTTTTTCTGGTTGTCGGCGGCATCGTCATCATGAACATCATGCTCGCGAGCGTCACCGAGCGCACTCGCGAAATCGGCCTCCGCCGCTCTCTGGGCGCAAGGAAGAAGCATATCCTTCTTCAGTTCCTCACCGAATCCGGCGTACTGGCCGCGACGGGCGGGCTTATCGGCATCGCAACCGCTTATCTTGCCGTCACCCTGGTCAAGGCCGCTTTCTCCTTCCCGATGGAGACGCCCGTTTCCGCCGTGATCCTTTCCCTCGGTATCTCCACGGCGGTTGGTCTTTTCTTCGGTATTTTTCCAGCGATGCGCGCGGCGAAGCTCGATCCGATCGAAGCTTTGCGCGCCGACGCGTAAGGTCGACGACTATGCCACAAGCAAACGGCGAAAACCTGAGACAAGCGATGGACGCGCTGCGTAGCCACAAGCTCCGCAGCTCGCTCACCGTCTTCGGCGTGGTTCTCGGCGTCAGCGTCATCATGCTCGTCGCCGCTCTCATCACCGGCTTCGACCACCAGGTCCAGGAAAACGTCAAGCAGTTCGGCGCCGACACCGCTTTCATCACCAAGTGGGATCAGGGCCGCCACAACGGCCCGCCGCCCCTCGAAGAGCGCCAGCGCAAGCCCCTGACCCTCGAAGACGCCCGCGCCATCGAAGAGGGCTGCCCCGCCGTCAAAAACGTCACTGCTTTTCTGATGAGTGATTGGGAGGTGCCCCACACCGTGCGCACAAAAGCCGGTGAAGTTACGGGCATCGATTTTCGCGGCGTTCAGGCCAATTTCGGAATCGTCTACGCCAACGCCGCCACTCTCGAAGGGCGCTTCATCAGCGAAGGCGACGATCTGCACAAGGAAAAGGTCGTCATGCTCGGTGAAAATGTCGCGCCCGTTCTCTTTCCCGAGGGCCATGCCGTCGGCAAAGAAGTCATGATCGACGGCTCAAATTTCCAGGTCATCGGCGTGGTCGAGAAACCCAAGGGTGGTTTCGGCATGGGGGACGAAGACCGCCGCGTGCTCATTCCCCTGCAAACCTTCCGCAAGACTTTTCCGACCGCCACGGAAATGAATTTCCGCATTCAGGCGAAACCTAATCTCCTGAATCAGGCGGTTGACCAGGCCACCGAGGTTCTTCGCCGCCGCCGCAATGTTCCCTACGGCGGAAAGGACAATTTCTCCATTGCTACCGCCGAGCAGCAGGTCCAGGAATTTCACAACATCGTCGGCAAAGTCGCGATCGCTACGGTCGTGCTGAGCGCCATCGGGCTGCTGATTGGCGGCGTCGGGGTCATGAACATCATGCTCGTCAGCGTCACCGAACGCACCCGCGAAATCGGCGTGCGTAAAGCCATCGGCGCAAAGAGCAGGGACATCATCTGGCAATTCCTCCTCGAAGCCATGACCCTCACCGGCATCGGCGGCCTCATCGCCCTCGTTCTCGTCAACGGACTGGTTCTGCTTGTCCGTCTCACCTTGCAGTGGCCCGGCAGCGTTCCCATCTGGGCTGCCGTAACCGGCATCGTCGTCAGCGTCAGCGTCGGCCTCATCTTCGGCGTCTGGCCCGCCATGAAAGCCGCCAAACTCGACCCCGTCGAAGCCCTACGCTACGAATAAGCCTGCTCGCACGAATGCACCTCGTTCGCCATCCCGAGGCCAGCGGGGATGCTCTTCGCTTTGGTGCCCTTCGGGCCGTTTTTGCCGGGCGGGTCAGACCACTTCCCGTATCTCTTTCCGCTGCCGCGCCGCCGCCCCCCGGTTCAAGAAATACTCGAGCGACAACATCAACCCTAAAATAAACAAGCCCAGCACCCGCGTCTCGACCAACTGGCTCCTCCAGATTCCGTACAGCACTCCCGCCACCATCACAAAGGGACGTATCGCCGTAAACGGGCCCAATCCCAACACACTCGTCGCGCTGCGCAGATCCGTCGACGGAATCATCCTCAACGCGAGGCTCGCGACAACCGCCACCGCATACGGAAGAAAGACCCACAGCATCCTCTCCGCCGCGTCCTCCAAATCCAGAACCAAGTCTGTCTGATGCGGCGAAAACCGGTCCACCAAAAGCAGCGCCACCAGCGCAAGGGTGCTGATGACCTGCGCTCCCAGCAATCCCCGCACCAGCGCCCGCGCGTAATACCCCCTCTTGCGAATCAGCGCGCAGCGGCCCATCGAGACGCGCCCGCCGCACAGCAACCCATCGAGCAGCGCCAGCAGATACAGCCACAGGAGCGTCATCGGAGTTCCCCCAGTCGCCACGCCCGCCGCCCCAACGCTTTTCCGAGGGCCTCAATCAACGGCCGCCGGATCCCCAGCAGGGTATGAAACACTCGCGGCGCCGGCGTGTTCCAGATCTTGGCCCCGTAAATGCCCGAGGCAAATCCGGGAGCCGCACAGCGCGCCGCCTCGGCCAGGGTGCCCGCGCTATGCGCCCGCGCCGCCGAAAGCACACCATCGTGTCGCGCCAGCGCTGTCCGCATGCGCAAGAAATGGAAGAACCAGGACCCGTACGGAGCCAGAAACCACGGCTGAAAATCAAAATGCAAAAACGCCTGGGTTTCCGGCCGTTCATGACGCTCGAGAAACTCCCGGAGTCCCTGCCCTCGAAAGTGATGAATCACCCCGGTCGATAGGAAAATGTGTCCGGAATGATCGAGCGAAAAAGCATCCCCGTGCAGGAATCGACAAGGCAACTGCTCGGCGGCGGAAAGCCGGTTTGCCTCATGGATCAACGCGGAATTCAGATCGAATCCCGTCAGCTCTACTCCCCTCTTTGCCAGTTCGGTTCTCGCCGCGAGCCATCGGATGTCGTAGCCGATCCCGCAACCGACGTCCACCACCTTCAACTCGCCTTCAAAACCGCCCTTGCGGATCGCCGCGATCACCGCGCGCAGCAATTCGTAAACGCGCGGCCCGTGGTAGAACTCCTCCCCCAGCCGCTGCATTTCCCAGTGGGTCCTCACCAGCAGCCGGTCGATCTCCTTCTCATCGAGCCAGCCGTCCCGTTCCGGCAGCCCCTCGACGGCCCGGATGGCCTTGCGGTTCCCGAATTTCCCAAACACCTCCAGCACATCTTGCTTCCGCACGCGCACCCGCGCGAGCGTGTAGGGATCGTGCTGCACGATCAAATCGGTAATTTCAGGTTGCGCCGGATTCCACGAGGCAAACACAGCGCGAGATTACTCTACGGCATCCGCGCCCGGAAGCGTTGCCCTTCCGCGCCGCGTCGAATCAGGCAATGTCTTCCGGCCGGGCCGCAGCGCCTTCGGCTTGCCTGAGCCGGGAGGCCTGCCCTGGTGCGGAAGGGAGCCGGGCCCGTCGGGAGCGTCGAGCCCTTATCGCCCAAGGAAACCAAGCGGCCCCAAGTTTTCGATCCGCTGCTGCTTGTGATCCAAAAAACGCGCCACCGAGCCTTTCGGCCCCACCGCCCATACCTGCCCGCCGGCAAAACCAACCGCGTTCAGATTCACGGCGTCGGTTGGCTCCCACCGCAATCCATCCGCGCTGATTTCCGTCCCGCTCGGACCAACCGCCACGTA
>DATFTB010000186.1:0-47588 GCA_035262325.1 Candidatus Acidiferrum sp.
GTGTTCATCCGCTGCTTCCCACGATTCCCTTCCCCGCACGGCACCTGCTGGGTCATAATCCACCGACACGCGCTGCATCTGAATTTTTGCCAGTCACGGATCAGGGAGGGAACGGTGAGCGACCGTCCATGGAGTTCTACGGCACCTGCAGGCGAATTTCATCCTTACGTGCCGCCATCCGGCGGCATCACGGAGTTCTCGTTGCGCGCCGTCCTGCTCGGCGGAGTCTTCGGCTTGCTGTTTGGTGCTGTCACCGTCTACGTCGGCCTTCGCGCCGGTCTCACCGTTTCCGCTTCGATCCCAATCTCCGTACTGTCCATCAGCATTCTTCGCGCCTTCGGCCGGTCGACCATCCTGGAAAACAACATCGTGCAAACCACCGGTTCGGCCGGAGAATCTCTCGCCGCCGGCGTGATGTTCACTCTGCCTGCGCTCATCTTTCTCGGTTTTGGTTCCGAGTTCACCTTTTGGCGAATTTTCCCGATGGCTCTCCTCGGCGGGTGGCTCGGCGTTCTTTTCATGATTCCACTGCGTCGCCAGCTTATCGTCAAGGAGCACGGCAATCTAACATTTCCCGAGGGCACCGCCTGCGCCGACGTTCTGGTCGCGGGCGAACGCGGCGGATCGTTTGCCGGGCGCGTTTTCTGGGGACTCGGCCTCGGCGGTGTCTACACCTTCCTGATGAACACGGTGCAAGCCTGGACGGCGCAGCCTGAGAACCGTCCGACGTGGTATCCCGGCGCGTCCTTCCGCGCCGCCATCACTTCCGAATATCTCGGTGTTGGTTACATCATCGGCCCGCGCGTCGCGGGAATTCTGTTTGCCGGCGGAATTGTTTCCTGGCTCGTGATCATGCCTGCCATCAAGTTTTACGGACAGCTCTCCGGTGACACGCCGCTCTATCCTTCGACCATTCCAATCTCGCAGATGACGCCCGACGACATGTGGCGCAGCTACATCCGTCCGATGGGCGCCGGCGCGGTTGCGGCCGCCGGCCTGATCACGCTCTTACGCACGCTGCCCACAATCATCGCGGCCCTCACGGCCGGTCTCAAAGACGTTCGCGCGGAAAGCAGCGAGGGAGTCTCCACGCTCCGCACCGAACGAGACACTCCCATGCGCTCGGTCGTTCTCGGCTCGCTTGTCATCGTCGCCATGATGTGGGTCCTGCTCACGTTTCATCCGATGAAGGGCGCGTCCACCCTTTGGTATCAGAATGCCTTTGCCGCGGTCTTTGTCGTCATCTTCGGATTTCTGTTTGTCACCGTTGCCAGCCGCATCAGCGGACTGCTCGGCAATTCCTCAAATCCAATCAGCGGCATGAGCATCGCCACGCTCATGGCCACCTGCGCGATCTTTCTGCTCGCGGGATGGACGGCCCCGAATTATGCGGTGCTCGCGTTGATCATCGGTGGCGTCACCTGCATCGCCGCGGCGATCGCCGGCGCGACTTCGCAGGACCTGAAAACGGGTTTCCTTGTCGGCGCTACTCCTTTCTGGCAGCAGATGGGCCTGCTCATCGGCGTTACGATCTCCACCATCGCTATCGGCGCCACTCTCAACCTGATGAACAAGGGGCTCGAAAGGTATCTTCCTATGGTGATTCCCGTGAACCTCGAATCCTTGCCCGCCGGCGTGAAAATCGAACGCGACACGTTCACATTCAAGGACAAAACCTACGTCCTAATCAACTCCCTCGGCTCGCACGAGGTTCCCGACGGCGAATATCTCTACGACCGCACCACGAACCAGATCGAATTTCAGTGGGCTCAGGGCATCGGCAGCGACAAAGCGCCCGCTCCGCAGGCCCGCCTCATGGCCACGGTCATCAGCGGCATCCTGAACCAACGCCTGCCCTGGCGGCTTGTGCTCATGGGCGTTGCCCTGGTCATCGCGGTCGAAATTCTTGGGGTGCGCTCGCTCGCATTCGCCACCGGCCTCTACATTTCTGTGGCCACCACCGCCGCCATGTTTGCCGGGGGCCTGGTGCGCTGGGCTGTAGAAGCCACAATGAAGGAAAAGCAGGAAGGCGACAGCGAAGCAAGTCCCGGCGCGCTTTATTCGAGCGGCTTGATCGCCGCGGGAGGTATCTTTGGCCTTCTCGGGATCATTATCAATCTTTTGCAGGACCCCGAAATCGCCAACCATGTGCCGCACTGGCTTTCCGCCGTTTTGCGTTTGCCTTGGCGTCCGGATCTCTTTACTTTTGGACCCAAATTGATGGGGCCACTCGCCACCAGCAATCTCTTCGGCGCTCTGATGTTCGTACTGCTTGCAGGCTCGCTCTTCTTCTTCGCCCGCAAGAAACTTGCTTAGGCGCAGGCGTCGCCTACGTTCAGGCCCGCGACGAGCCATTCGTCTTTGACTGGACGGGTCGCCTCGCCGTAAACTGCTGGCATGCGTACGCGGTTCGGCGCGCCACGGGTTCGATTTGACTGGCGTGGTTTCATCACTCCTGGCGTCAAGCTGCTGGTGCTGGCATGCGCCGGCGTTTTCCTTGGGCAAACCCTACTCTCTCTCCTCGTCCCGCGCCTTACGTCTTGGGTCAACCACGAGTTCGGACTGGTTCCTCTTGGCGTGATTCCCGGGCTGCGCATCTGGCAGCCATTCACCTACATATTTCTGCATGGCGACCTGTTTCATCTGCTCATCAACATGCTGATGCTGTGGATGTTTGGGCGGGAACTCGAGCTGATGTGGGGCAAAAAGCGCTTCCTCAACTATTTCTTTTTGTGCGGCGTGGGGGCCGGGCTCCTGACGATTGTTGTGAAATTCGTTCCACTTCTCTGGGGCGAGCCGCCTGCCGACACGCCCACGATTGGGGCCTCGGGAGCGATTTTTGGAATCCTGATCGCCAATGCGATTTTGTTCCCTGATCGCCAGATTTGGCTGTTCCCACTGCCGCTCATGATTCCTATGCGTCCGTTTGTGGCGGTTATGGCGGCGATCGAGTTCTTCGGCACGCTAAGAAGCGGCGGCGATGGCGTGGCGCACATATGCCACCTGAGCGGGATGCTGATCGGCTGGCTTTATCTGCGGCGCGGCTCTTTCCTTTTCCGCGTGCGCAACGAAATCGCCGATTGGAGATATCAGCGCAACCGCAAGAAATTCGAGGTTTATATGCGCAAAAGCAAGGATGAGCCACCTTCGCGCCACGACCACTGGGTGAACTGACGGATACTGGTAGCTAGTTGCCGGTCACTGTCCTAATACGTCTGAACGAGGAACGGATCTGGCGTTGTGATTGTCGCGTGCGCCGCACGCCGTCTTGGCATAAACAATTGGTCACTCAGCCCGTTCGGGACGCTCAGCGGGGGCTACCGATCACGTGGAACTTCACAATGTTGGTCGTGCCGCGCACACCCATGGGCGTTCCGGCAACGATGGCGATCACATCGCCCTTTCTGGCGAGGCGCTCTTCCAACAATCGTTTCTCCGCGAGGCCGGGCAGGGCATCGATTTTTTTGATGTCCACGATGCTACGCGGTGTCACGCCCCAGAGGAGCGCCATGCGCCGCCGCGTGTCCGCTTCAGGCGAAAACGCGACGATCGGGACGAGCGGGCGGTAGCGGGATATCAGGCGCGCCGTGAACCCGCTATGCGTGAATACGGCGATGAGCTTCATATGCAGTTCACGAGAGGCGTGACACACGAGTTCCGCCACCGTTTCCGCCACCTTCAAGCGCTCTTGACCGCCGGGCCGCGGGAACTCGTGGATGCTTGATTCCGCCGCCTCGATAATGCGTGCCATCATGGCGACGGTTTCGACCGGGTACCTGCCGGTCGCCGTCTCCGCGGATAGCATTACCGCGTCGGTGCCGTCGAAAATCGCATTGGCCACATCGGAAGCTTCCGCACGCGTAGGCCGGGGGTTTTCGGTCATGGATTCGAGCATCTGCGTTGCAGTAATCACCGGTCGGCGAAATTCGCGGGCCCGCGCGATGATGTTTTTTTGCACCACGGGGACCTGCTCCGGATTCATTTCCACGCCAAGATCGCCGCGGGCCACCATGACTCCGTCAGAGACGGGCAGGATCTGCTCGAGGTTCTCGATGGCTTCCGGCTTTTCGAGCTTTACGATTACCGGCGTGTCTTTCTTCGCGCGGCGAACCAGCTCTTTGGCGAGGTGCACGTCCTCGGGCCTGCGGACGAAGCTGGCAGCGATGTAGTCTGCGCCATGCGCGAGGGCAAAGCGCAAGTCCACACGGTCTTTCTCGGTAATTGCGGGAACGTGCAGCTTCACTCCGGGCAGGTTAATGCCCTTGTGCTCGCCGAGGATGCCGCCGTTGATGACCTGGCAAATCACCTCGGTGCGGGTTGTCTTCTCCACGCGCATCTCGATCAGACCGTCGGACAGGAGGATGCGGTCGCCGGACTTTACCTCGCGAGGCAGCGGATAAAAGGTGGTATTCACACGAGTGGAATCGCCAAGGACTTTCGCGGTCGTGATGACAAATTTCTGCCCCCCGCGCAGCAGCACGGTTCCCCCACCGGCGAGCGCACCGGTGCGTATTTTGGGTCCTTGCAGATCGGCGAGGATGGCGAGGGGTTTTTTGTACTCGGCGGCGGCATCGCGCAGCATGGCGATACTCTGCGCGTGCTCCTGGTGCGTGCCGTGAGAGAAGTTCAGGCGCGCTACATCCATTCCTGCGGCAATGAGCTTGCGGATCATGCGCGGCGAGCGCGTGGCGGGACCGATGGTGCAGACAATTTTGGAATGTCGGGAATTCATGCGTCCGCCTATTGTAAGGGATTGTCGCGGTTATCGGGTCACGGAAAACCCGGCAACGATGCGGGTCATCAGGTCCACACCCTTGGCGAAGGAGGACAGCGGAATGCGCTCATTGTCGCCGTGAACCCGTTGCTCATCTTCGTCTGTAAGCGGAAACGGCCTGAGCCCGTAGGCTTGTACATTGTGGAGCCGCAATTGCGCCGAATCGGTCGCCCCGGTGGACATGTAGGGCAACACGGGTGCACCGCCAAACTCCTTGGCGCAAACCCGCGTGATCTCGGCGTAGAAGTCAGTCTCAATCGAGGAATTGGGCGCCGCAAGGCCAGCGTCGTGCATGACATCAAGTTTGACCGACGGATCGTTAACCAGTTTCCTGAGATCGTTCAACAGAGCGTCAATCGTGTCGCCGGGCAATAGGCGAATATTCAGGACGGCTCGGGCTTCGGAGGGAATCACGTTGGCGCGTATGCCCGCTTCGAGTATTGTTGGCGCAATCGTGTCGCGCATCATGGAATTCCACGATGGATTGGCATCGGAGAGCACTCGTTGGGCATGCTCCGCCCGATCCGCTTCATCGATCACGCGCATCCATTTGGCCGTTTCGGGGTCCTCAATCGCCGAAAGCCCTTCGAAATAACGCCTCACAATCGACGTCAGGCGCACCGGAGCGGTATAGTTGCCGATTTTTTCGACTGCCGCAGCGAGATGCACAACGGGATTTTCTTTCGAAGGCCGCGAGGCGTGACCGCCTTTGCCCGTCGCGGTGACGGAAACGTCGACCGGGACCTTCTCGCTGGCTTGGATGGCGACATAGTGGACTTTGCCGTTTTTCAGCACCACACGCCCGCCCTCGTTGATGGCAAACCCGGCGGCAATTTTGTCCCAATACTTGGCAATCAGGACCTTGAGGCTGGCATCGCCGAATTGCTCTTCGTCGGCCGTGGCGAGAAAAATCACGTCGCGATTGATGTGAACATTGCCGCGCTTGAGCGCTACGAAAGCGGCCAGATTTCCGGCCACCATGCTCTTGTCGTCAATCGATCCGCGCCCCCATAAGTAGCCATCCTTGATTACGCCCCCGAAAGGGTCCACGGTCCATTTGTTCTTCTCGACGCCCACCACGTCCAGGTGGGCCACGAGCAAGAGTGCTTTTGCCGGGTCCGGCACAGCGCTGCTTCTGAGGCGCGCCACGATCGCGCTGCGCCCCGGCGCGAGGTCCAGAATTTCGAAGGGGATGCCTTCCTTGCTCAGGATCCCGCCGATATACTTGGAGGCGGCTTGCTCGTTGCCCGGCGGGTTGGTGGTGTTGATTTTGATGAGCTCGGCGAGCCAGCCTTGCGCTTCGCCTGCGAGAGCCGCGGTATCGCCGACCAGGTTCGGGCTTTCGGGAATGCCCATGGCGGGGGGTTTTTGGCCGACTTGCGCGCGCGCGGGCGCAGCGAACAACAGTAGGACGGCGTGCAGACACAGGGTCGAGAAGCTAACGTGCTTCCAAGTCACAGAAATGCCCCCAGATGATTCTGTTTTGCCACAAAATAAAATCCATACTAACATGCGAAATTACAGGCCCTGCCAGGGGTCTCCCGCATCGGTACCTAAGTTGTACCCGTGCGGCGAGGCAGTGGGATGACGATGTGTCGCCTGGACGCATCGTAATTAGGTGATTGCAGTGAACTCTGGGAGACACGAATGAATTCTCGCTCCAAATTCTGTGGTTTTAGGCTTGCCCTAGCTTGCTCGCTCGGTTTTTGCCTAGCCACCTGCTTGTGGGCACAAGCGCCCGCCGGCCCTCAGGGCACGCCACCAACCCAGTCTAACCCGGCGCCCTCTGCTGCGCCAAAACCTGCGCCGCCGCAGGACAAAACGCAGGAGTCCGGGGTGACGATCTCGGTGGAAGTGCCCGTAGTGACCCTGGACGTGGTCGCCACGACGCAGCATGGCGACATCATCCCGGGATTGAAGAAAGAGAATTTTCGAGTGCTTGAAGACGGCCAGCCACAGACCATCACCAACTTCGGCCCTACCGACGCGCCGATCACGATGGTGATGCTGATGGAATTCAGCGCGCGTGGCTACGACTGGTTTGCCTACCAAGCTAAGTACTGGGCCGACGCACTATTCCCGAACCTGAATCAGAAGGACTGGGTCGCGCTGGTGACCTTCGATATGCATCCGCGTATGGAAGCGGATTTCACGCAGAACAAGGACGAGGTGCGGCAGGCGCTGTACCACCTCTATTTCCCGGGCTTTAGCGAGTCCAACGTCTTTGACGCACTGCTGGACACGCTGGAGCGTCTTAAGGACGTAAAGGGCAAGAAGTCCATATTGTTGCTGGCCACGGGCGTGGACACTTTTTCAAAACACACGCTCGACCAGACCATGAAGCTGATTCGCGGCACCGACGTAACGATTTTTGCCGTGGGTCTTGACAAGCCGTTCACCAATTGGGCGGAGATGCATCACATGTTGGGCAGCATGGGACGCATGGATTTTCTGCAGGGAGAAAATCAGCTGAAGACGTTTACGTCGATGACGGGCGGGTTCGCGTGGTTTCCGCAATTCGACGGCGAAATACCCGGTATCATGCGCGAAGTGGCGGATTTCCTACGGCATCAATACAGTCTGACCTACACACCGTCGAACCGTACGCCTGACGGAAAATACCGCAAGATCAAAGTGGAGCTTGTCGCGCCCGATGGCAGCCCGCTCGTAGTGACGGACCAAAAGGGAAAGAAGCAGAAGTGGGTGGTGTATGCTCGCGAGGGCTACACCGCGCCGAAGGGTGGCGTGGGCGACTAAGCGTCGTCGAGGACGCGTACGCCGCGGTAGTGCAAGGACACGACCTCGGGATCCGCTGCACTCGTGAACTGATCGTCGGACAGATCGCTTCAGTGCGGGTTGAACGACCAATCTTTCTCGATCCCCTAATTCGTTATTTCGCTACCAATCGCGTTGCGCACGCCATCAGATGCGACCCTGCGAAGCTTGGGCCTGCACTGGAAAATACCTCTCTCCCGTCATTTCGTCACACCCAGGTCGGAGCATTTTGCAGACGCTGCTCTTGGCCTAGGCGCGATGAGCTAGCGTTTGCTCGTGACTCGCAGGTCGCGGCCGGTCATGTCGGAAGGGGCAAGCTCGCCGAGGATGCCGAGCATGGTAGGGGCGATGTCGCGGAGCGCGCCGCCCGGTGCAAGGCGCAACTGGTCGTCTTCGCTGACGCACAGGAAGGGCACGGGGTTTGTAGTGTGGTAGGTGTGCGGTCCACCGGTGACGGGATCGACCATGCTCTCGGCGTTGCCATGATCGGCGGTTATGATCCAGGCTCCGCCGCGCGGCTTCAAGGCCTGGTAGATGCGGCCGAGACCTGCGTCAACCGCTTCTACCGCCTTGATCGCAGCTTCGAGCTTGCCGGAATGACCGACCATGTCGGCATTCGCGAAATTCATGATGATGGCGTCGAATTCGCCCTTTTCGATCGCTTTCACCACGGTGTCGGTAATGCCTTCGGCGGACATTTCCGGCTTTAGATCGTAGGTGGCTACCTTCGGTGAGGGCACCAGAATGCGCTCCTCGCCGGCGAAAGGCTTCTCGATGCCTCCGTTGAAGAAATAGGTGACGTGGGCATATTTCTCGGTCTCCGCGCAGCGCAGATTCTTGTATTTGAGGTCCTGGAACACCTGGGCGAGGATGTGTTCGAGTTTTTCCGGCGTGAGAACGCACTGCAGCCACGGCCAGTTTTTGTCGTATTTGGTCATGGCAACGTAGAAGAGATTTTTGGGGCGCTTGGGATCGACGAACTTGTCGAAGTCGGGCGATGCCAGAGCCAGAGTCATTTGGCGAGCGCGGTCCGCGCGGAAATTGTAGAAAATCACGGCGTCCTCGTCGCGAATCAGGCCCACGGGTTGGGCCGCGGGCTCATCCCCGCGGGTGATCACGATGGGCTTGACGAATTCGTCGCTCACTCCTTGCTCGTAGCTTCGCTCGAGCCCGGCCACGGGATCGCTCATGCGGGTTTCGGCTTCGCCGTGAACCAGCGCGCGGTAAGCGAGTGCGACGCGTTCCCAGCGATTGTCCCGGTCCATAGCGTAGTAGCGGCCTACGACCGTGGCGATTTCGCCGACGCCAAGCTCGCGCATCTGTTGCTGCAACTGGCGGACGTAGTCACGGCCGCTGTTGGGGGGCGTATCGCGACCGTCCATGAAGCAATGCACGAAAACTCTCTCCACCTTTTCCCGCTTGGCCATTTCGAGCAGCGCAAAGAGGTGATCGATGTGCGAGTGGACGCCTCCGTCGCTGAGCAAGCCAAGGAGGTGCAGCTGGCGCCGGCGGCCGCGCTCCATCGCCTGCTGAAAGAGCGCTACCTTGTCCAGTTGCTTGTTGGCAATCATCAGGTCGATGCGCGTGATGTCCATGTGTACGATGCGGCCGGCGCCGATGTTCATGTGGCCGACTTCACTGTTGCCCATTTGGCCTTCGGGAAGGCCGACAAAGGGCCCGGAAGTCTCGATCAGCGTGTTGGGGAACTTGCGCACAAGCTCGTCATAAGCGGGCTTGCGAGCGAGGGCAATGGCGTTGCCTTGCGTCTCCGGGCGATAACCCCACCCATCCAGAATCGTCAGTATGATCGGTTTCGGTCGCTTTGCCATGGCTTTGCGGCTCATTCCCTTTCAAGAGTTTATTTTGACCGTAGCGGCGGAGCGATCGCCAACAGTGAACTGCAATTCATGTCACCGCGAATTCGCGGAGAGCGGCGAGGAGACGCTCGACTTCCTCCAGGGTGTTGTAGTGCACAAGACCGATGCGCAGCAGGCCGCCTTGCGATTCGACACCCAGCCGTTCGGTAAGGTTCAGCGCGTAGTAGTTGCCGTCCCAGGTGAAAATTCCGCGCTCGCCGAGGAACGTGGCAATCGTGGTCGGATGGTGGGTTCCCATGCGCAGCGAGAGGGTCGAACAGCGTTCGCCGAAGCGGTTCGGGTCGGTAATGCCATAGACGCGCACTCCGGGAATCACCTGAAGGCCGCCGATGAGGCGCGAAATCAGCCGCCTCTCGTAGGCGACCGTAGTGCGGTAAGCGGCCACAAGCGCCTCACGCCGCGTTTCGACCGTGCTGTCGCTCCGCCGCCCGAGCGTGGCGATATATTCGACCGCCGCGCCGATGCCGGCAATGAGTTCGTGCAGCTGCGTGCCGGATTCCCAGCGGTCGGGAATCTGGTCTGTACATGGACGCACCTTGTACGGCCGCAGCCGTTCGAGGTGGTGGCGTTTGCCGTAGAGCGCGCCGATGTGAGGTCCAAAGAATTTATACGGTGAGCAGACCAGAAAATCGCAATCGAGCGCTTCGACGTCGATCGAGCCGTGTGGCGCGTAATGCACGGCGTCGATGTAGACCAGGGCCCCGGCGGCATGGGCGAGGCGCGTAATCTCCGCGACCGGATTGATGGTGCCGACGGCGTTCGAAGCGTAACCGACCGCAACCAGCCTTGTTTTCCCGTTCAACTTGTTTTTCAGGTCATCCAGGTCGAGCGTGCAGTCTTCTTCACGAATGTCGACCTTGCGGATGACGGCACCTTTTTCTTCGAGCGCCTTCCAGGGCGAGAAATTCGCATCATGGTCGAGGGTGGTCAGGAGGATTTCGTCGCCAGGGCCAAGCTCGCGGCCGATCGAGCGCGAGAAGGAGAGTGTAATCGTGGTCATGTTCTGGCCGAAGACGACCTCATCGGGGTGACAATGAAAGAAATCGGCCATGGCCGCGCGCGTGCCGGCGATCATCTCGTCGGTTCGACGGCTGGTAAGGAAGGCGCCACACGTGTTGGCGTTGGCGTTCATCAGGTAGCTCTGGATGGCGTGCATCACCTGCGTGGGAACCTGCGTTCCCGCGGGTCCGTCGAGAAACGCGGCGGGTTGGCCGTTGACTTGCGTCTGCAAGGAAGGAAACTGGGAGCGAACCCAGGCGATATCCAAAGCGCTCTCCGTGCCTCGATCGATTCCCGGTGTGCTCATGGCTCCTGCTTTCACGAAGTAATCGGCGATTAAGCCAGCCGATCAGTTTCTCACAGAGGGGCGGCGGCGTGTTAGCATGCTGAGGTAGTCCCTCACTCATGCCGCGGCGGCGGCGGCTATCAACTCCGCGCCGTGTTTCACGTTGGGGTATTCCATGGCGGAACTGTTCCCTGTTACTGACCGGACGCGCGTTATCCGGGAAGCGAATCGGGCTGTGTACGATCGCGACGCGATTTACAAGATTTTGGACGAAGGCTTTGTCTGCCATGTGGGCTTCGCCCTGGAAGGACAGCCCTTTGTGATTCCGACCATGTATGCGCGAGTCGGCGACTGGCTGTATTTCCACGGCTCGGCGGCGAGCCGGATGCTAGGCGGAGCGAGTAGCGGCCAGCCGGTGTGCATTACCGTGACGCTGCTGGACGGGCTGGTGCTGGCGCGGTCGGTGTTCAACCATTCGATGAACTATCGCAGCGTGGTCGCGTTGGGCCAGGCAGTTCTCGTTGACGATCCTGCCGAAAAGCTCGCGGCACTCGAAGCCTTCACGCAAAAACTGATTCCGGGACGGTGGAGCGACGCGCGCCAGCCGAACGGCAAGGAATTGAAAGCCACCAGCGTACTGAAACTGCCGCTCAACGAAGTTTCCGCCAAGGTACGCACCGGAGATGTAGAGGATGATGCGGACGACTACGCTTTGCGCATATGGGCCGGCGTGATTCCGCTGCGCCTCATTGCGGATCCGCCAATTCGCGATGCGCGTTGCGAGGCATCGATTGCCACCCCCGCATACGCCGCCAACTACAGGAGGTGATAGATGAGCGAATTTGCCGCTGCAGCGGTGAAACCGCTCGTGCCCTTTTCCACGCTTGAGGCGCTGGACATTCGCGTAGGAACGATTGAACGCGTGGAGGAAGTGACGCGCTCGGACAAGCTCATGAGGTTGACGGTAAATTTCGGCGACCATTCACGCGTGATCCTGGCGGGCATCCGCAAGGAAAGAGAAACTCCCAAGGAAATTGAGGGAAAACAGGCGCTATTTGTTGTCAACCTGGAACCGCGCAGGATGGCGGGAGAGATTTCCCAGGGCATGCTATTTGATCTGGGTTATGCCGACGGAATCAAACCAGCGCTGGCCGTGCCGGAGTGGCCGGTACCGAATGGGACGAGGGCGGGGTGAGTAAGAGCAGGGGTTCGGATGGAAGGGGATCCCCGGCTCGCCGTCGCGACGACAATGCGCGAGCGCGAACGCACGCAGTCGGCTAGGTCCTGACGGCGCGAAGAAAATCGGCAAGTAGGCCGTACGCCGTTGCTTCAACGCCGGGATTGTGTTCGACCAGGGAAAGACCCAACACGTCGAGGTCGAAACGGATCGCGGAACTGGTGCCTTCCAGACCCGCCAACGGGTCAGAGAGTAGCAGCAGCTCGGGGCTGACGCGACAATCAACGCCATCTCCGCGCAGCGTGGCGCGGCAGACCAGCTTGTAGCGCATGCCGGCGGCCCGCACGGAACGAATCTTTTCCTCGCTCAATTCGCGAATGCCGGTACGCTGCACCTGATCGATGCGCGTCGGAACACCCATCAACACGGTTGCGATCGCGGCAACTTTCACGGCAGAATCCCAGCCGTCCAGATCCTGAGAAGGATCGGCCTCGGCAATGCCTATGGCTTGCGCGCGTTTGATGGCCTCGTCGAACGAGCGGCCTTTTTCGACTTCGGTCAGAACAACGTTCGTTGTCGAGTTCAGTACGCCGGAAAAGCCGCGCAATTCAGCGGCCGGGAGCGCCAGAGGAAAGAGAGAGAAAATGGGCGCGCCGTCCATCACCGTGGATTCAAACAGGAACTGACGGCCCTGTTCCCTAGCGAGGGTCGTCAATTCTCGGTAAGCGTGCACGATCGGGCCTTTGTTGGCGGTGATGGCGTGCGCGCCGTACTTCAAGGCGGCAATCAGGTGTTCAATCGCCGGTTGGCCAGTAGGCGCGTTGAGCGAGGTGGCTTCAAACAGCACATCCGCTTTGGCGCGTTCGAGCCATTCGTGAACGTCGCGGGCCGGCTGCAAACCAGAGGGAAAGTGACCGTTTACGGCGGCGATGGGATTAAAGCCGTCAGCATTCGCGAGCCAGCCGATGCGGCGACTAGCGGCACCGGTCAGACGCCAGCGCACGTCGTATTGGCGCCGCAGCTCCATCTCCTTCGAGATCAGCAGGCGCAAAAGGGCCCTGCCGACATTTCCAAAGCCTACGATCGCGAGGTTATAGGAAGGAATGGGTCAGTCTCCTTTGATCGAGGCAACGAACGAGCGCATCCGCGAAAGCCGGGTTAAAGAGTATACGTGAGAAGCGCACAACGGGGCCCTACCCGGTCGTGCGCTGTAGGACGCGACGTTACACCGGGGAAGACGACAGCCATACGGAAGCGCATCAGAAGGACCCTCCGACAACGCGACCTGCCTCTGGCGGGCGGGCCCGGGAAGTTTGCTTCGCCTCGGTCGCTATGATGCTTACGGGGTTGTCCCCGAAACTGAAAGGCGTCACGCCCGGCCGGGGCCGCGCTGAAGCCCGGCATGCACACGGCCGGCTCAAAGCGAGGGCTACTTCCCGGCGGCGGAAGAAAGTCTTGCGGCTGCGGCTGCGATCAAGGCGGACTCATCCTCGAGCACTTTCGCAACGCGGGCAGCGGCTTCTTCTGCTTCTTTCCACTTCTTCTCTTCCAGACTTTCCCGCACCGCCGGAATGGCTTTAGCGGCGTAACCGGTGTATTTGCCCGGAGCGTAGAGTTGGTGCTTGTACCAGAAGCGCCCCGGAAGGCCGTCAGGCGTTGTCAGCTTGCGCTCGCTCTGAACGAGCATTTCGTTGACCTCGCCGACGGAAGCTGACGCCAGCGCGGAGCCGCCATTCGCGCCGACGCGATCAACCGCCTTCTGGTACTCGGCGGAACTGCGTGAAAGCGCTTCGACGGCGTTGTCGAGGGGCGTGAAATTCAAGTGAGGCGGAACTTCTTCCTTCGTTGGCGTAACCCAGGTCTCGCGGGGATCCTGAGCGGCCTGATAAACGCCTTCCTGAATTTTCAGATTTTTCTCCTGGATTTCGTCACGCTGCTGCGAAGCGAAGTTTTCGACCTCACGAACGTACATCTTCACGTCGTCGGCAAAATCGGCAAATTGGAAGGGAAGCAAATCGGCATCAGCCATGCGCATTATTGCGGTACCCCCGACCTGGGACAGGGCACGACCATACACAAAGTCGTAGTCGCTGAAATGGGTGTACCAATAGAAATCGTCGTAGATGGAGTGATAGATGCCCCCGTGATCTTCGCCGCCGAAGCCGATGCCAAGGGAGGCCACGCCCGCAAAATTGATAAAGGGCGCATGATCGGAACCGCCGCCGAGCATCTCTAAACGCAGATCCTGGCGTTCGCGGAGCTCGCGCCTTCGTTCGACTGACTCGGCCTGCTGGATCTCGTGGAGTTGTGCGCGCTTCCAAACGGAAAGCTTCGTTTCGGGGTCCTGTATGTCGCGGGCGACGTCGTTCAAGAAATGCTCGAGCGAAAGCGAGCCTTCTCCTTCGAAAAAGCCGCGGCTGTTGCTGTCGGAATTGATGTACAGCACGGCGTGTTTGCGGAGGTCGTCAATGTGCGTCTCCACCCATTCGGTGGAGCCGATCAGCCCGGGCTCTTCGGCATCCCAGGCACAGTAAATGATCGTGCGCCGCGGCTTCCAACCCTGCTTGACGAGCTCGCCAAGGCCGCGGGCTTCTTCGAGAAGCGCCACCTGGCCGGAGACGGGATCTTCGGCGCCGTTCACCCAGGCGTCATGATGGTTTCCGCGAATCACCCATTGATCCGGATTGGTGGAACCGGGGATTTTGCCGATGACGTCGTAGATGTCCTTCATGCCCCAGTTGGCAAACACCTTCAGATGAACCTTGGCCGGGCCCGGTCCGATGCGGTAAGTATTCGGCAAGCCGCCGCTCCAGTCGCGTGGCGCCACTGGCCCGCCGATCGCCTCGAGCAACGGCTGCGCATCGGCGTAGGAAATCGGGAGCACGGGAATCTTCGTGAGCGATTGCGCTTCGCTGATGGGCAAGCGCTTGGCGTCGGCGATGGCGCCAATGCCAGGAGTCAACGGATCCCCCATGAAAACAGCGCTGTCTTGCACGCTGCCACGCTGTACGCCGTCCTTCGGACGCCACGGACCGTTCGGGAAAACAGCTCCGCCGGTGTAACCGTCGTCGCGCGGGTCGGAATAGATGATGCACCCGATAGCGCCATGCTCGGCGCCGACTTGCGGCTTGATGCCGCGCCAGGAATGGCCGTAGCGCGCAAGGATGATGGCACCTTTCACCGAGACTCCGCGGCGCTCGAGCTGCGCATAGTCCTCGGGAACGCCATAGTTCACGTAGACGAGCGGCCCGGTCACATCACCATCGATCGAGTAGGCGTTATAAGTGGGGATTTGCTCTGCGCTCTGGTTGGAAGTCGGATCTTCGAGAACGGGAGGCTCCTGCATTTTCGCGACGAAGTGGGGGCCACCATCGACCAGTTCGACAAGGCGTTCCTTCGGGGTGGGATAAAGGATAGAGAAGGTCTCGATGTGCGCGTCGAGACCGAACTCCTTGAACTTGGCGAGAATCCATTCGGCGTTGTCCCGGTCGTAAGGAGAACCGACGTTGTGCGGCCGGGCGCTGAGGCGCTCCATGTAGGCGCGGAGGTTCTGCGGGCTGGGAATGGCGCGAAACTTTTCTTCCCACTGGAGTTCGACGCCCGAGGAGTCGGTCGAGTACCCATAAAGCGGCGCTTCGTCGGCAGTGACGTGAGATTGCAAAGGTGCGAGGCAAGCTCCCGTAAGGAGTAGTCCTGCGAACAGCGCACGACGGTGGCGGTTGGTCACGATAGTCCCTTTCCCTCAGAGCAGAGGGGGAATTATTTCCTGAAGGCCGCCACCCACGCAAGCGGCCATTTGGGGTGCGGCTGGTGCGTGCACCGATCGAACTATGGTTTCCGGGCGTCCGCCGCTCGGCAACGAACATCAGCCGCGGCGTTGAGGTTCTTCAAGCCGCTTATCTCGCAGCCTTCAGGACGATTCGCTTGTCGGTGCGCGTGGTCCTTCGAGGACCAGGGTGAACGCTCCGGCAAGAAACATCAGCATGGCAACGGTGACGAGTCCCGCGCGATAGCTTCCCGTAAGGTCTCGTAAACGTCCAATCCAGAACGGTCCGAAGCCGCCACCGAGGTTGCCAACAGCGTTGACGAGCGCAATTCCGCCCGCCGCGGCGGCTTCTGGAAGCGCAGCGGTCACCAAAGCCCAGAAGGGTCCGAACATAGAAGATGAAGCGGCTAGGGCGATGCTGAAAGCGGCGAGGGTTATGCTGACGGCTGAGGAATAGCCCGCAGCCAGCAGCGCGAGAGCGCCGCAGAAGGCGGACAGCGCGATGTGCCAGCGGCGCTCGACCGTGCGGTCTGAGTGCGCCGCAACGAGAACCATCAACAACACCGCGACCAAGTTCGGCACCATCGACAACACTCCGAGAAGAAGGTTCGACATCCCGGAGAGGCTTTTGAGAACACTGGGCAACCACATGGTGACGCCGTAGGTGCAGGTGTTCAAGCCAAAGTCGATAAGCGCAAACCCCCAAAGAAGCGGACTCGCGAACCACAGTCCCCTGGCGCGGCTGGAAGTTCGGGCAACGGTGGGTTTGGGGGCGGCGAGATTTTGTGCGAGCCAGGTCCTTTCCTCCGCACGAAGCCAGTGGGTGTCCTCGGGCCGCTCGGGAAGATAGTGATAGGCAACGATGCCGAGTAGAATCGCGGGAATTCCCTCCAGTAGAAACATCTTTTGCCAGCCCGCTAGAGCTGCGAGACCCTGCCAATCGAGCAGCGCGCCCGAAATCGGACCGCCAATGATTCCGGAAACGGGGCCGGCGGTCATAAATAACGCCAGCACACCCCCGCGGGCAGCGGGAGGAAACCATCGCCGAAGATAGTAGATAACGCCGGGGACAAACCCCGCTTCGGCAGCTCCGAGCAGAAAGCGAAGTAGATAAAAGGAATTCGGCGAATGAATGAGGAACATCGAAGAAGAAATCACTCCCCAAAGCACCATGAGCAAGGCGATCCACGGACGGGCACCGACACGCTGCAAGACCATATTGCTCGGCACCTGAAACAAAAAATAGCCTGCGAAGAAAATCCCGGCGCCAAGACCGTAGACCGTGTCGCTGAAGCCTAATTGATCTTTCATCTGAAGAGCGGCGAAGCCCACGTTGATGCGATCCAGATAGGCGACGACGTAGAGAAGAAAGAGGAAAGGCATCAGTCGCCAGCGGAGCTTGGCGAGCAACTGTTTTTCGAAGGGGGAGCCGCCTTGGGGAGCGGAGAGATGCGAGAGAATTTGTGCCACCAGCGCTTCGGGCGGCTTGGCGACATCCAAGACGATCGCTTCGCGGGGCTCCTCGAGGACGGCGAATTGATCGGCCAGGATGGCTTCACCAGCGAAATGGCCGGTTCGCTGGCGCAGGCGTTTGTCAACCAATTCATAAGAACCTCTTAGGTAGACCACGCTTACTTCGAGGCCCCTGGAAAGACGGCACCGGTAATCCGCCTTCAGGGCTGAACATGCTAGAACGACATGGTGGCCGGCTGCGTTTTGCCGCAGGAGTTCCGCGTGAATGGCATCCAGCCAGGGAATGCGGTCTTGGTCGTCCAGTGGAACGCCGCGATGCATCTTTGCTTTGTTCCCGGGAGGGTGAAAATCGTCGGCTTCCAGAAACACCCAGCCCAGACGCGCAGCGAGCGATCGCGCGACGGTGGTTTTGCCCGAGCCTGTCACTCCCATTACCAAAAGGATCATCGCGGCTCCGAAAGGGCGGGGGGCGCGCCGAGTTTGGCGCAAGTCATGGCTTGAAGTCCAGCGCATCGAGGGGCAACGTACGCACAAAGTAGGATAATATCCGCTGCATCGGCGGGTGCGCGGACGCAGTCCGGAACGAAAGTGAGCCAGACAAAAGCAATGGCGAAAAAGGCCGGCCTTTTTTATTTCGTGTTCGTGATGTTTGCGTACACGACGGGCGGCCCATTCGGCATGGAGGAAATGGTAACGACGAGCGGGCCAGGGTTGACGCTGCTCTATCTGCTGGTGCTTCCGTTTTTCTGGTGCATTCCGGTGTCGCTCGTGGCGGCGGAATTGACGACGACGATTCCGGTTGAGGGCGGGTTCTATCGCTGGGTGCGGGCGAGTTTCGGAGATTTCTGGGGATTTCTGGCCGGCTGGTGGAACTGGAGCGCGTCGTGGCTGCTTGGCGGAAGCTACGCCGTGCTCTTCAGCGATTATCTGGCGAACTATTTTCCTTTTCTTGCCGGCTGGAAACACTACGCAGTGTCGGTGGCGCTTATTTCTGTGCTCGCGTACGTGAACACCCGCGGAATCCAGATGGTGGGTCGAGTGGCCACGGTGCTGGAAATCTCCGTACTGATTCCGGTGCTGCTGCTTTGCGTGATCGGAGCGGCACGGTGGCGTTACAATCCGTTTCATCCCTTTGTGCCGCCCCATGTGCCGCCGTTCCAGGTTTTCGGCGTCGGCCTTGCGCTGGGGCTGTGGCTTTATTCCGGTTATGAGCAGTGCTCGAGCGTCGCGGAGGAGATCGAAAATCCGCAGAGGAGCTACCCGCGCGCACTGGCGATCGTGGTACCTCTTTCCGTAGCGACTTATTTCTTGCCGGCGCTGTTTTCCCTGGCGGCGCTAGGCAACTGGCAGGAGTGGAACACCGCCTACTTTTCGACAGCGGCAAAGCTGATTGGCGGGGGATGGCTCGGATTTTTGATGACCGCTGCAGCAATGCTCGGAAACGTTTCGCTGCTGAACGCGACGGTGCTAACGAGCACGCGCATGCCGTCTTCGATGGCGGAAGACGGTTATTTGCCGCCGGTGTTTGCGGCCAAGCACAAAAAATTCGGGACACCCTGGATTGCCATTCTCATTTCTTCCGCGATTTATGCGCTTTTGGCGTTTCATACGCTGGCGCAATTGCTTACCGTTTATGTGTGGCTGCGCATTCTTGTTACCGTGCTCACAGTGCTGGCGGCGTGGCGACTGCGGAAGGCACGGCCGGAGATGAAGCGTCCGTTTCGGATTCCCTGGGGCGGGGCAGGACTCGCGTACGTGGTGATCGCGCCGCTCGCGATGAGCGCCGTCGCCCTGGTCGGGAGCGACAAGTTTGCCTTGAAGTGGGGGCCGGTACCCGTTGCGCTGGGAGTAATGGCGTATTTTGTGTTCCCGAAGATCAGAGCAATGGTCGAAGCTTCCTCGTAGATTCGAAATGCGGACAGCGGCAGGCCATGGACGACGCTCGATTCTGACCTGGAAGAGCAAGAAGCTGCGTTCCTCGGGATGGCACACCGCAGGCGCTCGAATCGGAGCTCCACAGATCAGGTGAAGAGGTCGAGCAGGCGATAGTAGAGGCCGGCGAGTGGGAGAGCCCAGGTATTGCCGCTGCGCAGGCCGATGGGTGCGCTCGGAAAAGGAATTTTGGAAAACGGATTATCGTCGGGATCGCCGCAAATAACACCCGCCAGTTTCATGCCCATCCAGGTAGCGGCGGCGACACCATGCCCCGCGAAGCCTAGCGCGAAGTGCATATCTTCGAGCTTCCCGGAATGCGGCATGACGTCAAAGGCAAAGTCGAGCGTTCCGCCCCAAACATACTCGACTTTCGTAT
Source organism: Candidatus Acidiferrum sp. (assembly GCA_035262325.1). Taxonomy (GTDB): domain Bacteria; phylum Acidobacteriota; class Terriglobia; order Acidiferrales; family UBA7541; genus Acidiferrum. Next base: position 19,439 of record DATFTB010000186.1, read on the forward strand.
CGCGCAATTGCGGATAAACGCCGATCATGCCTTGACGCAGGAGTTCCGCGCTCTCCCGTACCGTGCTGTCGGATTCAGGGAAAAACGCGGCGCGGCCACCGAAGAGCATGCGATTGTCGGGAGTGAGCCGGTAATAGTACAGAAAATGCTTGGAGTCGTAGATCATGCGGTTGCGCGGGCTGAGTTCGCCTGCCAGGTCCGGCGGCAGAGGCTCGGTGGCAATGATGTAGGAACCGATGGGGATGACTTTCTTGCGTAGCGCCGGAGTTGCGGGACTGGTGTAGGCGCCGCTCGCGAGCAGAACCTCCTTCGCTCGCAGACAGCCGCGCGAAGTTTCCACGAAAAAGCTGCGAGCGCCGCCGACAGACTCTTTGCGTATGCTGAGGACCCGCGTGTGGTCAAAGAGCGTGGCGCCAGCGCGGTGCGCGGACTTTGCAAGGCCGGTGACGTATTGAGCGGGGTTTACGCCGGCACTTGTCTCGTCCACCAATGCGCCGAAATAAATGTTCGAGCCAATTTCCTGGCGAAGCTCGGTTCTCGGAACGATGCGCAGCTCGTGGTTGAATTCGCGCTTGATGCGGGCAGCGGCTGCGGCAAAGGCGTCGAAGTGTCCTTGCTTGCAGGCGACTTCGAGATGCCCGCAGCGGGAGAAGCTGCAGGCGATTCCTTCCTCTTTCACGATCTGTTCGACGAGGTCGATGGACTCGAGCGAAGCGGCGTACATGCGCTGTACGAGTTCACGGCCATAGCGCGAAATGAGCGTGGGAACGGGCAGCTTCATTCCGGTGAGAACCATGCCGCCGTTGCGGCAGCTTGCTCCCCAGCCAGGGGCTTCCGCTTCGAGAACGGCGGCGTGCACACCGCGTTTGCCGAGCGCGCGGGCGGCGGAGAGTCCGCAGAAGCCGGCTCCGACGATGGCTACATCGACGCTGTCGGGAAGCGCTTGGCTCACACCTTTTGCAGGTTCGGAAACCGTCCCGAGCCAGTAGTTCGATCGTTTAATGGACATGAGAGTGTTGGAGGGATTCTAGCACCTGGAAGAATAGCGGGAAATGCGGGGTTGGGGCGTAAGCCGGGTTCGCGCGCATCTCTTATGTTGAGATTCTTCGTGGCACGACAGGCAGGGGCGTCTCGGCGGCGAGAAATGACGCTTAAGCGCTGCGGAGAACGATGTGGGTGATTTCGGGCGGTGCACCAAGGCGAACCGGTGCGCCAACAGTGCCAAGGCCGCGGTTCACGTATAGAGCCGCGAGGCCCTTGGGGGCGTTCGGCATCAACTTAATGGTCTCGCCGAGTCGCTTCGGCTGGTCCGGCATGAGCAGCGGCCGGTGATACAGTCCGGCAATGTAATCGGTGATGAAGCGCGCCGGGCTCAAGCTCACGTCGAGAATTTCTACCTGTACCTGGCCTCCGTGCGTGTGCCCGGCAAGGGTGAGTTCGATGCCGAGTTCCGCCGCACGGTTGAAAGAATTGGGATTGTGGGAGAGCAGGATGTTCGGCATATCGCGGCGAATGAGCGGCGCGACGTTGGCGAGCATCTGCACTTTGCGGCCGCTCGGCATGCGCTCCCGCTGGTAATCGACGCCGATCAGGTTCAGTTGCGCACCCTTGTAATTGATGATGGCGTTTTCGCGCCGGAGCATTTTCATGCCCGCCTGTTGATAGAGGCGCTCGGCAAGGTCTTCGGCGCGTGCGTAAATTTCGTGATTACCGTTGCAACCGTAGACCCCCAGCGGCGCATGCAGGCGGCGAACTTCGTCGACGCAGTCGTAGACAGAGTCGTGAACGCCGGTAACGAGATCACCGGTGACAACGGCGAGGTCTGCGCCTACATCATTGGCCATGTCTACCGCGCGGCGCACCGAACCCCGGCTCATGTAGCTGCTCAAGTGAATGTCGGAAATCTGGACGATCTCCATGCCATCCAATTCTGGCGGCAGACTGGTCAGGGGAATCTCGACACGGCGAACTTCATAGCGAAGACGCTCGGCGGCGTATCCGTACATCACGCCAAGGAACGGGGCCGCACCGGCTACAACGCTGGCCGTACGGAAAAAGGTACGGCGCGAAGGGTCAGGAACGTGATCCTCGCGGAGGGCAGGGCGCGCGGAAAGCTTGTTCGTTTGCGCCGGGACGGGCTTGTGCCAGCGGTGCCAGACCCACTCAATCGAATGCACGACCTTGACGCAGAAATAGGCGGCAAGGGCGCTAAGGAACCACAGCCCGGCAAACGCAGCGATACCCGAGTGGTCCGGAACAATGCGCCCGCGATCCTGGCGGAGGTTGTCTGCTACGGCCAGGATAACCAGCGACAGCCCGGCGATGTAGAGAAGACGTACACCCCAGCGCAGCCAGATACGGCCCCAGTTGGAAGTGACCCGCCAAAGCGCGCGGTACCAGAATCGCTGCGAAAGGAACAGTATGGTAAGTACCAGGCACGCCACACCGGCCCGCAGAAGAATCCAAGCCAAATTCAAGCGATGGCCCCCTCAGCCTTACGTAACTAGAATAACATGGACAAGCCCCGCGCCCCTGCCCTTCAGCTCCGCTTGCCCATGACCAGTAAACCCCCGGGGAAAGGCCGCGTTTTGCTGCGGTTCCGGCGAATACACCGGGCCCGCAGTAGGATGGCGCGCGGGCCACCTCCGACATTCCGCAGAAACTTCCGTTCGAAAGCTGCGTCTTATGTCTAACAGAGCCGTGTTCCGCTCGTCAGCGTTACAAGGAGAGAAGCCATGAAACGATTTACGGTGTTGGCAGCAACGCTTGTGGCCGCTTGCAGTATGGCACTTCCCCTCCGGGCCCAGGAGACGAAAAAGGAGCCACCAAAGCCGGCCCCAAGCCCCTCGGAAGCTGTACTCGAGCAGTGGAACGATATCGGGCGCAAGCTGATCGCGATGGCCGAGGATTTTCCTGAGGACAAGTACAGCTACAAGCCTGCGCCGGAATCCCGAACTTTTGCGGCCATGCTGTTGCATGTAGGGGGCGCGATGTATTACTTCACCGATTTTGCGATCGGACAGAAGCCGCGTTATCCGGACGATCCGAAAGACGACAACTTGAAGAGCAAGGCGCAGATTGTGGCGTTCATGAAGAAGTGCGTCGCGGACGGCGCAGGCGAGATCAAGAAGAAGGGCGACGAGGGGTTGAAAGAAGCGGTGAACGATGGGGGACCGCATCTGGACCGGCTCTACGACCTCGCCTACGGGCTGATCGAGCATTCCGGGGAACACTACGGCCAGCTCGTGGTGTACTACCGGATCAATGGAATGGTGCCGCCCGAATCACGGCCGAAGAAGTAGCCGGCCGAATGGCCAGGCACCAACACAGCCTAGTCATCCGGAGCGCGCGTAATTTGCACACGGGGATCTCAGGCCTGGTCGGAGGCTTGTGGGCTGGGGCCAACGAGCGGCAAGGTGGCGCCGGAACGGACTAATCAGCTTTCAGCCTACGGCGCTGCCGGCGATGCCATTTACGAGGATTCTCGTCAAATCTTCGGGCGTGTGGACCGGTGGCAGACAGGTGTTTCCGGCGCAAACGAGAGCGGAGGCCTGATCTTTTGGCAAATGAGGCAGGGTCTCGCGGAGGGCTAGAGGCAGGTTTTCCAGAGATGATGCAGGCGTTGCCCGCAGTACGGCCTTTCCAAAGCGAAAGACGCTGTTTGCGGCCTCCTCGAGCCTTTGCGCGGAGCGATCGCCTGGGGGTCCAGTGACGACGACTTGCGTGGGATGGGCGTCGAATAGAGTGGCGGCCAAGCCATAGGTCGCGGCGAAGAGTCCGTACTGGGGCGCCACGCCGGCGAAGGCTTCAAGCGATTTCTTGGCCCACTCATAATACTTCTGGTCGGCGGTGTAGGCGTCGAGCCGCGTCAGAGCCATGGCGGCGATGGAATTGGCGCTGGGAGTCGGCGAGTCCTGGAAAGGCTTTCGGCGTACGTCCAACCCACCCATCGGGGGCGCGTCGGAAGCGCGATCGAAGAAGCCGCCAGCGTCCGAGTCACCGTAGCGGTCGATCGTCAGATCCATGGTGCGCTGGGCGGCGCAAAAGTAGTGCGCATCGAGCGTGGCTTCGTAGGCGTCGAGAAGAGCGAGCACTGCGAAGACCTGATCGTCGAGCGAACCGCGCAAAGCAGGCCCGCCGATGCGGTGAGTGAAACCCTCGGTTTCGCTCCAAGCTTCTCTCAACATGCGGTCGAGCGTCTTGAGCGCGAAGGTTTTGCAGTGCGTGCCGGTGGCGCCCGCCAAAACCCGCGCGGCGTCGAGGTACGCGGAGACGAACATGGCGTTCCAAGCGACATACATGCTCTGATCGACGAAGGGCGTGGGACGCGGCTTTCTCGCGGCCAGCATATTACCTTTCGCGGACGCAATGATGAGTCGGACGGCGGCTTCATCCAATTCGAGCGCCTTCGCGATCTCGCCCGCGCTGCGCGCGATCCACAGAACGTTCTTTTCCGGGTTGTGGTGCATCTCGCCCTGAGGCTCAACGTCGTAGTGCAACTCCATGATGCGCGCCGCGTCGGGAGCAAGCGCCGCGCGTAGCTCGCTCAGGGTCCAGGTGAAGTAGTCGCCGTCATCGTCGAGCGAGTAGTCCGCATCCTGACTGGCGTAAAATCCGCCGGCGGCCTGGTTTGATAGCACCTCGTTTACCCAGCCGATAATGCCTTCGGCCGTTTCGCGGAGAAACGGATTCTGAGTGACCTGCCAGCCATGGAGATAGTTCTTGAGAAGTTCGGAATTGTCATAGCTCATTTTCTCGAAGTGGGGCACGAGCCAGCGCTCGTCGACGGAATAGCGATGAAAGCCGCCGGCAAGCTGGTCGTAGACGCCGCCCTTGGCCATCTTTTCGAGTGTGGTTTCCGCCATGGCCAGAATGTGCTTTTCGCCGGTTTGCCGGTAGCGCGCCAGCAGTAGATCGACCGCCGACGCGTGAGGAAATTTCGGTGCCCGCCCGAAACCGCCGTGGCGTATGTCGAATTGTTGCGTCATGGAACTGATCTGCGCATCTACAACCGCAGAATCAAACTTCGCGCGAGCTCCCGAAAAGGCTTCTGCTTTCGCAACGGCGTCGCTGAGCGCGTCTGCTGTTTTCAAAAGATCGTCGCGCTTGCTCTTGTAGGCATCCGCGACGGCGAGCAAAACCCGCCGAAAACTGGGACGACCCTGCTGATCTTCGGGAGGAAAATACGTGCCGCCGTAGAATGGCCGGCCATCGGGCATGAGGAAGCCGGTAAGCGGCCAGCCTCCCTGGCCGCTGATCGCGCTAATGGCGGCTTGGTAGCGAGAGTCGACATCGGGGCGCTCGTCGCGATCGACCTTCACAGGAACAAAGAGCTCATTGATGATTTTCGCGATTTCGGGGTTTTCATAGCTTTCGCGGTCGATGACGTGGCACCAATGGCACCACACAGCGCCGATATCGAGCAGGATGGGCTTGTCTTCGTTTTTTGCGCGGACGAAGGCGTTTTCGTTCCACTCATACCAGTCGATGGGCTGGTGGGCTGCGGAACGGAGATAAGGGCTGGCGGAATCTTTCAGACGGTTTTGCGTCATAGTTCTGAACCGGGCGCTCGAAAGCCGGCTACCCGGCGCCAACACTCCCTTCCGTTGCGTTTTCGAACGAGCTACTGCAGCTTTTCCCCCGGGCCGAGGTCTCGTGGATCGAGGGGCTTTCGTCCGGCGTAGCCCTCATCCTGGCGGTGGTAATAACGGATGCGGTCTTCGCCGAGCTTCCAGCACAGGTACACCTCTTCGTTGTTCACAATCGCGGGGAAATCGAGGAGTCCGATGTCCAGATCCTTGACCAAGCAGCCGGTAGAGAGAATTTTCTCGAGATTGGCTTTCATGACGTCGGCGAGGCTCTGGTGCTCCAGGCGTTTTTCGGCCAGCTTGGCATAGGGCACGAGCACGCCGCCCATCATCAGGATGCGGGTCGAAACAGCCGTCAAATCCTGTTCGAGCACCGAGAGTTTCCTGCGTGCGCCAATCGCTTCGATGAGGAATGGTTCGAGCTCGCGACGCGTACGCTCGGCTTCGGTCAGTGTAAAAATTCTTTGTGGCGGCTCGGACAGTTCGTCCTGGTCTTCGTCGTGATCGTCCATGAAGGCTCCGTCAATCTCCCACTCTCGCTCGAGCGCTACCGCTCGTGTAAGGATAGCATCCTATCGAGCGCCGCCTTGGCATAATGCCGGGTCTGTTCGTCCACGGAAATCTGGTTCACGATTTTCCCCTCGCCCAGATTTTCGAGGGCCCAAAGCAGGTGTTGTGGCGTGATTCGAAACATCGTCGTGCAAACGCACACGCTGGGATCGAGCGGGATCACTTTGCGGTCTTTCAGTTCCTTTCCGAGGCGATTTACGAGGTGAATTTCGGTGCCCACCGCCCATTCCGATCCGGGGTGTCCGGCCATAACGGCCTTGCTGATGCCTTCGGTAGAGCCGATCTCGTCGGCAGCTTGCGCCACCTCGAAACGGCATTCGGGATGAACGATGACGCGAACGCCGGGTTGTTCGCGTCTGACCGTGTCGATGTGCTCGGGGCGGAAGCGCTGATGGACCGAGCAGTAGCCCTTCCAGAGAACGACCTTCGCCTTCGAGAGGGCCTCCGCGCTGTTCCCGCCGAGTTCCTCGAGCGGGTCCCAGACGACCATCTCGCCGAGTGGAATTCCCATACGGTAGCCGGTGTTGCGCCCCAGATGCTCATCCGGCAGAAAGAGAACCTTCTCGCCGCGCGCAAAAGCCCATTTCATGACCGCGGCCGCATTTGAGCTTGTGCAAACCGAGCCGCCATGCTCGCCGGTGAAGGACTTGATGGCGGCAGTGGAGTTCATGTAGGTGACTGGAATGATCTGGGTCGTGTCGAGAACGCCGCCGAGCTCCCTCCAGCAGGTTTCCACCTGCCCAATGTCGGCCATATCCGCCATCGAACAACCGGCGCTCAGATCAGGAAGAATCACAATTTGCCGATCGCGGCGGAGGATATCGGCGCTTTCGGCCATGAAGTGAACGCCACAAAATACGATGTACTTGCCCTCGGCTTCGGCGGCCTGCTGCGAAAGCTTGAGGGAATCGCCGCGGAGGTCGGCGAACTTCACCACCTCGTCACGCTGGTAGTGGTGGCCGAGGATCACGGCGTCCTTGCCGAGTTTGGCCTTGGCCGCCGCGATGCGATCGTCGAGCGAAGAATCGGGCAGCAGGAGGTAGGAGTCGAAATCGCAGCCGACGCCCTTTTCAATTTCGGGCGTGCGGACGGTCTCGGGCTGTGGCATCCCGGCCAGCGAGTGTTTGGAGATGAAGGTAAGGCTTCCCATAGGTCAATTCCTGGGCTATCGGCAAGTTTCCAAACTGGCTGGGTTAGATGAATTTTCGCTTCTTTCGGCGAGATTTGCCAGCGAAAGTAACCTGGAGCGGCCAGCCTCGCGCCAAGCCCGGGCGGACTAGCCTCCGATGAATACCATGGTGCGGGAGGGAGGCACAAAGCCGGGCTCGTTGATGCGATGGCCTTCTTCCTTCTCCGTCACGACGGAGCGGACCCAAGCGACAATCTCCTCGTCGGACGCTTGCGCTCTCAGCAGCGCGCGCAGGTCGCGATCCTCTTTGCTGAACAGACAAGTTCGCAGCTTTCCATCCGCGGTCAAGCGAATGCGCGAGCAATGGCCGCAGAAAGCCTGAGTAACAGGAGCGATCAGACCGATCTCGCCGGGGGCGCCGTCGACGAAACGGTACTTGCGAGCAGTTTCGCTTTTCTCGTGCGGAATCTGCTCGAGAGGCCACTGAGCATGGATGCGCTCGTAGACCTGCTTCGCGGAAACCATCAACTCACGCGACCAGTGGCGGTCCGCGTCCAGCGGCATAAATTCGATGAAGCGCATGATGACGCCGCGTTCGCGCGCAAAGGCGGCGAAGGCTTCGACTTCATCCTCGTTGAAGCCGCGCACCAGAACGGCGTTGATCTTGACCGGGGCCAGGCGGGATTTCTGGGCGGCGTCGATGCCACGCATGACCGTGTCGTAGGAGCGCGTGCGAGTGATCTTCTGAAACTTGATTGGGTCGAGCGAGTCGAGGCTGATGTTAATGCGATGGAGGCCTGCGGCGATCAGCTTTTCGCAGCGGTCGGCCAGGAGGCGGCCGTTGGTGGTCATGGAGAGGTCCTCGACCCCGATTGTCTTGAGGTAGGAAATGAAGGATTCGACGCCATCGCGCACGAGCGGCTCGCCCCCCGTGATGCGCACCTTGGAGATGCCAAGACGCACAAAGATGCGGACCAAGCGGCGGAGTTCGTCCCAGGAAAGAATCTCGTCGTGGTCGCGGTAGTTTTCCGGGTCGGCGGAACGGCAATAGACACAGCGGAAATTACAGCGGTCGGTGACGGAGACGCGCAGGTCCTTGATCTGGCGTCCGAATTTGTCGGAGAGACTCATCTAAGTGCCGTCCCCCAAAAAAAACCCGATTCGCGGCATGGAATCGGGCAGCCGAAAATTCGTAGATTTCCGGCTCACAGGCTCCTTTCCAAGCGCGGTTTGCGTTGTTCACCGCAAGCGGGAGGCCCGGGCGTTTCCACCCAAACCCTCGGTGGCCAGTACGACCGCCACCTCGCCCCGCCGCCGTAGGTTTTGTCTCCCGTAGGCCGGCGGGATCGGAGTTTACCGCTTCAGTTTACCCCGGTTGGCAGGCGAGCGCAATTTAGCGCGTGCCCAGCCGTTGAGCTTGAGATCCTCTGATCGAGTGTGTCCTTCGGTGACGCGCTTTCGCGGAATTTGCACCATCACCGCAGACCGAAGCGACCCGCCTACAAACCACGTTCGAACGAACAAGAAAGCCCAAGGACCGGACGAACTTCGAATTGACGCGCGAACCCGGGTGACGGCGCAGGCCTCGATTGGCTGTTTTAGTGTGATAGAGTTGCGGGGCAGAATGCGAATCTTTATCTTGGGTGCGGGGGCGACGGGCTCCCTTCTTGCACAATTGTTGGAACGCCAGGGACACGTCGTTTGGTGCGGAGATCGCGACCCGCAGCGGGCACGGCGCTTCCTCGGGAAAAAATCGATCATTCCGGTGGCTGCGGTGAATGCGCGAAACCTCCGGGGGATTGTGCGCGCCGCGGGCGATTGTGAACTCATCGTCAACGCCACGGCGTCGGTGTTCAACGAAATCGTGCTGCGCGCCGCGCTCCGCCTGCGCGCCCACTACTTGGACCTGAGCTCTCATTTAACGCGCAACCCGTTCAAACCGGAGCAATTCCGCTACGCTGAGAAATTTAATGAGAAGCACCGGGTCGCGCTCATCAACACGGGCGCTGCGCCAGGCCTGACCAATCTGCTGGTGAAACGGGCCGCCGACTTGCTGGACGAAGTTGTCTCCGTGCAGATCCGGCTGTACGAAAGCAGCGAGAGCGACGATCCCATTTCGCAGTGGTCGCCGGAAGTTTCATTCGATGAAGCGATCTCGGAGCCGCGCATCTACCGCCACAAGAAATTCCGGCTGGCCAAGCGGTTTTCGGAGCTGGAAAAGTTTCGGTTCCCCGAACCCATCGGCGAAACACGCGTTGTGCTGGCGGCGCAGGATGAAGTGGCAACCCTTCCTTACGCCATTCCCATGCGCGATTTGGACGTTAAAATAGGAGGAAACGAATTTGACCGGCTGCGGCGTTGGCACAAGCAAGGAAAGCTTTCGAGGTCTCGTGGCATTCCGCGCCAGCGCTTTCCGGAAACCGCCTCGCCGCGTAAGATTGCAGCGCTGATACGCCGAGGCGTGCTGCAAAACGCCCGCTTTGCGGCTTCTGTGCTGGTGCGCGGCGTAAAGCAAGGCCGGAAAGAGGACCAACCGCTGCTGATCCGCAGCGATGCGGCGTTTCCCACGCTCTATCAGATACGGCGGCAGGGAAAGTTTACAACGCCGGTCGCCTACGCCACGGCCCACGTCGCGGCTCTCTTTGTGAAGAACCTCCCCTTGGAACTGGAGGGAGTTTTCGCGCCGGAAATGCTGCCGGTGGAGGTGCGAAGGGCAATCCTCGGAGGGGTGCGCAAACACGGAGTGAGGATCACACACAGGGTCAGGGTGCTCCGGCCGACGGAAGAAGAAGAGGAACTTCTGTAGGCGCTATGGAGATCCTTCGACCGGAGCGCGCCTCAGAAGGCCCAACGCACGCCTGGCCCGCAAAGGGCAGCAACCGAAGATCACGGTCTCTCGCGCCGTTCAACAGCAGCGGTTCGGACGAGAGTATCTGCGATTGAGCTGTTCGACGTAGAACTGGGCGGGTGTCAGGGGTCTCTCGCCACCGGCGCGGGCACGCTCCACATAGCGCTCGTAGGCGGAATCACCGCACCAATCGCGCAGTCCGCGCCAAAAGCGCGTTGCGCGGTGTTTTAGGCTGCTCCAAGCGTCGCGCATCAGTCTCCTTCCGCCCATTGCGTGGCCACGTACGGCGTTTCGTGCAAAACCGGCTCTTTGCCTCTCGCGAGGATGGCGTGCCACTGAATCAAGGCCTCTCCGAGCAGGAACAGAATCATGCCGGCGAGCACGGCTGTAACTACGGCATCTAGGCGCTGATTGAAAATGACGCGCTGGGTTTCTACGATCTTTGCCGTGGGAATTTTCCCGGCGGCGAGCTGCGCCGACAGTGCATTGGCGAACGACAGGAAGCCGATACGCGGATTGGAACTGAAGATTTTCTGGAAGCTCGCCGTCATGGTGATGACGACGAGCCAGATCATAGGGAGGAGCGTAACCCAGATCCATTTGAGGCGGCCCATTTTAAGCAGGATTGTGGTCGCGACGACCAGAGCAACGGCTGCCAGCAGCTGATTTGAAATCCCGAAGAGCGGCCACAGCGAATTGATCCCACCGAGCGGATCAATGACGCCCTGGTAGAGAAAGTACCCCCAGGCCGCGACGATCAGCGCACTCGAAAGGAGAACCGCCGGGTAGTAGTTCATGCGTCCCAAAGGCTTCCACACACGCCCGCCGAGTTCCTGGATCATGAAGCGGCCGACTCGCGTACCCGCGTCGAGAACGGTGAGGATGAAGAGTGCTTCGAACATGATGGCGAAGTGATACCAGATGCCGAGCAAGCGGTCTCCGCCAATGGTGCTCGAAAAAATCTGAGCCATGCCAACGGCAAGCGACGGAGCGCCGCCGGCGCGGTTCAGAAGCGTCTGCTCGCCCACCGCGTGAGCAAGGTGTGTCATGGTCCCGCCGGAAAGCGGATAGCCCCAACTCGAAATTGTCTGCGCGGCAGCTTCGGGAGTCGAGCCGACAATTGTGGAGGGACTATTGATGGCGAAATAGACGCCAGGGGTCATGGCGGAAGCGGCCACCATGGCCATCACGCCGACGAAGGATTCAAGCAGCATGGCGCCGTAGCCGATAAAGCGCGCCTGACCCTCGCGCTCGATCATCTTGGGAGTTGTGCCGCTCGAAATGAGCGAGTGGAAGCCGCTTATGGCGCCGCAAGCGATGGTGATGAAGCAAAACGGAAAGATCTTGCCGGCGAACACCGGGCCGTCGCCGTCAACGAAGCGCGTCAGCGGAGGCATCACAACTTGCGGGCGCACGAGGAGAATGCCCGCGGCAAGCGTGAAGATGGCTCCCGCCTTAATGAACGCGCTGAGATAGTCGCGCGGCGCGAGCAGCAGCCACACGGGAAGCGCAGACGCCGCGAAGCCGTAAGCGATGATAGCGAAAGCGAGAGTGAGCCCTCCGAAGGTAAATTTGCTCGCGAGAGCAGGCACATCAGCGACCCACTGGCCGGCCACGACGGCAAACAGCACCAGGCAAACCCCGAGGAAAGAGGCTTCCATAACTCGGCCGGGCCGCAGATAGCGGAGATAGACGCCGAGCAGAAGCGCAATGGGGACAGTCATGGCCAGGGTGAAGGTGGCCCAGGGCGAGCTCTTCAGAGCGTTCACCACGACCAGCGCAACGACGCCGAGAAGGATGATCATGATGGCCAGTACCGCGAGTTGAGCGATCAATCCGCCGCGCTTGCTGACTTCGTCGCGAGCCATCTCTCCGAGGGTTTTGCCATCGCGGCGGATGGAGCAAAACAGAATTACGAAATCCTGCACACAGCCGGCAAAGGCGGCGCCGGCGATCAGCCATAACGTCCCTGGTAGATAGCCAAATTGGGCTGCGAGGGTTGGTCCCACGAGCGGACCGGGACCGGCAATCGCAGCGAAGTGGTGGCCGAACAGGACCCATTTGTTGGTGGGGACGAAATCGCGGCCGTCATCGCGGCGTTCCGCGGGCGTGGCGCGGGTGCTGTCGAGCACCAGCACGCGGGCCGCGATAAAGGCGGAATAAAGCCGGTACGCCACCAGATAAAAACAGCCCGCCGCAAGAACAAACCAGGTGGCGCTGATTGGCTCGCCGCGGTGCAAAGCGATGGTGGCGAGCGCGATCGCTCCCAGCAAGGCCAACGCTAGCCAAAAAAGAATTTGGACAAATCGTTTCACGGTGTTTCCCCATGCCGCCAAGGTCCGGAATCTTGGTACCGCGGAATCCTAAGCTCCATTGCGCAGCGCGTCAACGAAGCCCAACGCGAGAACCATCCGAGAGGCGCCCGGAGCAGGCGCTCGTGTGCTTGCCAGCGGGTGCGCGGCCTTTCACCCGAAAAGCCAGCGCTACACGCTGCGGTAGCTTGGCTCTTGATCAGGGAGGCTCGTGAATTTGACCAGGGGGTAAAGCTCGCGGAAGGTTTTCTCCAGCTCTTTTGGAAATGCGGCTCCAAAAGCAACCGCGGGCTTCATTTTCCTGCGTACAATCCATGCCTGGATTTTCGCCCAGGCTTCCGGATCGGTTGGCCAGCCGTCGTGTTTGGTCCATTCGCCTTTTTCGGTGGTGTACCAATAGCTTTCGTACTTCCTGGCGAGGCGTTTTTTTTGCCGTGAGAGCCACCGCGGATTGGACTGCGCCCTCGGCTGTGCGACAAGCGCGATGCTGGAGTCCTTTCGTTTTCCGCCGGAGTAGATTCGGAATCCCGCCGTGACCGTATCGCCGGAGAAACCGGCGTAGAGTTGGCCGGCTTCGCGATGGCCCGGAGCCGGGGTTTCAAACTTCAGATACATCTGCGTTTTGTAGGGTGTTTTGTCCTTTGCAAAGCGAATGTCGCGGTTGATGCGGGAAAAATTTGTGCCGGTCCGGCCGGTGACGTCAAAGCGATCGTTCAAGCGGAGGACCGCGGGAGCAAGTTGTTCGAGGAGGCGGCGAAGCGGTTGCACGACGGAGGCCTGGTAGCGCTCGCGGTTGGCGTCCATCCAGACTTTCCTGTTGTTCTTCGCCAGGTCGCGAAAGAAGCGAAAAGTCTCTTTCGGGATGATGGGAGTTCGAGAAGACATAGCAGCACCTCAGGTGGCCGCAGCAGATGAACGTTCGGTGCCCAGACTACACCATTCCCATCGCCGGTCAATTACACTATGCTTCACGCGGTGAAGGGCCGCCGCAGGCGGCCGCAAAAACTCTACGACGAAAAAACCAACCAGGTGAAGCACGTGGATAAACGACGATTGGTTTGTGCCCTCTTCCTGACCGGCGTTGGGGCTGTCGCCTCGCGATCCGCTGCCGACGAAGGCAAAGCGCCGGGCAAGACTGATCCCTCGAAACCGGAAGTTCTCGTTTACGCCGCATCGTCGGGTGCCTTTGGCAGTTCGCCTGACTCGCAGTCGGTGGCCTGGATCAAAACCGAGGCCGACTTGACTAAAGACGACATCGACTTCCGCAAAAACGTGTACGTCGACAAGGACGGACATCGCTTGCCGTACCGGCTGTTTGTGCCACTCGGATACGACGCCAACAGGAAATATCCGCTGCTGCTGTGGCTGCACGGAGGCAAAGCGCGAGGCTCCGACAATGTGAGACAGCTCACGAACGAGAGCCAGCTTGGCACGCACTACTGGATTTCAAGCGAGGTGCAGCGGGAGTTTCCGGTGTTTGTGATGGCGCCACAGTGCCCTTCGGACGAGGTGTGGGCAGAGCCGGAACTGAACCAGCCGGGCCCGGCGCTGAAGCTGGCAATGGAAGCGCTGGCGAAGGTGCAGAAGGAGTTTTCGATTGATCCAGACCGGATCTATGTGGCCGGCCAGTCGATGGGGGCTATGGGCGCGTGGTCAGTGCTGCAAGCCTACCCGGGAAAGTGGGCGGCCGCGATGATCATGGCGGCGTACGACAACTTCACGGACGTGGGCGCGATTGCGCAAGTACCGCTGTGGGTTTTCCAAGGCGATGCCGACGAAGCGGTCCCCGTGTCGATGGTGCGCGACATGATGCAGCAACTGAAAAAGGCGCATGCCAATCTGCGGTACACCGAGTACCACAAGGTCGATCACCAGGTTTGGAATAAAGCGTTTGCGGAACCCGGCTTGCTGCCGTGGATTTCGTCACAGAAACGCGGTGCCACAAGCGAAGGCCAAGTTGGCACTAGCGGGAAGCCGCCAGTCCCGTAAAATTGAGCGATGAGCGAATTCGAGCCAACCGAGCGCACGCGGGTAAAGCGCCTGCCGAAGCGGGCACATTACGACCGCGAAACCGTGTACGGAATTTTGGACTCGGCCTTTGTGTGCCACGTAGGATTCAACGTCGACGGTCAGCCGTACGTGATCCCGACGAATTACGGGCGAACCGGCGACACGCTGTATGTTCACGGCAGTGCCGCTAGCCGCATGCTGAAGACCTTGAGCGGGGGCGTACCGGTGTGCGTCACCGTGACACACGTTGACGGGTTGGTGCTGGCGCGCTCGGCGTTTCATCATTCGGTGAACTACCGCTCGGTCATCATTCTGGGCAACGCCCGGCTCGTGGAAGAGCCCGCCGAAAAATTGGAGGCGCTGCGACTTTTCACCGAGCATGTGATAAAGGGGCGATGGGACGATGTGCGGCAGCCCACCGAACAGGAATTGAAAGCCACGACCGTGCTGGCGATCCCGCTCGAGGAGGTTTCCGCCAAGGTGCGCTCGGGAGGTCCGCTGGACGATGAAGCGGATTATTCATTGCTGGTGTGGGCAGGAGTTTTGCCGCTCGAGACGGTGGCCAAGGAGCCGCTACCCGATGCGCTGCGCAAGAACGATCCTCCAGTTCCGGACTACCTGAAGAATCACCGGCGATAAACTAGAAGATTCGCACGCGCCCTGGCGAGGTGGACGAGGCAAGGGCAACACCGAGCAGCGTAAGACCGAAGAGGATGCAAATGAAGGAGGCAGAAAAGGCCAGGACGCCGGCGGCCTCGAGGCCGCTGCGGGCAATTCCAGAGATCGCGACCTTGAGACGAGGGTGCGCCGCGGCGAGGGCCGAGGCGTCACGGGTGAACGTGACGATCAGGATGTAGTGGTGGCCCGAAGCACCGTGAAACTCCCCGATTTCGCGGGAAATGCTGTTGCCGGCCGCAGGAGCGCTGTGTGGCTCGTCAGAAGAGCCCCGGCGGACCTCCTGGCCGGGCGTGGAAAGGACCCAGTTCGCGCCCATGTCCGGCTCGGCCCGGTCGCATGCCCGCGGGTCGGCATCGACTCCTAGAAGGCACCGCAACTGATCGGGCGGGATGGCCGCGTTGGCTTCCATCTGAATGAGGTAGAGACCGTCAAAGTTGAGCGTGAAGTCTGAAGTGGCGGATTGGCCTGCCAGCGGCGAAACGGGCCGATCGACCGGGACGAGCTTGCGCGTGCGGCTCCAAAAACCCCAGGCGGCGGCGACAGAGATACCAAGGCCGACCAGTCCGAGCCCGAATTTGGTTTTCAGTTGCATGCGGCCGGTGCGAGAGCGGCACATCCTACCGGTAGCAGACGCCGGCTTATTTCGTCTTCGAACCCGAAAAAGCGGAAGCCAATCCTAGGGCGATGAGGGCGCCGCCCGACACCTGCCGTTGAGCCCGGCGCAGGCGCACATTTTGGCGGAAAAGTTCGGCCGCGCTGCCGGCGGCCAAGGCCCAAATCGAATCGCTGCACCAGCCCATCAAGGCGAACAGTACACCCAATTCAAGGATCTGCAGGGTGGCTCGTCCGCGCGAGGGATCCACGAACTGGGGCAGAAAGGCGAGGAAAAACAGAGCCGTTTTCGGATTAAGAAGATTGACCAAGACTCCCTGGCCAAAAAGCCGCACCAGACGCCGTTCGCCAGTCGCCGCTTGCAGAAATTCTGCGTCACCGCTTCGCAATGTGCGAATGCCGAGGTAAACCAAATATCCCGCGCCGGCATACTTGACGATCTGAAATGCCGTGGCCGACGAGGCCAACAGGGCGGAGAGACCGAGCGTGGCTGCGGCCACGTGAAACAGCGTTCCAACCACAATGCCGGTGGCGGACACGAGGCCTGCCGACCGCCCATGCCCAATGCTGCGGCTCACCACATACATGACCGCGGGACCGGGGATGATCAGAAGGATCACGGCGCCGCTCACAAACAGAACGAGAGATGAGTGGCTAATCAGCATCGTGATGGCGCTGCGCGGAGGGCTAGTGGCAGGAACAGCCGCCGCCACAGCAGCCGCCGCCCCCTGAAAAGCCACCCGAGGAGCTGGAGGGACCGCCGGAGCCAGCGGTGGCAAAAACGGAAAGCTGAATCGTGGCATTCTTGCTGGAGCACTTCGGGCAGGAGATCTCCTGCTGCTTGTTGACGACAATTTTCTCGAAACGCTCGTTGCAGTTCTCGCAAATGTATTCGTAGATCGGCATTGAACCTGTTCCTCTGAAAGATACCTAATTATAGCATTCGCCGAGCCAGGTCGGGGAATGGTCGGGAAGGTCTCGAGGCTAGCGGGTCCGGGGTGCGGCCTTCGAGGCCCCTAGTGAAGGTCACCGGGAACGGCAGCCGCGAGACTCATTTCTCAGGGCGCAACAAACATCCCGAAATAAAACCCAAGTAGACCGAGGCAGGAGAGAACGAGGGCAAGACGGGTCCAGGACTTGGCAAGGACACAAAAAGGGGCGGCGAACACGGCCAAAGCGAAGCCCGCCAGGGTTGTGAAGCGGGTCGCTGACGGCGGATCAGGGCCATGTCCGGGAAAACGGCGCCAATAGATAAAGGCAAAAGCTCCCAGAGCGATGCTGAGCGTGACTGCAATCAGAGCGATCGCCGTAGCAGAACGGCGCCAGCGGGGGATGGATACTAATTCGTGCTTACGGAGCCAAAGCCACCAGGCGCAGGTACAGCTCAACGGCGGCAGGAAGAGAAGCGCAAAGTCGACAACCCACTCCGCCCAAGTCATCGCTTGTCAGTCAAATCTACCATAACGGATCAAGCCGAAAGCAAAGACCGACGGGGGAACGCCCCGGGTGGCGAGAATTATGTCATATACCAGCCGCCATTGATGCTGACGGTCTGTCCCGTCAGGTAATCGCTTTCCGAAAGCATGACTGCGGCGCGCGCGACTTCTTCTGGAGCGCCAAAGAAGCCGACGGGGATGCGATCGCGAGAAGCGTTGGGATTGGAAATGACCATATCGGTCTCGATCAATGCAGGAGCGATGGCGTTGACGGTGATGCCCTCGCGGGCGAGCAGCGATGCGTAGGAATGCGTCAGGCCGATCAGCCCCGCCTTCGAGGCAGCATAGTGCGGGCCAATCACGCCGCCGGTTTGCGCGGCAACCGAAGAGAGATTGATGATGCGTCCCCAGCGGCGCTGGCGCATGCCGCGAAGGACACGGGACGTGACGAGGAAGGCTGATTTCAGGTTGACGCGCAGGATCTCATCCCAATCGGCCTCGGTCAATTTGTCGAAGGGCTTGATTTGGCTGACACCGGCGTTGTTGACGAGGATGTCGACGGGGCCGAGTTCGTTCTCGATCGATTCCACAAGCTGATCGACGCCGGCCGACAGCGAAACGTCGGCCTGCAGCGCGATGGCCGGGCGGCCCAGGTTGCGGATGAGGGAGCGCACTTCTTCGGCTGCGCCTTTTTGGGCGCGGTAGTTGATCGCGATGCTGGCCCCGGCCTCGGCCAGTGCGATGGCGATGGCGCGGCCGATACCGCGGCTGGCGCCGGTTACCAAGGCGACGCGTTGTTCGAGCTTGCGCAATGCGAATTTCTCCAAGCGTAAGGATAGCGCAGAAGCAAGCGGTCCGCCTCCAAAGGCGGGCCCGGCCTCGAACCACAAACGAGGTAAGAAAGCGCTGGCAAGGAGGGCGGCGCTACAAACTGGAAAACGCAGGTACCGAAAGGCGCTTCCGCTCTGTGCTCGAAGTTGATCGTGCGGACAACGGGCGCGTCGGCGTACCCTGACGCAGCAACGCCTCTCGAAACCGAGAGGCGTTGGCGAATCGAGGGCAACCGCGCGTATGAAAGCCTGCCGGCAGCAGGCCAGCGCTACACGGACTGTGCTTAATCGCCGGCGACGGCCTCGGCGGCTTCTTCTTTAGACTTAGGCGCGGAAGCAGCGTTACCGTTCGAATGGCTGTTTCCGTTTGCGTGGCCGCTGCCATTGCCGGTTGCCGGAGCGATCGCCACGGGCTTGCCGGCGTTGGCGAAGTTGCCTGGAACAGCCTTGGCGATATCGCTAACCGAGCCAATCTGTACAACCGTGGGCTGGGGCTTCTTGAGAACTAGCTCTTCGTAAATGGCGCGAACCTTGGCCTGCTCTTCGAGCGCTTTCTTGCGACGGAGACGGTTCTCTTCGGCCGCGGTTACAGGAATGTCGTGCTCGATGTGACGCACGCGGGCAGCGTCGTTGGCGTCAATTCGCAGCGAGTGCTCGTAGCTATTGAGGTTGACGTTCTTACCCTTGGCGTAGATCTCATGTTTGCCGTGTGTGCGGTACCACTCGGCGACGGTGGCGTTCTTGTGCATATTCTCGATGATCTGGCGCCAGCCAATGCCAGTGTTGTAGGCGCAAAAGCTGATTTCGCCCTGCTGCGTGCCGTAGGGAATGATGCACATCTCGGTGCGGCGGAAATCGTAGTTGAAGAGATCCTGGAACCACATGCCGGCGATGAACAGAAAGTTCCACGGGTCTTCGGTGCGGCGCTTTAACGTGTCGTCGAAGGTGCGGCCCGGCGAGGTGCGGCCGTACTTGACCGAAGCATCCTTGGTGAGCGCCCAGGTCTTATCGAACTTCTTGAACATGTCAAAAAGCTTCAGGCCCTTGGGTCCGCGGAACGGATGATAGTTCTTGAGAAGCGCGAGGGCCATCATGAAGTTCGACAAGTTCTTGTCTCGGGCGGCGTCGGTGATGGCGGTAACGTCGCGAGAGAGGCCCTGTGCATCGAGGAAACGCGGAACGGGAGCCCATTCCTTCGTCTCCTTGTTGATCATGATCGCGGTGCCAACGCCGCAGTTGGGGTGGCAACCGCAGGAGAGCGAACCCCACTGCGACTCGTTGCCCTTGACCATGTCCGCAAAGCCCGCGAAGGTGCTAATGAAGGAAATGGGGAACCAGTCACGCGTGGGTTCGATCTTCCCGACCTGCGCACTGACGTCTTTGGCGAGGTGCGAAAGCGTGTAGCGCTGGCGCAAGCGGCGTTCCGGAGTGATGTCTTCATCGCGGCCGGTGAAAGAGACGGGTTGGAAGCTGACGAAGGAGATTTTCTTGGGATTCTCCATCGCGAACTTCACGACGGAGCCGACCTGGTCGTTGTTTACGTTGTTCACGATGGTGACCACCAGGACGATCTCAATCCCGGCTTCGTGCATGTTTTCGATGGCACGCAGTTTGACGTCAAACAAGTTGCCGATCTGGCGGTGGCTGTTGGCGTCGTTGCCGATGCCGTCGAACTGGAGATAGGCGTAGCGCAGACCCGCTGCGAAAGCCTGGCGGCAAAATTCCTTGCTTTTCGCGAACTCGATGCCGTTGGTGGCGGCCTGCACAGAGTTGTAACCGACCTTGCGTGCGTAGGAGATGGCCTCGAAGAAGAATGGGCTCATGGTCGGCTCACCGCCGCTGAACTGCACGGACATCTGGCGGCGCGGCTTGATCTTCACCGCATTGTCGAGAATCTCCTTGATTTCATCCCAGGAGAGCTCATGGACATAGCCAACCTGGTTGGCGTCCATGAAACAGGGGTCGCACATCATGTTGCAGCGATTGGTCAGGTCGACGGTAAGGACGGAGCCGCGGCCGTAGCGCACGTTCGAAGAGCCAACCTTGTGGAGGCCTTCATCGTTGTGCGCCGGGATATCGCGGCCCGGGAACTGCTTTTCAATCCATTTCAGGAAGTCGGCATCGACGGCCATCATGTCTTCGTAGTGGCCGTGCAGGGGGCACTCTTTGACCATCCAGATCTGGCCATCGCGTTCGACAATCTGAGCCTTGATTTCGCCGACCTGCTCATGCATCAGGTCGCGCCAATCCTTCTTGCCGGAGATGATGGCTGCGCGAGCCTCTTTGACGCAGGCCGGACAGAGTGAGTCTGTCTGCCGAGGAAAGCCAAGGGTGGGTTTGGTCTTTTCCCAGGACTTCAAGAGCGGCTTATCTGACCATTGCGGCGTGGGCGAGGGATTCGGATTGCGCTTGTTGAAAAACTGAATGGTCTCGAAGGCGATACCCGCAGTCTTGCAGAGTACCCAGTCGAGCGACCGGAAAACTTGCGTGCTAAAGGAATTAGGCATACAGCGGCTGCCTCACTTTCGAGAATTGAAGCTACTTTTTGGAATTCCCCAAACGCAAACGTGCCTTTTTTGATACTGCCCCCAAGGCACCCCAAAAGGGTACAGCGCGGCGAGGCGCTTACCCTAAGTCATTGGGAGTATATAGTTTGATCGGAGACAAGCGGAGGAAGCCAGCGAGATGCGGCGAATGGTAAAAAATGGGGGTTGAACGGTGGGAAAAGGCCCCGAACGGCGGTAAGCCTAAGAAGCAAAAGGGGGTTACTAGCAGGGAGCAACTCACAAAGACGGCCCGTTCGGAAGGCGTGCGGCGCGCTGTTTGCGCGGGAACAAATTCACGTCCAAATTCCGGCGGAGAGCCTCGACCGCGCGTGGCTTACTCATTTAGTGCCGGACGAAGCACAGCAATGAGGAAATGCGCAAAATGCGAAGCGCCCTCGTCCATTTGCAGCCAACGCACGACACAATGATCGGAGAGGTATTTAGCGACGCGGGATTCCGGAATACCCAGATGCTCGGCCAGTTGAGGCTTGATGGATGATTCCCCGCGGCGTGCGGCATTCCCCCGCAAAAGATTCGGAATGGCTACTCGAAGGGTTTGGCAAGCCTCAACGTAGTAGTAGGTGGCTTGGTCCGAATCGGTCAGCAGCCAGACGCCCGGCCCCGCGGGCGCCCCATCCGCATCCTGTATTTTCGTCGGAGGGCAAGCCAACAAGCGCCGGAAGTTCATTTCGAGCTGCGTGAGCCGTGAGGCGAGGCCGGGATCGCCATAGCGGCCCCGAAGGCTCGGTGTGGGGGCTTCCGAGAGAGTTTCGGCCAAAGCAGAAGGAGCAGCCCTTTCGACGGACTCCGTGAAATCGACGGGGACGGATGCTACAGGAGCGGAACGGTTCTCCTTCGAGGAAGCCGTCGGTTGCGCGCGGCGCGAGGACCGCTGGTCGCGGCCGCCGCGTCGACCGCGGCGCTGACGATTCGACGGGCTGGGTCGGGCGGGCGGAGATGCCGGCTGAGCCTCGGCCACCGGCGGATCGGAAATAGCTTCGGTTTGCTGCACCTGAGCGGGGGACTCCGCAACAAGCGCAGGCTCAGGCGGGGCGGCTGACTCGGTTTTGGCAGGCGCGGCTGGAATTTCCGCAGGCTCGGTGGCGCCGAGACGCGCCGCGCTTTCCTCCGCCTTGGTTCTCCAGTCGGAGCGGCGAAAGCGCCGGGCGGCGGTCAAGTACCATTTCCCGGCATCCGAGGAATTGCCGTTCGATTCGAAGTAACGCGCTAGCTCGAAAGCCACCATCGCATCACGTGTCTTCGAAAAAAGGTTGGTGAGCTGGCCGGCAGGGTCTTTGCTCGTGCGAGCCCGCCGGATGCGCGCGGTAATCTGCTTCCAATCGGCCATAGCGTGAAGTGGATTCTAACAGCGAAGGGGATAGAGTGCCAACGGCGGAAGGGAGCGGAAAGCCGGGCAAGCGGGGCTCGTGCGCGGGTGTTTCCCGATTGACGCCCAGGCGACTGTCGAAGTATCCTCTCCCTTGTCCGCCTGGGAGGCTTCTATGGGGGGCGTGCGCGTACTATTCGCAGCCGTCTTGTCTGTCTCGCTCGTGGTTCTTCCCGCCTCTGGCAACACAACTTCAACCGTCACACCCTTGGGGACGGTCATCGCTGCCGACCGCGCACACGTCGGTCAGTCCGCGGCGGATGTGGGAACCACGGTATATGGCGGAGATCGGCTAAGCACCGACGTGCAGGGTACCATACAGGTTCGGGCGGGCGCCGCGCGATTGCTGCTGCTGAACTCGACCATGGCGGAGGTAAACGATGAGGGGGGCGCGCCCTCAGCAAAATTGCTCATGGGAACGGCCACGTTTTCGACCGGGAATGCACATGCGTTCACGCTGTATGCGTCGAAAGCCGCGGTTCGCGCGAATACGGATGCGCCGACGATCGGCCAGGTAGTCTACGTGAGCGACAAAGAACTGGTTGTTATCGCAAAGCGCGGCTCGCTGCTGGTCACGGTGGGCGACGACAGCCAAGTGGTCGCGGAGGGCACGGCGTACAAGGTACTGCTTGATCCAACCGAAGCGCAGGAACCTTCCGGGGCCGGCACCCCAAGTCAAGGGCCTAGCCGGGGAGGCGGACCGTTGAAAGCGGGTCGCAGCCGCTTCCTGATCGTAAGCACCGCGTTCATTGCCGGGGCGACCACATTTGCGATCCTAGAGGCCCTCGAAAGCCCG
This sequence comes from Candidatus Acidiferrum sp., assembly GCA_035262325.1. Classification (GTDB taxonomy): domain Bacteria; phylum Acidobacteriota; class Terriglobia; order Acidiferrales; family UBA7541; genus Acidiferrum. The sequence goes on from DATFTB010000186.1 coordinate 42,181, forward strand.
TACCGGCCGTAGAACACTTCAAAGACAGAAAGTCCAGGGCCATCGCGCAGGGATGCGCGGGGGCCTTTTTTTGTGCCTGCCGGACGGAAAGCAGTGAAGGCCTGGGGCGTCTAGAGAGTTGCGATCACGTCGATTTCTACAAGAGCGTCCTTGGGCAGGCGCGCCGCTTGAACGGTTGAGCGGGCCGGCGGAGCGGCGGTGAAGTAGCGGGCATAAGTCTCATTCATGGCGGCAAAGTCGTTGAGGTCCTTCAGAAAGACGGTCGTCCTAACCACGTGACTCAGAGAAACGCCGGCGGCTTCGAGAATGGCTTTGAGATTTTCGAGAACGCGCTCGGTCTGCTGGCGTATATCCGTACCGACAAACTCGCCGGATTTCGGGTCCAGAGCGACCTGGCCGGACACAAACAGGAAGCCGTTGGTGCGGACGGCCTGGGAGTATGGGCCGATGGGTTTCGGGCCGCGGTCGGTTAGGATGACTTGTTTCATCAGAGACCTCCTCGTCAGAGCCGAGAATATCAGAAGGAACAGAGAGAAGAATCAACGTCGGCGGCCCTGTACGCGGACGAAGCCCGTATTGGAGTGATTGCGGGCCGCTTCACGTCTGGCAACCTGCGCTTCGGCTTGTTCGGGGGTGAGCCCCTCGTTGATGAGTTCCACAATCTGCTTTTCCGACAGCCCCGTATTCTTCAACCGGCCGATCTGCTCGCTCGTCAAAGTCGGGAGGCCCCGGGTGCGGCGGTCGATGATGGCCTGGACGGTGGGATTGGAAAGGCCCATGAGCTTCAGCGTGACGGCCTCGCCGCTGAGCATATCGATCTGATCGGACTGCGCCATGGCGAGGATTTGCTGGTCTGCATAACCCGCACGGGAGAGCTCGATGGCGGGGTCCGCGCTGTTGAATTCATGCTGATGATCGTGCGCCATCTTGAACAGCGCAAGGCAAAGATCATCGGAAGCGCCCGACTGCTTCAGTTTCGCGAGTTGCGCGATTTCCTTGTCGTTGATATTCAGTTTCTTGAGCTGGTCGAGCGAGGAGGCCCACATGCCCGATTGGTCGAGCGGGCTGTAATCCGGCTGTTTATGTTTCTGGCATCCGGAAAGAAGCAGAAGCAACACTCCACCGAGGAAGAGCGATTGTCGCATACCTTGATTCTAACCGAGGGCCGAGAGGGCCATGTTCGGCTGTGCCTTCGTTGATACCGGACGAACGGTCAGGAGCGCAGGTCACGGCCCGCGAGAGCCGCTCTTTCGCGGCAGGGTGTGTTAAACGTTAAACCTGGTAAACGCGTTCGACGCCGTAAACGCCGTTCACGCGGCGAATGTTGGTGAGGATGGTTTCCAACTGGCGCTTATCGGAGATTTCCAGGCTGGCTTCGACGCGGGCATTTTGCCGGTCGGGGCGGCTCTCGAGCGTGCGGATGTTCGAACCCGCGACGCTGATGACGGCGGTAATTTCGGCGAGCAGGCCGGGACGATCCTTGGCGCGAATCAGCAGCTCGACTGGAAACGTGGAGGCGTTTCCACCACCCCATTCAACGGCAATGCGGCGCTCGGATTGGTAGAGGAGATTCTGCACGTTGGGGCACGCGCGGGTGTGAACCGCGACGCCGCGGCCGCGGGTAACGTAGCCCACAATGTCGTCTCCCGGAATCGGGTTGCAGCATTTTGCACGAAACACCAGCAAGTCGTCCTGGCCTTTGACGATCAGGGGCGCCTCGCCAAAACCGAGCATGCGCTTGACGGTTTTGACCAGGGTCGGCTGGGTGTCGGTTTCGGGTTTTTCCGGCTCCTTGGAAGGCTCGCCGAAATAGCGCGTGAGGACCTGGCGCGCAGAAAATTTGCCGAATCCGACGGCGGCAAAAAGGTCATCGACCTTCGAAAGTCCGTATTCCGCGCTGAGCTTCTGCAGATCCTCGTTGGCAATTTTCTTCAGACCCTTCGGGAAATTCCGCGATTCGTTTTCGAGCAGGCGGCGGCCCATCTCGGTCGCTTCCTCGCGCTCCTGAGTGTTGATGAAATGGCGGATCTTGCTCTTGGCGTGCGACGACTTGACGAAGCTGAGCCAATCGCGGCTGGGCTTGTGACCTTTTTGGGTGAGAATCTCGACCACGTCGCCGCTGCCGATTTCGTGGCGCAGAGAAACCATCTGGCCGTTCACCTTTGCGCCCACGCATTGGTGCCCGACCTCGGTATGAACGGAGTAGGCGAAATCGACCGGGGTCGCTCCGCGCGGCAACTCCAGGACGCGGCCCTTTGGCGTGAAAGCGTACACCTCGACCGGGGCAAGATCCACCTTCAGGGTTGACAGAAACTCTCCCGGCTCCTGCAGCTCCTGGGACCATTCAATCAGCTGGCGCATCCACGCGATACGCTGGTCATCGTCGTTCGAGACCGGCTTGCCATCTTTGTATTTCCAGTGAGCCGCCACGCCTTCCTCGGCGATCCGGTGCATCTCCTGCGTGCGGATCTGAACTTCAAAAGGCTGCGCGCCGTGAATCACAGTGGTGTGAAGCGACTGATAAAGATTGGGGCGCGGCATGGCGATGTAGTCCTTGAATCGTCCAGGCACCGGCCGCCAGATGTGGTGGACGACGCCCAGAGCCGCATAGCAATTCCGCTCCGTGTCGCTGACGACGCGAACGGCGAGCAGGTCGTAGATCTGATCGAGGCTGCGCTCCTGACGGATGATCTTGCGGTGCAGCGAATAAAGGCCCTTGATGCGCGCCTCGAGCTCGGCCGGAATGCCGTTTTCGACGAGCCGCGTGCGAATCGTGTTCTGGACTTCTTCGAGGAACTTCAGGTGCACGGAAGCCTTTGCAGCAACTTCCGTCTGCAGGGAAAAGTAGGCGTCGGGCTCGAGGTAACGGAAAGACAGGTCTTCGAGCTCACCCTTGATCAGCGCCATGCCGAGTCGGTGAGCGATGGGACCGTAGATGTCCATGGTCTCGCGCGAGATACGCTGCTGCTTTTCTGGCTCGAGGAATTCGAGGGTCCGCATGTTGTGAAGGCGATCCGCCAGCTTCACCAAGACGACGCGAACGTCGTGGACCATGGCGAGGAGCATCTTGCGGACGTTTTCGGCCTGACGCGCTTCCGGCGCCATCATGTTGAGGCGGCCAATTTTCGTCACGCCTTCGACCAGGCGCGCGACTTCCGAACCGAAGCGTTCCTCAATGCGGGAAATCGGGAATTCGGTGTCCTCGATCACGTCGTGAAGCAGCGCGGCGGCAAGCGTCGTGGCGTCAAGACGCATGTCTGCGAGAATGTGAGCGACTTCCAATAGATGGGTGACGTAAGGCTCGCCGGAACTGCGGAACTGGTCGCGGTGCCGCTCGGCCGCGATGTCAAAGGCACGGCGGACAAGCCAAGGGTCCTCTGAAGGTCGATTGGTGCGCAGCTTTTCCAGGAGTTCTTCGAGGCGCGCATTGATCTGCCGTTCGGTACGGTCACGATGGAAATTCAACGGCAGGTTTGCGCGGGTGCCCATAACCCAGTATACGCTCGTCGATCAGAGCGGAGAAGATGGGCAACCGAGAAGCATCGTATGTCGCACGGTTGATTTCGGAAGCAGAATGTCGCCAGCCCCCCGGCGCGCAAATGAAAAAAGGCCCTGCCACTGAGGCGGGACCTTTCGAGAGAAGTGTCGAAAAACGTCAGGCGGCGGGGGTGGGCTGCTCCGCGCGCTTCTGCTTGAGTTCTTTGACCTTGTCGAGCAGATCGTCCGCTTGTTTCGTCAGGGCATCGCGCTCGGCAGCGGATTCGACCATGTCGGCCTTGCGGCGAAGGAGCAGGTTCAGATAGGTCATGGCGTCGTCGTAGTCAGGCTTAAGCTGGATGGCCGTCTGCAGCGCCTTAATGCCGTCGTCGACCATGCTTCCATACTTTTGCGTGTAGGCGGCGCGAACCTCGGGCGGGAGTGGCTCCGTGTCTTTGACCTGCTTGTTGATATGAGCCTTGTTGTATTCCGCGCGCATCTCGGTATTACCCCGGTAGGCCAACGCCCAGTCGATCACACCGACGGAATAGTAAGGCTGAGGGTCCTGGGGCTTCAGTTGAATATGCTTCAGGTGATAGTTCCGGGACTCTTCGAACTTTTTCGGGTCGAAGGGCTGTCCCGCCATTTGATAGAGGATGGAGGCAAGACCATCGATCGCGTTGAGGTTGTCGGGAGCCTTGTCGAGGACCTCGCGATATTCGGCGATGGCCTCTTGCCCGTGGCGCATGTTCTCGTCTGACGGTGCACCGGGAATGTATTGACTGGCATAAGCCGTCGCGAGATAAAGGCGGGCATTGATCAAATCCGGGTCGAGCTCCTTGGCCTGTTTGAAATCTTCGACCGCGGCATCAAATTGCGCATTCTTGAAAGCGGCGACGCCCTTGTTGAGGAGGTCGCGGGCGCGAAGCTTGGCACATCCCGAGACACTGGCCACGACAATCAACAACGTCGCCAAGGAGAGCACTTGGCCGGCTAGTCGCGAAAATCTTGAGGAGCGATCCCCTGCAACCGATGCATGAGTCATGAAGCTTCCATCCCTGATAAGCGCGCGGTCTCGACGAAGGCGAGGCCAACGCGTGGATTCGAATCTGCCCTGTAGGGGCCATTCCATCACGTTCAGCGGTTTTTTTCCAGTTCGGAAGTCGCGAGGCCAGCGGCGAAGCGCCTGACGACCGTAACGTGGGCAACCGCTCCAAACTCGAGAGAACCGTCACCTTGGAAGATCAACACGATGAGCGCGGAGAGCCAAGAGACGTTTAAGAAAAAACCGCGCAAGTCATCGAGTTTTACAGCAGACTGGTTGATCCAGAACGAACCATCGGAAGCCAGCCGTACGCTGATGGTTTCCGGAGGACCAACCACAACGGGCGGACTTCCCGCCTGGAGCCCCATCTGCCGGAGGAATGATCGTCAAAGCACCCGAGCACCGGCAGAATATCGATACGCTTACCACCCGAAACCGCAAAAACCGCGCGGTCACCTCGCACCTGTAATTTGCTTCGGCGAGGTGGACTCCACGTCTCTCGGAAAGAACGAGCGAGAGATGACTACTGACCGGCCTCGAGCTTGGCGGTGATGAGGCCAACCTTGTCGATGCCGGCGCCCTTCATGATATCGATGGCGCGGGCCACGTCCATAAAGAGGACGTCGTTATCGCCCTTGACGAACGCCACCTTCTCCGCGCGTTCCTTAAAGATCTGCTCCATACGAGGCCCCAGAGTTTCCCAGGTGGTGTCTTCGTTGTTGATCTTGAGTTTTCCGTTTTGTTCAACCTGGACCACCACGGTCTTGTTCTCGAGCTCCTGGTTCTGCTGCTGGTTGGGCGAGGGTTGCGGCACCAGCGTATCGAGCCCCTTAGGCGTCAGGGGCGTAATAACCATGAAGATGATGATGAGCACGAGAAGAATGTC
>DATFTB010000187.1:0-18300 GCA_035262325.1 Candidatus Acidiferrum sp.
GCATTGCCTCGACGCACCTGCTGCGCCACAATCAAATGGTCCAGCTTACGATCCCCGCTCCTTCGGCATCCTCCTCGAGTCTGGTCCCGAGCGAAACGCCGCCCATCATGGCCAAGGTACGCCGGCAGGAGGTTTTGGGGGATATCCGGGTCTTTGGGTTGGAATTCCTCCGCCCTCTTGAGTAAATCTCTTTCCCTTCTGCGGCTTCCGAGTAGGCTTCGAACAAAGCCATCTTATGCCGATCTCCTGCCCCCGCTGGACCCGGGACTCGATTATCGCCCCCTTTTGTAATAACATGCGCAGCCGTCCCGCTGACTTGTCCCTGGCGAGCTTTGGCGTAGCGCTGGGCGCCCGATTGGCACGGGGCTTGCTGCTTTTCCCTAGCCATTCATTGCGCGCTTACCCCAAACCCCGCGGGGCAGGCAGGTTTGTTAGGACAATCCGGATATGCCCAGCCCCGGTCCCGGTGCCCTTGCGGCTCCGCGCCTGTCAACTGAAGAAGCTTATCTCGAGCTCATCGTAGAGGTGCTCGAAGGGCTGGATGTTTCTGCCCGCAGTCAATTTCTGAAGCGATACTTTCGCACCATTGCGCATCTGGACCTGCACGAGACCAAGTGCCTGCAGCTCTGGGAACAGATACTGCGAACTCGCAGGGAGCTTTCCGAACCGCTTGGCCGTCCGGTTGCACTCAAAACGGTTCTTATGGACGTGCTCTTCAACGCTGGCTTGATCCGTGTTCCTGTGGTCCTCGAATACGAAGAGTACCGCAAGCTTCAGGTCAGCGCCGTAACCGATCCGCTAACGAGCCTCTACAACCGGCGGCTCTTCGCGGAAGCCTTCGAAAAAGAACTTACGCGCGCTCGCCGTTATGGCCTGCCTCTCGGCCTTGTCGTTCTGGACCTCCACCGTTTTAAGGAAGTAAACGACAGGTACGGCCATCCGCGCGGCGATGATGTTCTCCGAGCGACCGCCACAACCCTTCGAAAAGCTCTTAGAACATCCGACTCCGCATTTCGGATTGGCGGAGATGAGTTTGCCCTGCTCCTTCCGCAGACCGACGCCGTTCAGGCGCTGGCCCTCAGCCGTCGCGTGCAAACCGTTTTCGTCGAAATTCTCCGCCCGCTCGGGCTGGCCTTTCCGGTCACGATGGACCAGGGTGTCGCAACTTTCCCTCAGGATGGCGAACAGGCCGAGCAGCTGATTCGCATCGCCGACGAGCGCCTCTATCGCTTGAAGCATGCGGCTCATAACCAACGCGCCAAGGACGCCTTTCGCTTTCCTGACGCGCCGCAGGCTGCTTCCCTTAACGCGGCCCCGCCACAGGCTTCGATTTCCGCTGCGGGGGCGGCGGAGAAGCTGGTCGGCGAATTCCAGGTTGCCACGGCAGCCGCTGTCGAATGCATCGCGAGCCAGAATCCCTCCATAGCTCCCGCCCCCGCAGCCTATGCCGTTCCGCGAAAAGCCGAGCGCGTTTCGATGGCCGGCACAAACGCCTACGCGATCGTTGGTGAACAGGGCGACCGCCGGGCGCGCGTGGTTGACCTGGGGTTTGGTGGAGTTGCGCTTGAATTCGAGCAGCCGGAGGAATTTCGAGAAAGCCTGCTCGCGATTCTTCACGTCCCGATTCTTCCGCCGGTACGCGTCTACCTGAAGCCCGTTTGGTCGCGCCGCACACCGGAAGGAGCTTTCCGTTTGGGCTGCCATTTCGTTGCCTGAACCCGCCGAATCGCCAGGTCGAGGCCGTCTTTTCCGGTCGAGACACGATTTGCACTGCAAAAAGTTTCCATTTTTTGGAAACGAGTTGGCCAAACTTTCCTAGTTCTTCATACTTACTACTTCGGAACATGTCCGAACTGGCCGACTGTACAGGTTAGGAACACTACCCTCCTGTCCCTGAACTGTACCCTGACCAGGTTGCGAGCCTCGGTCGCCGAAAGTTAACGTCATCCCCAAGAGTTTCAGGGGGTTCCGCCCAAATTGCGTTCGCTCCGCCCATGCCCGCCTGCTAGGCCCGCTCTTCGCGCGCTCGCGAACGGGGCCTTCTTCTTAACTCTCCCGTGGCTCGTTGGCTGTGCCGGCTACGCGCAACCGAGGTCGCGGGTGTCCGCAGAAACTCCTTCGCTCAGTGTGTCCGCCAACCACTTCAATTTTAGTACCGTGGTCCTCGGCCACACCCAGTCGCAAACGCTTAAGATCAGCAACTCCGGCACGGCAGCGCTTCGGCTGGCCTCTCTTTCTATCTCCAATCCGCAATTTGCCGCGAGCGGACCTGCGATTCCCGCGACGATTTTGCCGTCGACGAGCTTGTCCTACGTGATAACGTTCTCGCCGACTTCCGTAGGAAATACCTCAGCTACGTTGGACATCAGCAGCAACGCTTCCGACGGAATCGTGGCCCTGGCCCTGGCAGGCACCGGAGAGAAGGCCTTCGCAGATCTCCTCGTTACTCCCGCATCCATCAACTTCGGAAATCTCAATCTGAAGGCAAAAAGCACCCAAAACGTCACGCTCCAGAACACCGGCAATAGTAGCCTGACGATTCAGGGCGTCACGGTGGCCGGGGCTAGTTTCGGCTACGAAAGCCTCTCGCCCGGTCTTTCTCTTTCTCCGAGCCAATCCACCACTTTCCAGGTTTGGTTCACACCGCAAGCGAAAGGCCCGGCGTCGGCCACGATGTCGTTTCTAAGCCCGAGCCTCTCCTCGCCGGCCAAGCTTAGTCTCTCTGGCGGCGGTGTCGCCCCGAGTCACGCACCACCGGCTCCGGCCCCCTCCCCGAGTCCCAAACCGCCAGCTCCAACCCCAGGTCCCGCACCGGCGCCCGCTCCAAAGCCTAGTCCGGCTCCGACGCCCGCTCCCGCTGTCCAGCACACCGTTCAGTTGAACTGGAATGCGAGCACGAGCGCGGTGGCTGGATATCGCGTATACCGCAGCGAAGGCTCCGGCACTTGGTACACCCCGCTCACCGGCGAAGCCTTTGATGGCCTGACCTACGCCGACACGTCGGTTGCCTCGGGCGCCACATACTACTACGTTGTCACTGCGATCGACGCTGCGGGCGTTGAAAGCGCCCACTCCAATCAGGTTAAAGCCGTCGTTCCTTCACGTTGATCCTACGGCGGGCTAAGGCTTTGGCGGCCGCTCGCGGGGTGCTCTTCGTAACCCGAGTGGTTTCAGGTCCTTGGTTTCGTGCCGGGATCGAAACGAGTTTTTTTCGAGCGGAAACCTCCCCCGCTGCGTTGGAAATCTTTTGCGAGTTCTCGTATAATTGGGGTTTGTCTTGTGACCTAGCGACGCGGCTGTAGTCCTCAACCCGGTTGGGAGGCCGTGCAGACCGGCCACGACAGAACGGAGAATCATGAAATCCGGTATCCACCCCGACTATCATCCCGTAACCGTCCATTGCGCCTGCGGGAACACCTTCCAGACGCGTTCGACCATCAAGGGCAATATGCTTCGCGTCGAAATCTGCTCCAATTGCCACCCATTCTTCACCGGCAAGCAGAAACTCGTAGACACGGCCGGCCGCGTCGAGCGTTTCCAAAAGAAATACGCCAACCTTCCGGCTGCCGCCGGCAAGAAGTAATCGCGCTCGCAATTAGCGATCCGACGGGACCGGCCCTTCGCCGGTCCTTTTTTTTGCTCCTTTTGTCGAGTTCAGCCACACCGTGTAGAATCATTTCTCAACGTGGCGACGCAATCCCGCATGTTTGATGGCGCTCCGACGCCCGATACCGTGGAAACGGGGCCGCCCCGCATCACGCTGCGCAACGCCTTTTCGCATCCTTTCGATTCGGCCATCGCCGCTGCGCGCACCTGCTATTCGGCGCGCCTCATCAACCCGGATGAAATCACCGACAAGCAGCGCGTCAACATTGGTGCCGCCACCTTTTACAGCGGGCATCACACCGTTTACCAGCATGCGCACTTCGAATTCGGCGTCGAAAACATCAGCCGCCAGTTCGTCTGGTCTTTCTTGCACGCGCACCCTTTCTACAATTCGGAACAGCAAAGCCAGCGCTATGTCCGCCTGGACCGCGCACAGGCCTACCTCCCTGCCCCTTCGCTCTTCTTCGATGAAGGCTCGCGAGCCATTTACCAGGCGGCCATCGCGCGCGCCTGGGCCTACTATCGCGACCTATCGGTGCTGCTTGTCTCCGACGCCCGCGACCTCCTGAACGACATCTGGCACATCGGCCCGATGTCCCATCCGAAGCGCATTCAGAAAATCGAGCGCTCCGCCGAAAAACGCGCCATCGAGATTGCTCGCTATGTTCTGCCGCTCGCCGCGTTCACCACGATGGTGCACACCCTTTCCGGCATCGTACTGCACCGTCTATGGCGGATGTGTTCGGCTTCGGACACGCCAAGCGAAGCACGGGCCGTCATCGGGGAGATGGTCGCGCAGGTGCGCCAGCTCGACCCGCAGTTCTTTGAGCGATTCCGAACCGCGCCGCTCGAAGAGTTGCCTGAATGGAAAGACGTCGCTCGCCTACCTGCGCACGGCGACGGGTTCGCCCGTGAATTTGACGCGCGGCTGCAAGGCAAGACTTCGCGCCTGCTTGATTATCCGCCTAACGCCTCCCGGGTCATGGCCGAGTCCTACCGCGCCGTGGTAGGCCTGACGCAATCGGCTTGCTCCGACGCGGAGGCCATTGATCGCTTACTGAATCCCTCCCGCAACCTGTACCGCCTCGAAACCCTCAACGTCGGTGTTCACGCACCGATGATGCGTGCCCTACAGCACGCCAACTACACCTTTGCCAAGAAGATCAGCCATACCGCCGATAGCCAAGATCAGCGGCACCGTATGGTCCCGGGCTCGCGCCCTCTCCTGACACTTGCCGATACTCGCGAACCCGACTACATCACCCCAATGCTTGTCGCTCGAAATCCTCGCGCGAAGGAGGTTTACGAACGCGCAATGTACGATGCCTGGGCGGCGAAGAATCAGCTTCTCGATCGTGGCGTGCCCGCCGAAATTGCCCTGTATACCCTTCCGAACGCAAAAGCCATTCGCCTGGTCGAAACCGGTTCGCTGCTCCACCTTCTCCACAAATGGACCATGCGCACCTGCTTCAACGCGCAGGAGGAAATCTACAACGCCTCCATGGACGAAATCGCGCAGCTCCGCGAGCTACAACCCGAGCTTTCCCGTTACATCGGCCCGCCGTGCCACTTGCGCGCGGGAATCACCACACCCATCTGCACCGAAGGCTCACACTTCTGCGGCGTCAAAGTGTGGCTCGACTTTCCCGACATCCAGCGCCGCATTTGAACTATCCCGATCGCGGCCAAGCCGCCTTGCTCTCAGCTTCGCCAGCGGAGCGTGACCGGACCCTCCATCGGGTGCGCCAGCGGCTTTCCGGTGCGTCGCGACTCGATCAGATTCTGCTTCAAGGCGAAATACCATTTCGCAGGCCGGTCGGCGTCGTCGATCAGCATCAGCCGCGGGTTGTGTTTCAGCCCTTCGGCTTGTCGAATCATCGTCTGCTGGTCCTGGCGCAAAAAAATCCCCGCAAAAACGCGAAAAATCGAAACCGGCAGAGGCAGATTCCATGCCGCGACGAAATCAATCCGACACAGGTCGCGCCGCACGGGCGTGACCGTCGCGCGGCTGGAAAACCAGAGCTTCCCGCTGCGGTCAATTTCGGTGCGCAGGTTCGGCAGCACGAAGTCGATCGTTGTCGTGACCGTCTCGCCCGTGAATTTCGCGAGCAGTTTATAGGGCGCGCTATTCGAACTGGGTTTGTGTGGACTCATCCGGAAGCCGTTTGGAATGGGCTCGAATTGCTTCGCTTTTTCGTGAATGCTCGCTTTCGTCCGCCAGAACCAGGACTGGTGCACAAAGGGCCCGTGCGCCGGATCCATCAAGCCGATGATACCGTGATCGATGTGCGACGGCAGCTCGCATTCGAGCCTGGTCATCTTGTATCGCCCGTTGAACTTCTCTAGCTCCGGCACAGCCGGCAGCTTCTCCGGTAGCCGCGTTCCCGGAACGTTCATATACACCCAAACGTACCCGTCGCGCTCTTCGCAAGGGAAGTGGCCGGCGCTGATACGCTCGACCTTCAATTTGTCATGGCTTGTCAGCGAAGGAATCGCCAGGCACTGCCCGCTGCAGGCATCGAATTCCCAGCCGTGGTAACTGCACTCGAGATTCTTCCCGTCAAAGTGGCCGTAGGAGAGGGGTATCCCGCGGTGCGGGCAGGAATCACGCATCGCGAATGTCTTGCCTTCGCTCGTGCGTCCGAGCACCAGTGGCACTTCCAAGAGCATCGTGGTCGCCAGATTGCGCCCGCGGATTCGTCGACTGGGAATCGCCGGGTACCAAAAATCCCACAAAAACCCGGTATCCGTCTGTGGCGCTCCGTCCCCCCGAATCTCCGGTGCATTTTCCGTCGCCTTTCGCGCCGCTTCGCTCATCCTCTTCACTCTCGCCTGGCCTCTCGCCATTAGTCCGCATCGTAGTACAGCCAACTTGCCACCAGCAACTTCCATCCGTCCGGATTGCACCTCGTGGCGTTCCGCGATATCCTTGTCACCACGAGTCATGTACGCCGCATTCTATTAGCTGACCACCGTGCTCGCCTCCCGGGTTCTACCCGGCATTTCACCTGTCACTTTTCACCAATCACCCGTCACTTCGTCGCGTGACGCCGAATTTTGCATCCAGCGAGGTATTTGAAATGGCCGTTCTTACGCTCTCTGAAAAACTCGATCAGCTCGACGCTCGTTATCAGGAAATGACCCGCGAGCTCTCCACGCCCGAGGTCATCAGCGACTCCGCGCGCTTCCAGAAGCTCGCCAAGCAGCACGCCGAGCTCGAAGAAATCGTCGGCAAGCACCGCGAGTTCAAGCAACTTGAAAAGGACCTCGCCGGCGCCCGTCAGATGATCGTCGAATCCGAAGACGCCGAAATGCGCCACATGGCCCAGGAGGAGGAAAAGCAGCTCCTCACGCGCAAGGAAGAGACGGAACGCGAACTGAAACTTCTCCTACTTCCCAGGGACCGGAACGACGAAAAAAACATCCTCCTCGAAATCCGCGCCGGCACGGGCGGCGACGAGGCCGCCATCTTCGCCGGCGATCTTTTCCGCATGTACTCGCGCTACGCTGAATCGCAGGGATGGAAGGTGGAGGTGATGGAAAGCTCGCCCTCCTCGCTAGGCGGCGTGAAGGAAATTGTCGCTGCCATCCAGGGTCACAAGGTTTACTCCAAGCTGAAATACGAGAGCGGTGTACACCGGGTCCAGCGCGTGCCCGCCACCGAGACGCAGGGACGCATTCACACTTCCGCCGCCACCGTCGCGGTGCTTCCAGAAGCAGACGAAATCGACATCAAGATTGAACCCAAGGACCTGCGTATCGACACCTTCTGCTCCTCTGGTCCTGGCGGCCAGTCGGTCAATACCACGTACTCCGCCGTGCGCATCACGCACCTGCCGACCGGGCTGGTTGTCTCGCAACAAGACGAGAAATCGCAGATCAAAAATCGCGCCAAGGCCATGCGGGTCCTCCGTTCCCGTCTCTATGAAATGGAACTCGAAAAACAACAGGCCGCCATCACCGCCGAACGCCGTGGCCAGATCAAAACCGGCGACCGCTCGGAAAAGATTCGGACGTATAATTATCCGCAAAACCGCGTCACCGACCACCGCATCGGCTTGACCATCCACCAGCTCACCGAAGTGATGGACGGCAAGCTCGCTGCGCTCGTGGATGGCCTGGTGGGTCATTACGAGGCCGAACGCCTCAAGCAGGAACTCGCCGAGGCCTGACGGGTCTTCGAATCGGCAAATCCGGCAACGGCGGCGCTTATGGGGTCCTGGGAGCGAGCGGCCGCCAGAAGGAACACTTGAGCGCATGAGTGTCGTTTCTACAGATCGTTCCGTTCGCGCACTGCTGAAGCAAGGGATCGGGCAGCTTCGTGCCGCTGATGTGCCTTCCTTCACCCTCGCCGCGGAGCTGCTGCTTCTGCATGTCACGGGGCGTGACCGCACCTGGCTCTATTCGCATCCGGAAGAAACTCTAGCGGAAGCGGTCGCCGAGGCGTATTTCGCGCTGGTTGCCCGGCGGGCGTCGGGCGAGCCCACGCAACACCTCACTGGCAAACAGGAATTCTGGGGGCTCGAATTCGAGGTCACGCCGGAGGTCCTGATTCCGCGCCCGGAAACCGAGCATCTCATCGAAGTCGCCCTTGACCGCCTCGCGGTCCGCGAGATTCGGGCCGGCCGCACGCCCCGCACTTCGGGTGAAGGCATCACGCTGATCGACGTCGGCTCGGGCTCCGGCTGCATCGCCGTCACGCTGGCGAAGGAACTTCCCGCGGCCACCATTTACGCCACCGATGTTTCGAAAGCGGCTCTCGACGTCGCCCGCCGCAACGCCGCCCGTCACGGCTTTGCCGAGCGCATCTACTTCCTCGAATCCGACCGGTTCGAAGCCTTCCGCCCTGAAGGGGGGCGGCACGGCGGGCAAGAGCGCGGCACGGCCGGCGCACCGCTGTTCGACCTCATCATCAGCAATCCGCCTTACATCGGACGCCGCGAAGCGGAGCTCTTGCCGGTTGAAGTCCGGCACGAACCGGAAGTAGCCCTTTTTGGCGGCGACGAAGGCTACGAATTCTACGGCCTATTGATCCCCGAAGCCGCGCGGCAGTTGAAGCCCGGTGGCCTTCTGGTTCTGGAGCTGGGCTACCACAGCCTGCCGGCGGTTCAGCCGCTTTTCGAGGCCGGTTGGTCGAACGTCGGCGTCACCAAGGACCTCGCCGGCATCCCCCGGGTCCTCTCCGCCGAGCGAACTTCCTGAGAACTGCCTTGGTTCGACCGTCTTCGGATCGGGTTGCCCCCGCTCCCGCCTAGTCGTAGGCTTATGCCATGCCGGACCTGGCCCGCTTTCGCGCCAAGCATGATTCGCCGGAACCGCGCGAGGTTCCCTTCCATTCCACCATTCTCCACGTGGACATGGACTCCTTCTTCGTTTCCGTGGAACTGCTCGAGCGCCCCGAGCTGCGCGGTAAGCCCGTCGTGGTCGGTGGCCGTCCGGATCAGCGCGGCGTCGTCTCCTCCGCCAGTTATGAAGCGCGCAAATACGGAATCCACTCGGCCATGCCACTGCGCACCGCAGGGCGTCTTTGCCCGCACGCGACTTTTATCGATGGACATCACGAAAAATACTCCGAGTGGAGCGACCGCGTCGCCTCGATCCTCGCCAAATTCTCTCCCATCGTCGAAATGACGTCGATTGACGAAGCCTACCTGGACCTCGGAGGCACCGAACGGCTGCACGGCCCGCCGCTCGCTGCCGCCGACAAGGTGCTGCGCAGCATCACGCAATCGACCGCGCTGCCCTGCTCGGGCGGACTGGCCACCACACGTCTGGTCGCGAAGGTCGCTTCGGATCAGGCCAAGCCGCGCGGCCTTGTGTGGGTCGCTCCCGGAATGGAGGCGCGCTTCCTCGCTCCACTTCCCATCCGCAAAATCCCCGGCATCGGCGAAGTCACCGAACGCGCGCTGCGCGCACTCGGCATCGAAAACGTCGAAGAACTCGCCGCACACCGGCAGGAGCAACTGGAGAAGATCTTCGGCCAGTGGGGCACCGCGCTCTACCGCAAGGCGCGTGGCGGTGATTCCTACGAATTCCTGATCGACGCGGAACCAAAGTCCATCTCGCACAATCACACCTTTGCCGAAGACACGAGCGAGGTCGCCGCGATGGAGTCCCTGCTCAGCCATCTTTCGCAAAAAGCATCGAAGCGCCTGCGTGAGGCCGGTCTTTCCTCACGCACCCTGACCCTGACGATTCGCTATGCGGGGTTTCAAACCTACACCCGTTCTCGTACCGTCGAGGAACCGGTCCGGCTCGACGCCGATATTTTTGCCATTTTTCTTGAACTGTTCCGCGAACATCGCGACCCTGAGCGCAAGGTCCGCCTTCTCGGTGTGGCCCTCTCCGGTCTCTTTCATGGTGCAGAACAACTGGAGCTGCTCGAAGCCGACCGCCGCGAAAAACTCGAACGGCTCACCAAGGCCGCCGACCAGCTTCGCGACAAGTTCGGGTTTGGCTCTGTCCAGTTTGGCGGCTCGTTGCGCCGCGACGACTCCTAGCCGGGCGCGCCGCAGAGGAAATGCACATTAGTGGTGACTGCCAGCCGCTGCGCTCGCGGCGCTGCTCGCCGCATTCGAAGCGCTACTACTTCCCCCGCCCGAATGCGACGATCCCCCGCCCGACGAGGAGCTGCCTCCGGAATGTCCACCACCCCCGGTGCTTCCGCCAAAACCGCCCGCTGCGTGTGCCGCTGGGACTAAGCCTGGGACCGCCCCCGGGCTACTGTTGTGCCCGGTCGGCGCGGAAACCGCTCCATAGGAATTCATCCGGGCAACGACCGTCGGATGGGCTTCGCCCGGCATCGTGAAACCGCGCGCTTTGTAGTCGTAGCTCGCTTGGTGGAGCACGCCGTTCGCCCCCCGTCCCGCTGCTGTTTGAACGCTAGCGTCACGGTCGTGGAACTCGGCGGTAATCGCCGGCGCAGGCACTCTCGGCGAATTTTCGACCGCGCCGACGCGATATTCTTTCGGCGCGCCGTCAAGCAGCCGAACCTTGCTTGTGGCGCTCAGTTCGGAATGCCTCATCACTTCCCCAGGCTTCCGTGGAGGCAAATCGACGCCCGCCTTCCAATTCACGGCTGGCTTGCCCTTGGCCCCGGTCTCGACCGTGCGCACGATTCCGACCCGGCCATTCACCCTCGCCCAGTGGACGGAGCCTTCATGGTGCTGGTGATGGTGGCAGTGATCGCGTTTGAACGCGATGCAGTAACCAGAATTTGTGTACACAAATTCCCCTGTGGTGCATGCGGAGTATTGCCACGGTGCATTCCCCCGCAACCCAGGGCGTCTCGAATGTGGAGCACCGCCGGGACCCGTGTCGTAGTGCAAGTTCCCGCTCGAATCGCGCCAAATCGTCGTGTGGGTCCACACCGGGTCGCACGCGCCACCTTCCCAACCCTCGGACTCAAACACGACCTGCCTTTGCCCCGATCGTTGCGGCGGGTGAGCGGCGGAAGGAGTCTCGGCTTCCTGCGTCGCGAGTTGTGAGAGAGCCTGCCTTGAGGGCTCCCAGCAGATTTCATTCGAGCCGCAGGGAGTGAACCGGCCGTTCCGGTACAGGTCCACGAGTCCACCGAACGGCGCGCTCAATCCGCTTGTGCGAAGCGCTCGAACCGTCAGCGTGACGTGCTCCTCGATCCTCTCCCGTACCTCGAGATCCCAGGGGCCTTTCGTCTCGGCCTCCGGCCCCTTGATCACGATCTTGCCGTCGCTGAAGGTACCTTGAGGCAGGGCTGCGGGCTCGGCTCGCGACAGCAAGTCTGGCGGCAGACTCTGGCTCAGATCAATCATCTCTGTGCTGTTGAGGTAGCTCGCGACACGGTACAGACCCGCGTAATGTGTTCGCAGCCTGGCGGTCTGCGTTTCGAGCGTGAACTCGCCGTCCATCCGGAATAGCGACAGGAACATCACGGACCCGGCCAGCAGTTTCGTTTGAACCGCATCAAATTCGTTGGCCCCCGAGCCGTCCGGATCATGGGAGCTGAGTTCGTAAAACATCAGGACGGAATGCGGAGCCAAATAGAGCATTGACCCGTTCTCGAATTCAATTTCTGCACTGCCCTCCTGAGTCGCAAGGCTAGACCCCTCCCCGATCGCCATCCCCGCGGATGCATCGATCCACTCCTTGCCGATGTACGGCTGTCCTTCGCGTCCGAGCGAGAGGCGCACGTCTCCTTCGAGGTAGCGGAGGCGCGCGCTGAATCCGCTTAGGACGGCGGTCGAACGGGCGCTGGCCCTGGCGGCTAGTACTCCGGATGCAAAAAGTGGGATCAGGAGGAATGAGAGATAGGACCGCATGGGATCCTCCCCGAACCGAAGCCCTCTGCCTATGCAACGTTTGGAACCAGGATCGCGTTTCAGTTACTTCGTCTGTCGGCAAACGGCTCGAAGCCTTTGGCCAGCGGGCTCGGCAGACCGGTGCGCCCCGGGCGGCCACCAGGCCAGGACCGGGTACGGTCGTCACTGCAGTGCTTCGCGCTTTTCGCCTATACTTTCCCCATGAGCGCACCCGCACCATCCAGCACCCAAACTTCCCCACGCCCTGCTCGGTTAGAGCGCGTCGGACACTTCTGGCAACGCGTCAGCGAAGGCCGCCGCATCGACGAACTCTGGAACCAGTTCACCGTCGACGCGCGCTCGAGCTACGGTTTCTACGGCAAAGACGTCGATTGGGACGAGGTCAACAAGCTGCCCGCGTGGAAGCGACCCTTTCGCGTTGCCGGCCAGCTGTTCTGGGCCATGACGAGCAAGCTCACTCCGGCCCGGCGTGTCCTCCTCCTGGTGGCTCTCGTCATGCTGCTTTTTTCCGGGGTGAAGTTCCAGAGCGGCGACACTTCGCTCGACGTTAATTTGGATTTCCTTGCTGCGATGGCCTTCCTCCTGCTGCTCTCGCTCGAACTCGCCGACAAGGTCGTCATGAAGCGCGACCTCGAAATCGCGCGCGAAATCCAAACCTGGCTCGTACCTTCCAACCCACCGGCGATTCTCAACGCCGAAGTCGCTTTTCACACCCGTCCGCAAAATTCCGTGGCTGGCGACTACTACGACGCCTTTTATCCGCTCAGCGACGGGGCTGCGGGTGGAAAGCTCATGCTCGTGATGGCCGATGTCGCAGGCAAAAGCGTCCCCGCGGCACTGCTGATGGCCACGTTGCAGGCCAGCTTGCGAACCCTAGCGTCGGAAGGCCCTGGGCTCTCGCAACTCGCCGAACGGTTGAACCGCTACGCCTGCGCCCACAGCCTCGGAGGGCAGCGCTTCACCACCGCCGTCATTGCCGAATTCGATCCCTCCTCACGCACCCTCACCTATGTGAACGCAGGCCACAACTACCCCGTCGTCCGCCGCGGCAGCGGCGGTACCGAACGCCTGGCGTCCTCCGCCTTGCCACTCGGGATCAGCGCCGACACCTCTTATCCGTCTTCGACCCTCGAGCTCGAACCTGGCGATACCCTCATTCTGTTTACCGATGGCGTGGTAGAAGCCTTCAACTCGGCGGGTGAAGAGTTCAGCGACGGGCGCTGGCTGAACGCCATTCGCAGCCTGCCGAATCTCTCTGCAGAAGGCTCGCTCGGCTATCTTATGAAGAGCGTCGAAGATTTCGTCGGCGCCACCCGCCAGTCCGACGACATAACCTGCCTGGTCTTTCGCATGAAGTAACTCTTCCGCGTGATTTCCGGACAGCCGCGCCCGGCTGGCGCATAATGTCTCCGTGAACTCCCGGGACCTCGCCAATTCGATCTGCGAAACGCTCGAGCAGCACGGCCATCGGGCCTTCCTGGTTGGCGGCTGCGTCCGCGATCTGCTGCTCGGCCGGCCGCCTGCCGATTACGATGTCGCCACGGACGCAACCCCGGAGCGTGTTTCGCAGCTCTTTCCGGACAGTGTCACCGTAGGCGCGCGCTTCGGCGTCATTCTCGTTGCGCGCGACGGCCTGAAGGTCGAGGTCGCTACCTTTCGCCGCGACCTCGGTTACTCCGACGGGCGGCACCCCGACGCGGTCGCGTACGCCACAAAACCGGAAGACGATGTCTCGCGCCGCGATTTCACCATCAACGGCTTGCTGATGCGGTACAACTCCGGCGAGGTGCTCGACTTCGTCGGCGGTCAGGCCGACCTCCGGGCCGGCATTGTTCGCGCCATCGGCGTTCCAAGCCGGCGTTTTGCCGAAGATAAGCTGCGCATGCTGCGCGCGGTTCGCTTCGCCGCTCGTTTCGGGTATCAGATCGAGCCGGCCACGTTTGCGGCGATTCAAAAAGGCGCCGCGGAAATCAAGGTGGTCTCCGCCGAGCGCATTCGTGAAGAGTTGACCAAGCTTTTGACCGAAGGCGCCGCGCGCCGCGGCTTTGAACTACTCGACGCTTCCGGCCTGCTCTGGGAGCTTTTGCCTGAGGTCTCGGCGCTCGAAGGGGTACAACAGCCGCCCGAATATCATCCCGAGGGTGACGTTTGGATTCACACGCGTATGATGCTTGAAGGTTTACCCGCGGGGGTCTCACCCACACTCGCCTGGGGAGTCTTGCTTCACGACATCGGCAAATCAGCCACTTTTCGCCCGGCCTCGGAAACGGGGGACCGCATCCGCTTCGATTCGCACGTCGAAGTCGGCGTGCGCATGGCCGCTGAGATCTGCCGCCGGCTGAAATTCTCGAATGAGGAGAGCGAACAGGTCGAAGCTCTCGTCAGAAACCACATGAAGTTCAAGGATGTCGCGCAGATGCGTGAGTCCACGCTAAAGCGTTTCGTTCGGCTTCCCGCGTTCGATGAGCATCTCGAACTTCACCGCCTCGACTGCCAGGCGAGCCACGGCCGTTTTGACGCTTACGACGCCATCCGCACGTTCTTGGCGGAAACGCCGCCCGAACAAGTCCGCCCCGCAAGGCTATTGACGGGCGACGATCTACGTGAGATGGGTTATGCACCCGGTCCCGCCTTTCAACGTATCCTTGGGGCTCTCGAAGAGGGCCAGCTCGAGGGAAACGTGCTCACCAGGGAGCAAGCCATCGAATTCGTCAGGAAGCACTATCCCCTGACCCGCGCTGGCCGGTAAAGAGAGAAACTGGGGAATTCGAGAATACCGCCTAGCAGCTATTGCCAATGTTTTCTGTCGCTTACTTGAGGTACTTGCTATTTGCAGGGGGACACGATAGAATCTTAGCGTAAAAGACTAAAGTTTGCTGATTCTGGTTAATGCAGCTTCGGGCATCTTTTGGCCCTTTCCTGCATCTAACCTTGCGTGGCGGTTTTTACCGCCGTGGATGCGGAGGGGAAATATGGCTGACAAAAAACACGCCGTACCTGACACGCTGCCAATCCTGCCCGTGCGCGACACCGTTCTCTTCCCGGGTGCCGTGCTGCCTCTGACGGTTGGCCGCGAGAGCTCTTTGGCGCTCGTCAATTCGCTTTCCGGAGAAGAGAAGCTGCTGGGCGTCGTGGCTCAGCTCGACCCGCGCGTCGAGGATCCTGCTGCAGCCGACCTGCATAAAGTCGGCACACTCGCCAAGGTCCATAAGACCGTCAAGATGCCGAACGGCAACGTGGTGGTCTTTCTCGAGGGCTTGCAGAGGATCCGCATCGTTGACCTGCTGGGCCTGCGCCCATTCCTGCGCGCCGCGATTGAAGCCGCGCCCGACATCATCGGGGAGCAGGATACCGAGCTCGAAGCGCTCGAGCGCAATGCTCAGGATCTATTCCGCGATGTGGTCAGCCACTCGCCGCAGCTCTCTGACGATTTGCAAAACGTCGCCATGAACATCGACGACCCGTCGCGGCTTTCCGACTTTATTGCCGGAACCCTGCCGAGCCTCTCGACGCTCTTGCGCCAGGAACTGATCGAAACCTCCAACGTGCGCAAGCGCCTCGAGATTCTGATCCGCGAACTCTCGAAAGAACTCGAAGTTCTCGAGCTGCGCAGCAAGATCAACGAGCAGGTTCAGGAGCAGGTAAGCCAGAACCAGCGCGAATACCTGCTGCGCGAGCAGATGAAGGCGATTCAGAAAGAACTCGGCGAAATCGACGACGCCCAGGCCGAAATCGAAGAACTGCGAAAGAAAGTCGAGGAAGCCGGCATGTCGGCGGAGGCCAAGAAGGAGTGCGACCGCGAGCTGAAGCGCCTCTCGAAGATGACCCCCGCTTCGGCCGAATATATGGTTTCGCGCACCTATCTCGAATGGATGACCTCCCTGCCGTGGAATAAATCCTCTGGCAGCGCGGAGATCGACATTCCCAAGGCGCACGAAATCCTCGATGAGGACCACTACGACCTGCAGAAGGTGAAGGAACGCATCCTCGACTACCTGGCGGTCAAGAAACTCCAGCCGGGAATGAAAGGACCGATCCTTTGCTTCGTCGGCCCCCCGGGCGTAGGCAAGACCTCGCTCGGCAAGTCCATTGCCCGCGCGCTAGGCCGCAAGTTCGTCCGCATTGCCCTTGGTGGCATGCACGATGAAGCGGAAATTCGCGGCCACCGGCGCACCTATATCGGCGCGTTGCCCGGCCAGATCATTCAGGGCATCCGCCGCGCGGAAAGCAACGATCCGGTTTGCATGCTCGACGAGGTCGACAAGCTCGGACGCGATTTCCGCGGCGATCCCTCTTCCGCCTTGATGGAAGTGCTCGACCCGGAGCAGAACTCCACGTTCCGCGATCACTACCTGGATGTACCCTTCGATCTTTCGAAGGTCATTTTCATCGCCACGGCCAACTGGATGGACCCCATCCCGGAACCGCTGCGCGACCGCATGGAGATCATCGAGCTTCCCGGCTACACCGGCGAAGAGAAGATCCACATTGCGCGCAAGTATCTGATTCCGAAACAGGCCGCCGAACACGGCATCAAGGAAGGCGAGCAGCTCGAATTTACGGACGAAGGGCTGCAGGAAATCATCCACAGCTATACGCGTGAAGCCGGTGTGCGCAACCTGGAGCGCGAAATCGCCACCCTGGTGCGCAAGCAGGCTCGCCGGATGGCGGAAGGCAAACCCGACAAAATGGTCGTTACTCCGGAAGTGGTGCGCGAATTCCTTGGCGTGCCCAAGTTCCGCACGGAAAAGGAAGTCGAAGAGCGCGTCAAGAAACCCGGCGTGGCCGTTGGGCTGGTGTGGACGCCCGTCGGCGGCGACATCGTCTTCATCGAAGCGAGCCGCATGCGCGGCGGTAAGCAGTTCACCATGACGGGCCATCTCGGCGAAGTCATGCAGGAATCCATGACCGCGGCGCTGACCTGGACGCGGGCCAATGCCGAGCGCTACGGCATCGATCCGGACTTCTTCCGCAAACAAGACATCCACATTCATGTGCCGTCGGGCGCCGTTCCGAAAGACGGCCCCTCGGCAGGCGCGGCGATGGTGACCGCCCTTGTGAGCTTGCTCACCAACCGTCCGGTGAAGAATCGCCTGGCGATGACCGGAGAGATGACGCTCTCGGGCGTTGTTCTGCCGATCGGCGGAGTGAAGGAAAAGGTGCTTGGTGCCAAGCGCGCAGGCATCACTCACGTCCTGCTGCCGGCGGATAACGAACCGAACGCCGTCGCCGATCTTCCGCCCGAGATTCTCGGCGACCTAAAGATCACCTACGTGCGCACGCTCGACGAGGTTCTCGAACACGCGCTCGAGAAAAATCCCATCGCGCCGGTTGTCCCGGAGCCCGAGCCCCAGCCGACCGGTGTCGGCGACAGCCCGCGCGCAGTACACTAAACCTACGTTCACCGCATCGACTCGACCCAAAGGCTCGACGCCCTGCCGGGGCCTTTGGGTCTCGCGGGACGGCGGTTTCGTCTTCGGTCCCAACCCCGCCCCGGATGCGAACGCCCTCTCTGCTGTTACCATAGGAAAATCAAGCATGGCGGCGGCGTCCAATTCGAGGGATCTTGCACCCGATTCAGCCGCCGTCCTCGCACAACAATTGGGCGAGGCCCTGCTTCGCGAGCGCATCGTGCCACGCTTTGTAGATTCCTACGTCGTCGAGCATGGCCGCCACGCTTTGCAAGTCCATGCAAGTCTCTATCGCGACCTGCTGACACTGCTGCAGCGCGAGGCATTGTTGGCGGCCTCCGCGCAAGCGCTCGACCTGGTCGCTCGCGGCACGACCACGCGCGATGGTCGGAAGATTCCGGCGATGAAGCGGAAGGAGGCGGTAGCGTTCCGCCAGAAATTCCTCGGAGCCCTCACCCGCCTGCAGCACTGGAATGGCGGCGCCGCCCTGGAATTCCAATCGGACTTGCAAATGTACGAGGGCATTCTCGCCCGCACCGCCCCGGCGCGCCGCCGCAAGCCTTTTGAAGCCGCAAATCACCCTTTCGTCGACCGCTGCGCTTTCTTGCTGGATTCTTCCTTCCTCGAAAAGGCGCGCGTGGCCGCGAGTCGCGCTTTGACCGACGTCGAGACTCTCACCGTTTCGATCGCGGAAGCCGTGCTACCGTCCTCGGCAACCCTGAAAGCGAGAGCCCGGCGTTGATGCTTGCCAGTTGATCCCGAGCGCATGCGGGGCCTCGAGCAGCCCACAAGAATCAAAGCTCCCAGGCGCCTCCTTGAAACAGTGGCTTCCCTGCTCGCGAGAAATGAAAACCGTAGAACGCCAGGGCAACGATCACAACCATTCCGAGCAACGCTCCCTCGGTATACCACGCCGTGAGTGGCGTCGTAAGGGGCATCTGATCCGCTAGCTGATCCACAAAGTAAAGCACCGTGAGCGCCACGAG
>DATFTB010000188.1:0-3763 GCA_035262325.1 Candidatus Acidiferrum sp.
TCGCGGGCCGGACGCTGCCCAGCCGGGTGCAACGTCTCGAGAAACGCAACAAGCGCCGTCGTCTCCGCCGGATTCAGATTATTTCCGTAGGCCGGCATGTTGCCGCCTCCTTGCAGCACCTGGCGGATCAATTGATCGCGCGTCAGTCGCGTCGCCACGGCATCCAGTTCGGGACCGCGCTGGCCGCCACTGCCGCCAAGCGCATGGCAGTTGCGACACTGTTTGGCCTGGAAAACGACCGCGCCTTTGCGTTCCAGCGCCGTCCTGGCTTCCAAAAACTTTTCCGGCACGGGCTCGCCGCTCCACGCGGTCATCTTCGGGCTCCACGGGCTATATCCCGCAAGATGCGTGAAGGTGCCGAGCGCCACTGCGATGAGCACGATCGACATAACGGCAATGGGGCGTCGCCTCCAGCTTTTTTCCCCTTCTCCCGAGAGAAATGGAAGAAGCAGGAGCACGCCGATCGCGACGACCGATCCGCCCAGAATCGCCGCGGTCTCTAACCAAGGCGGCAGCAGCGCCAGTACCGCGTACAGCCACAGGAAAAAGTAATCCGGCTTGGGCACCGTCTGGATGATGGTTGGGTCGGGCTGGCCGGTCGGACCGAACGGGCCGAAGACCACGGCGCAAACGACGATGGCCAGCACTACGATGCCCGCGAAAAACATGTCTTTCCACACGGCGTAGGGAACAAACGGAGCGCCATCTTTCTTCGTTAGTTCGTGGTATTGCTTTTCGTAGGTTGCCTTTCGCACAACGCGCCCGGGCATGGGCCAATCATTGATTCCGAGCTTTATCACCATCAAAAGATGCAGGCTCACGAGGAAGATTAGCAGCCCCGGAATGACGAACACGTGAAGCGCGAAAAACCTCGAGAGCGCGGCACCGGCGATAATCGGTCCTCCGAGCATCAATTTCACCAGCCAACCGCCTAGAATCGGCGTGCGGCTCAAAATCGATGCGCCAATCCCCAGCCCCCAATATGCATCCTGATCGAACCGCAGCACCTGGCCGCTGAACGCCATGCCCAGTGTCATGAGCAAGAGAAAAACGCCGACCATCCAGGTAAGTTCGCGCGGAAATTTATAAGCGCCAAACAAAAACACCTGCACCATGTGGATGAGTACGATTGCAACCATGAAGTTCGAGCCCCACCCATGCAGTGCCCGTATGAACCAACCGAGCGTCACATCGTGATTCAGGTGTTGCAGGCTGTTCCATGCTTCGCTCGCGGACGGCACATACACGATCGCGAGCATGATCCCCGTGACCACCTGGAACATAAATACGGTCAGCGCCGCACTCCCGAACACGTACCACCAGCTCGCCGTTTCCCGCGGAACCGGATGCTCCGCGACTTCGCGAACCGGCGCGGCAACTTGCAATCGCCTGTCGAACCATTCTCCGATTTGCTCAATCAGACGCACGAACCTTTCCTTTCACGGTTGTCGTGATTGGCGGCGCGGGGCCCGCCCGGCGTGGGCAATTCACCAGCCTGGATCGACAGCACACCGTTTTCTACTTTGTGCGGATAGGTAAATAACCCGCGCTCCGGCGGTCCGGCCGCTCGCTCTCCGTCGCGGTAATAAGCGCCCCCATGGCACGGGCACAGAAACAGTCCCGATTGCGGGAACCAGCGAACCGGACAGCCCAGGTGCGCACAATTCACTGCGAAAACCTGGAACTCCTCCCCCGCGATACGCCTGACCCAGCACGCTGTGTCGACCGTTTTCCCGTCGGTTGGTGTCACGTACGGGCTCCGAAACGTAGCCAGCCGCGTCTCGCCTTCCGGAAATTGTCCAACCGGTCCAAGCGCTACCCAGGAAAGATATTCGTCCTGGTGTTCCCGCGTGACCGCCGACAAAAGAAATCGCACGAGTGGCACTGCCAGGACTACCGCGACGAGCCCGTTGAACATGATTCCCAATTTCATGAATAGCCGGCGCCTGGTAATCGTGGTGTCGTTCTCTGTGGCAATACTCATTAGCGCCTCCCTTCGTCCGAGTTGGGATACGGCTGCCCCGGGAATTCTGGTCGCTGCGCCGCAAGCCACGCCACAACATCGGAAATTTCTTGCGCGGTCATTGGCCGGCCCGGAACGTTTCCTCTCCAATCCGGCGCACCCAGATCGGGCCGCCCGGCTATCACGATCGTGCGCAGTTGTTGGTTGCTCACCAACGCCAGATAGGATCCATTGACGATCGAACTGCCCTTCTCGCCGCCTTCTCCCTTCGGCCCGTGACACGAAGAGCAAAAGGTTGCATACACCTGAGCGCCACGCTGGGCGTCGCCCGGCGGCTCCGTCGCGTAGGGCGGAAGGCTTACGCCAGCAAGCTGGTTTGGCCGGGCCCATGCACGAATTCCATGGACAAGCACATCGATCTGCTTGTCCGTCAGCATTCCCCCTGCACTTTGAGCAAACGGCGTCATCGGAGTCCCATTCACTCCCTTGGAGGCAATGCGCCGGATCGCGTCGTCGTCCACGATCGCCAGGTAAACCGGGTCGTTCAAGGCGATCGCCGCTCCGCCTTTGCCTTCTGGCCCGTGGCAGCCCGAGCAGTTTTGTTTGAAGAGGATGTTGAAATCCAACAACTGGTCCGGGCGGATCACTTCCGGGCCCTTCGCGGGACGGCCGGGCGAGTCGCTGCATCCGGCCATGACGAGAGCCGCCGCAATCCCGGCGAGCCTCGACCAGAAACGTATACGTGCACACGGGAGGTTCATCGCTGGTCGCTCCCGCCCTTTTCTCTCATGATTCCCGGAGCTTCAATTCCCGCGCGGACCGCAAGCGGCAGAAATTGTCGCGTCCTGACGCGCTGCTGGCGCACCACAACGAGCCCCGCCACAACTCCAAACGCGATCTGAGAAAGCACGAACCATTTCCAGTCAATCAGTTTGTCCATCAGGGGATTGATCACCCCCAAACTGGTGTGCAGCAGCCCAGTCCACATCAGCGGCGCAATGAATCCACCCAAGAGGATCGGCCGCCGCGGAAACATAGGCAGCATCACGCCATAAAGCAGCCCCACCAGCAAGGAGGCCACGATGTGCATGAGGGTCGCAACCCCGAGTAGCGCGGGATGGAAGGCCGTCAGTTGGGCCATCGAAAGCTGAGTCGACTGCGCATAAACAATCGAGGCCAGCAGATTGATCGGATACCAGATGCTCGTGTGGCTCAGTAACCCGTAGAGGCACGCCAGCAGGGCCATGGCCACGCCTCCCGCCAGTCCACCCTTGATTCCCGCCGAATACGGATAAATTTCAATGGGAATTCGCGTGCGCTTGATTTCAGGGTCGATTCGCATGCGTGCCACTTCCACGGGAACGCCGCGAGTCTCCACAACTTCGGGTTCCACCGGCACAATCTCGTGCCGTTCCTGTGGCAAAACCTCGCGGAACCATCCGATGCTGCCCGCCAGGCTGAGCACCACGCCCACCAGGCTCACCGAAACGCTGGTCAGCAGCCCCGTAAACAGCAGCGTAAGGCCGAAGGCGAATACAATCGGCCACACTGTCGGCGCCGGCAGTTCTACAGAACTCGGCTCTTTTGCGGTTTCCGCGCGTATCTCGTCTGCCATGTTGCGCTCATCGTCCGATCAAGTACACTACGGTGAAAACGACGACCCAAACCACGTCTACAAAATGCCAGTACAACGAGAACACATCCACGTGCTCGGCGTCCGTCTGGTGTACCTTGCCCGCGAGAGACAGAAGCATTACCAGCGTTAGCCCCACCAAACCCACGGTCACGTGAAATGCGTGC
>DATFTB010000189.1:0-8254 GCA_035262325.1 Candidatus Acidiferrum sp.
CGAACCCGCGGCCTCTGCCGTGACAGTTGGTTTTACAACAACTTAGAACAACACGGGGACTGCCAAAATACCTGCAAGTCGTACAAGGCCACTCAAATTGTGGGTTGGGTTGTGGGTTGGAAATTCTGCACGCGAGGCCCCTGCCCTTCACGTTGGCTTCATTGGGCAGGGTAGGGAATTATTTGTGCCACGATTTGTGCAACGGCCGGTCGGGGAGATCCGCCCAGGGTGCACCAGTCCGTAATACCCACAGGACACCGTTCAGGACGGATCGGCGGCTCTTCCAAGGTCGCCCTCGGCGATCACGTCGTCTTCTTGGTTTCGGGATTAGCGGATCGAGGGTCTTCCACTGTTCGTCCGTTAGGTCACGTGTATGGCGCATTCCTGTGTTGATGCCGTGCGGGCACTCCGGCGCAGCACCCGGTCGGGGACGGTTGGCGGAATTACTTCCGGTTGGCCGACCATCCAGAACCGGCTTGGTTGGTGGACACAAGGGGGTGTCTATTCCTTACCGACCTAGCCACGAATCGCTCCTGGCATGGTTGGTCGTTCCATTGACGTCCACTTCCAACAGGCCCGTGCACTTTGCCTTCGAGATCGGCCCGGCCCACGCTGCAAGCCCGCGCTAGTCACCAGCGCGTTCGGTATGTTTGGCATTATGGTAACTTCGTCTCATGGTCTCCCATGCGGTCGTACATTCTGGTTCAGGCGGAAGAAGTTATCGGGGTCATAGTGCGTTTTGACTGCGATCATACGCTCCCATCGTTGCCGGTAAGCTTCGGGGACGCGGTCCTGCTCGTCGCCACTCATGAAATTTACATAGACGCCTGGTGTCATGGCCGGCCGCAGCTTCTGGAAGAGCGAGCGGATCCAGGAAATGTGCAAAGCATCGGCAGCGGCATCCTGCCAATTCGCCAGCAGATTCGTGATGAATGGGGCACTGCGGTCGCCAAATGCAGTTTCATTGGCGGCGACCTGCTCGGCTGTCCCGCCGAGGTAAGTTAGTTCGATCTGAGTTTCCGGCGACGGAATCGTGGTGAGCGCCTCGAGAAAACGGTCAATCGTTCCATCATTGATGGATTGAAAATAGCCTGACTTGGTGTAGTAACGCCGTCCGTGCGGGAAGTCGGAATCGGCCATCGTTTGCAAATGCAGGAACGACACGGTCTGGCTGCGTACAGAATCCGGATGGCACAGCGAAAAAGCATGCTCAAAGTACCGCTTCGCCCCCTCAGGAGCACCAGTCCAGACCAACGAACTGCCGGCCACCGGCCGCCCGCGAAGCTTCGACGGGACTTTCTCCGTGTGCGGGGCAAGGCGAAGGTCAAGATTCCATTTTAGGTCGAAAGTAGTGTCGGCCATGAAGTCCCGCCAGCACTCGAGAAGCCGCCGGATGCCCTTCTCGGGAGTCAGTCCTTCCGCGAGCACAACTGAGTTCAGCGGATGAAGGTTCAGTTGAAATTCGGTGACGATTCCAAAGTTCCCGCCGCCCCCGCGCAGAGCCCAGAAGAGATCCGCACTTTCTCTTGCATCGGCACGCACGACGGAGCCATCGGCGGTGACAACAGTAAAAGCTTCGACATTGTCGCAGGACAAGCCAAAGCGGCGAGTGAGCCAACCAGTGCCGCCGCCAAGGATGAGTCCAGAAGCGCCGGTGTGGGAGACCACTCCCGAGGGGAAGACCAGCCCTGCTTTCTGCGTGGCAGTATCGATCGATCCTAAGAGACAACCTCCGGCAACACGGGCGCGGCGGGAATCGGGATCGACCGTGACCTTTCGCATTCTCGACAGGTCGATCACTAAGCCACCGTCGCACGTGCTGAACCCCGCGAGGCTGTGCCCTCCGCAACGGACGGCCGTGAGAATGCGGGTGTCGGTTGCGATTCGGATCGCAGTCTGGACATCCCTCACATCGGCGCAGCGTGCGATCAGGCCGGGCTTCTGGGCGACCATGCCGTTCCAAATCGTCCGACCGTGTTCGTACCCGGGATCGCCGGGGCGCAAAAGATCGCCTTTGAATTGACCTCGAAATGAAGAGTAAGCCTCGCGGCATGCGCGACTTCGTTCATGATTGTCCAGCGTAGGATCGGTCTGAATCGCCATGATGTTGGAAAAAACTATCCCGCGACCTTGTTCTCCCGGTTGCGAAAATAAAAGAGAGTGATTAGTCCCAGAAAAACCGCAAAAGCAGGGACCGACCATTGCAATCCGTCCACAAAGAAGGTTGTCATCGCAATGGCAACCAGCAACACAATGCCGGCCAGGGTAAAGATCGGGTGCGCCTGCAACCGCATGGGCAATGTCAGGAGTCGTTCACGAGCAACCGCTTTGCGAAACTGGAGATGGCTGCTCAGAATCACCAGCCATACGAAGAACATGCCGGCGACTGCGGTTCCGTAGAGCATGAGAAAAGCGTTTTTCGGCGCGAAGAAGGCCAGCAAAATAGCGGCGACGACTCCCGCGGTGGAAGCCAGCAGGGCGCGATGCGGCACGCCGTTCCGACTCACTCTACCCATCCAATCAGGGCCGTAGCCTTCGCGTCCAAGAGAGAACAACATGCGGGTCGAGAGATACAGGTTGGTGTTGACGCTTGAGAGCGCCGCCGTGAGCACAACAAAATTCATGATCGCGGCGGCGAAGGGGACATGGGCTGCCGAGAATGCGGTGACAAAAGGACTGCCGGAAAGACCCGACGAACTCGTGCTCTGGTCCCATGGAACCATGGCAACCATAATCGCAACCGCCAGCACATAAAAAAGAATTAGTCGCCAGACGATGTTTCGCATGGCCCGCGGTATGGTGACTTCGGGATGTTCGGCCTCTCCTGCGGCCACGGCGATGACTTCCACTCCCATATAGCTGCTGATCGTGATGGTCAGCGAAAGCCACACTCCTTTCCAGCCTGAAGGAAGGAATCCGCCGTGTTGCGTCAAGTTAGCCCAGGGAGGAGAGTCGTGCGATCCGCGGCCGAAAATCAGAAAAATTCCGACCGCGATGAAGGCCACGATGGCCGCTACTTTGATCATAGCGAACCAGTATTCAAACTCGCCGAGGCGGTTGACCTTCATGGAATTGAGGGCGACCAGTGCGGCCGAAACGAGCACCACCAAGAGCCACCGCGGAACGTTCGGAAACCAATAGGAAATGTATATGCTTGCAGCCGTGACTTCCGCACCAATGGCGATGATCTGTGCGGCACCGTAAGTGGCACGAACGGAGAGTCCCGCCCAGGGGTTGAGGTAAGTCTCCGCGTACACTCCGAATGCCCCGGCGACCGGATGCACGACCGCCATTTCCGCAAGTGCATAGGACATGATCAATGCAATGGCGGCCCCCAAAAGATAAGAAAGAATGACGGCTGGGCCAGCCAATCGAATGGTGACGCCGCTTCCCAGAAACAAGCCGACGCCGATCGCGCCGCCAATCGCCATCATCGTGAGTTGCCTTTGGCTGAGTCGTCGATGCAAGCCCTCCGCATCGGTTGGCGAAGACGTTTCTAGTGGGAGAGAGGCGATTGCCCCGGAGCGTTGTTTATCAGTCATAGCCGGCAACGGTGGAAGGGGCAACGGCTAGCAGATGCATGTTTTTCTTGAGAACTTCAACCACAGCGTTCACATCGTCGAGCGTGTTATAGACGTGAAACGATATCCGCAGGCCGTCGAAACGGTTGGATGAAACGATGCCACTCTGGGCAAGCGCTTGCAGCATCAGGGTTGAATCGCGGCATTGCAACACCACGAGCGGGCCCGCGCTCCCGGCGGGAGTCTTAATTTGAATGCCAAGTTCGCGAGCACGATTTAGAAGTACTTGGGCAAGTGATTTGACGTGACCGGCCACATGTTCCATCCCGATTTTGTCGAGCATCTGGAAGCCGGGCATCGCACCGTACACATTCGGCACAGAAGGAGAACCGGATTCGAACCTTCGGGCTGTCGGTGCCAGTTCGAAATGCTCTGGGTTGTAGGCGAACGGATTCGCCTGCCCAAACCATCCCGTCACCGTAGGCGCCAACGATGGAATCAGTTCTTTGCGAACGTACAGGAAAGCGAGTCCAGGGGGGCCAAGAAGATATTTGAGAGTTCCGGTCAGATAAAAGTCGAGGTTCATCGCTTTCACGTCAACCGGGCGCGTGCCGCAGTCCTGGTAGTCGTCGAGTATGACGAGAGCGCCGGCACTGTGCGCGATTTGCGTGATGGCGCTGGCCTCCGTGCGAAATCCATTCTTAAAACAAACATGCGTGAGGGGAACGATGAGCGTATCGCGATCGATGAGCTTTTCGTAAGCGGCTGCGCGAATCGAATTGCCTTCTGCCTTCGCGAATTGCACATCGGCGCCTCGCACCCGCTGCCCGAGCCAGACTTGGCCCATGGTCGGAAACTCGAACTCGCCCATGACGACCTTGCGGCGCTCGCGGAAATTCAACGCGCTCGCGATACCGTTGATACCCGCCGAAACGCTGGTGACGATAGCCACTTCGTCAGGGCTAGCGTGAATGAACTTGGCGAATGCGGCCCGCGCCTCTTCATAGCGCTCGACCCAGGTTTGCCATGGCGACCCTTGCTCATGCCAACTCGCGATGTAGTCATTGAAGCCGGCTTCGACGGCATCCGAGAGCGCACCCTGCGAGCAGGTGTTGAGGTAAATCTTGGATTGGAAAATCTGGAAGCGGGAGCGAATCTCTCGAACTTGCTTGTCCGTCAGCATGAGAGTGTAATTTCGGCCAGGGTCTCGCCGAACTGGCGCACTTCATCCTGCGTATTGTAGTGCACGAGGGAGGAGCGCACCGCACCGCTCTCCAGAGCCAGGCCCAGGCGTTTCATTAAACGAGGCGCATACATGTGGCCGTCGCGCACGCCGATACCCTTTCGTGCAAATTCTTCGGTGACTTTTGAGGGCGGAATCTTCGGCAGGTTGAAGCAAAGCGTGGGCACACGCTGGTCGATCCGATTTGGATCGGTGATGCCATACACCGTAGCACCCCAACGCTTCAATTCATGCAGCATTTCAAGAGAAATCGACTGTTCGTAGGCTCGGATTGCGCTCAGCGCTTTTTGTAGCGCCGCTCGCCGCGAACGTGGCTTGTGTCCTTCGCTGAGATTGTTTCCGAGTTCTTCCAGATAGCGCACCGCGGCATCCATGCCGGCGACATTCTCATAGATAAATGTGCCGGCTTCGATTTTTCCCGGCGGAATGTCAGGGATGAAATCCTCGCGGAACGTCGGGAGATCTTGCAACAAATGCAGGCGGCCCCAGAGAAAGCCCATGTGGGGAGCAAATATCTTGTAGCCCGAACACACCAGGTAGTCGCAGTCAAACACCTGCACGTCGATGAGTCCATGCGGGCCGTAGTGCACGGCGTCGATGAAGATTTCTGCTCCAGCCTCGTGCGCGACTTCTGCCACGGCCGCAATGTCAACAATTGAGCCGATGGCATTCGAAGCGAGCGTGCAGGCCACGAGTCGCGTTCTTGAAGAGAGCAGCGGAGCAAGATCGTCGACATGCAGGAGGCCATCGTCCCGCACTTTCCACCACAAGAATCTGGCGCCGTTGCGTTCTAAGGCCAGCCAGGTGGCGACGTTGGCTTCGTGGTCCATGTCCGTGACCACGATTTCATTTCGTTCGCCGAGTGTTTGCCCGATGGCCTGACTCACCAGACGAATAAAGGACGTGGCGTTCATGCCAAACGCGATTTCGTTAGGATCGCGGGCGTTCACGAGATCGGCCACGCTCTGCCTCGCGCGCGCAATGGTGGCGTCCACTTCGCGGCTTTGAGCGTATCGTCCACCACGCTGCACGTTGCACTCGAGCAAATGATGGTTCACCGCGTCGAGAACGATCTGTGGGACCTGCGCGCCGGCTGCATTGTCAAAGAAGGTGAACCCGCGAGCCCGATTCAGCGCCGGGAAAGCAGCGCGAACGGCCGCAATGGGAAAGTTCGCTGCGGTCGACCCCGGCTTTTCGGAATTGAGAAGACCTTTGGCCTGCAAACCTGTCCCCAAGAGATTGAAAAGGGCGGCACTGTCCGCCGTGGGCTAGAATATCTCTTTTCACCGCCCGCGTAAAAGGTTGCGGCACATCTGTACGAGAAGCAACAGTTCGTCGGACCGAAAGCGAACCATGCCAGTATCTGTCACAAGTTCCAAGGTCATCTTCGACGCTTTGAAGAAGTGCGACGTCCGACTAATCTCAGCCTTGCCGGAAACATGGCTGGTACATTTGATTCGCATGGCGGACGATGATCCTGACATGGTTCTTGTGCGCCTGGCGAAGGAGGAGGAGGGCGTGGGCGTCTCGGCGGGCGCGCACTTCGCCGGCGTCAAGTCGGCGATGCTGATGCAGAATCACGGCTTTCTGGCGTCGATTAATGGCATCGTCTCTTTCGCCTACCTGTACAAGATTCCCCTGTTGATGGTCATCAGCTACCGCGGCAGTTTCGGCGAGCGTGATCCGTGGCAGACGCAGGGAGGCAACGTTACCGAAGCGTTGTTGCGCGCAATGGGCATTCCGTACTCCGTTCTCGACAGCATCGAAAGCGTAGAAAAGCGCATCCGGCAGGCTCAGGCGCTTGCTGAAAGCAGCTTGCAACCCGTCGCCCTTCTGCTGACACGCGACCTGATGTGGGAGGAGTAATGCTACGCCTCGATTGTCTGCGTGCGGTTTATCCGGATCTGGAAAAGTGCCTGGTCGTTACGATCATGGGAGCAACCGCGGCCGAGTTGCATTCGCTTGGTCATCGCCCGAATTTCTTTTACCTGCAGCATGCCATGGGCCTCGCCTCGTCCACCGGGTTGGGTTTGGCGCTGTCTCTGCCGGATCAAAAAATAGTTGTCTTCGACGGAGACGGTTCGCTTCTGATGAATCTGGGAAGCCTGAGCACGATGGCTCGTTACCAGCCCAAGAACTTGTTCCATGTTGTGTTTGACAATGAGAGCTTGTTATCGGTTGGCGGCTTTCCGACTGCAACCAGCACAGGTACGGATTTGGAAGGAATTGCTCGTGCTGCCGGAATTCCAGCAGTGCGCACGGTGCGCACACTTGAAGATTTCAAGACTGCAGTGAAAAACGCATTGCATACAAGCCAACTAACCACCATTGTTGCAAAAGTCGAACCGACGGGCCCGGCCGGCTATGTCACAGACCTCTCATTGGTAGAGAATCGCTTCCAGTTCCGGCGATACATCCAGTCGCTAAAACGGCAGTGATCCGGTGCTGGGGCTTAGGCGTGACAAAAGTTCGGCCTGCCATATCGCGTCGTTAATAAGGAGTGCGAATGTCACAGGTCTTGGCTCAATTACTCGAAGAGCTCGCTAGTTGCCGGCTCCGTGTGGTGGATCTCACTCAGCCGTTGAGCCCGCAGACGCCGCTGCTGCCACTGCCGCCACAGTTCAACAACACGCCCGCATTCAAGATCTGGGAACTGTCGCACTATGATGAGCGTGGTCCCGCCTGGTACTGGAATGGATTTGAAACCGGCGAACACACGGGTACCCATTTCGACGCTCCCGTGCACTGGGTCTCGGGAAAGGACCTTCCGGACAATTCTGTAGACCGCATTCCGCCCAGAAAATTTGTCGGTCCGGCTTGCGTGATCGACATCAGCGCGGAGGCGGCACGAGATCCGAATTATCTGGTAACTCCAGAGCGCATCGCACAATGGGAGAAGCAGTACGGCCGTATTCCCGCGGGTGCATGGGTCCTGTTGCGCACAGACTGGTCGAAGCGAAAAGATCCGAAGGACTACATCAACGCGAAAGACAATGGTCCGCATACACCCGGATTAGCCAAGGAAGCCTCGGCGCTGCTGGCTCAGGAGCGGGACGTGTTGGGAGTCGGCGTGGAAACGGTTGGGACCGATGCCGGCCAAGCGTTCACCTTCGATCCTCCGTTTCCGAACCACTACCTGATGCACGGAAGCGGCAAGTTTGGCTTGGCCAGCCTTTGCAATTTGGATCAGCTCCCGCCGACGGGAGCAGTCGTTATCGCCGCGCCGTTAAAGATAGTGGGCGGTTCCGGTAGTCCTTTAAGAGTCATTGCGCTTACGCCTTGAAATGAACGCGTATCCGGGTTCGGCCCCACAGAATCAATCGCACTACTCCCGAATAACGAGCAAACCGGAAGTTACGCCGAAGGCGAGTAAACCGGCTGGAGGCGATTTATGAGATAGGTTCTAGGCCCAATTGAGTGGTGCTTGGGACCCGCAGCTGTGGAGCTGCGGAGAACCTCGCTGCTCGGCAGGATCGCTGGCAATCTGTCG
>DATFTB010000190.1:0-12571 GCA_035262325.1 Candidatus Acidiferrum sp.
CAAGCGAGCACCCGCTTACCTGCCCTAGCCAAATTGAGGGAACAGGGCTGCGCTTAGAAGTGCAAAACGACGCCGGCAACGCCTTGAAAGCTGTTCTGGGTCTGGCTGAAGAATGTTGTATAGACCCAGTCTCCTTCCAAGCGGATCGACAGCCGGGCATGCACACGGTAGTCGACCCCGCCTCCGGTCTGCACCATCAACCCCGTCTTGCTCGCATTCGCCGTCTGCGGTTGCAGGTGGGCGCCTCCCACGAGCACGTGACCCCACGGCTCCCACCTCGCCCGCCGACTTCCCACGCGGATCCCGCCCCCTCCTCCAAATAGCTTCGGGTGTTCGTTCTGAAAGATCTCCGACCCAAATCCTGTTACCACGTTCCCTTCGAACGCAAAAAACCCGTTCGTGAAATACGTCACCATCGTGTTTGTGCCCACCATGGTCGAGTCGAACCGGCTCGACAGAAATCGAAAGATTTCCACGCCCATTCCCAACTGCCACCGGTAATCGTCCCGCTCTCCGAACACAAATCTCGGCTTCGCCGGAGGAGCTGCCGGCGGTTCTCCCGGAGCCGCGCTCGCTTCTCCCTCCGTCGTCGCTAGCACCACGCTCGGCGCTTCACTCGACTCTTCGCTCGCACCGAGAAGGCTCACCTTCGCCGCCGAGGTCAGCTCAAACGAAGCCGCCGCATTCGTGCGCCCCGCCCGAGTGTTTTCTTCCTGCGCCCCAGCCACACCGGCTGCCACCAGCAGCCACAAAACGCCCATCAGTGACTTCTTCATACAATCCTCTCTGGCCTTCCTGCTTGCGTTCTTTCCGACTGCGGGTCTCGGTTCCCTAGGGTAACGAATCATAACCCGTCTCAGGGAATATTGGTCCAAAAGAAAACGGCCGGGCGGGTAATCGCACAGACTGGATGGCCCTAACTATAACGCATTCCGGCACGGGCGGAACAGGGAAGACTGTCGTTCGCGGGTGGATTGGCTAGGTGAAAGGATGTAGCTTCCCGTGCGAGCTCAAGCTGATCAAAAGTTCGGGAGGAGCGGGCGACTTTCCTTCGGACGCGATCGCCCTAAGCGACGCGCAGATTACCGCCTTGTTATTCTCAAATGACGGGTAAACAACCAGATCAAGGTACCAGGCGGTAGTTATGGATGGCGGCGCCCGCCGAAAAACTGGCGCCGGCCGCCTGAGGGATCCACCAGGTCTTGCGCATCCACGAGTGGTTGCTTCGCATCATGTGATAGCCAATATAATCCATGAGCAGGGGGCAAACCTGCGTCGTAACGTAAACCGCCCCGGAGTTCGCAAACGGCCGTTGAAACGGATCTGCTTCCACTCCATATCCCCCGGAAATAGCCCGCCGCGTCGTCCAGGCGTCAAGCACCGAGGCACTGTGGCCGGCCGCTATCAAGCCATACCAAATCTTGCGCTTCCGCGGCGTCTCATAGGCATCGGGCGTAACGGGTTTTACTGGCGAACTGATGAGCGGCTGAATGGCGGCCGAAGCCAAGTCCGAGCCGCGCACGGCGGGGTCTGCCGGCTTCGAAACGTCCACCTTTACCGATGGCGATTCTGGCAGGACGGCCCGCGCGTCCCGAGGCTCAGGGCGCACGGATCGAGTCTCACTGCTTGTCGAGGTCGCCGCTGCCTCGGTGTTGCGCAGACTATCGGATGTCAGTGTGCAACAGAGAAGCGCGAGCGTCGTGATAAGCAATGTTCACCTCAAGGACTGTGGAGAGCGCGCCGAGCTACCGGCAACTGCTGCCACTCTACTGTACTCGGGGACAGGCTGTCACTGGTCCTTTGGTCATGGTCTGCCCTAGTACCATCGGAAGGGCGCCTCCAGTCCGTACCCGAGGCGAGACAGTGGCGCTCGACCCAAAGCGAGCAAAAGTCCTGTTATAATCACGCCGGTTGCTCCAGTTCGTTCGGTTCAGGACGCTATGCCAGGCTCTGATTCCTCATCCGCAAGACGAGCACGCGTACCGCAGAATGCACCTGAACCTCCCCGCTACATCGTCATCGAAGGGCCTCTTCGCGTCGGAAAGACGACCCTCTCGCGGGTTCTTGCCGAACGCCTGCACGCACGGCGTATTTACGATTGCGAGGACAACCCGTTCCTTGGCGACTTTTACGCCGCCAAACCCGGTGCCGCGTTTCGCGCTCAGCTTTACTTCCTCATGGAGCGCCAGAAGCGCATCCGCGAGGGCCTGGCGGGCCACGCGCCCGGACCCGTTATCAGTGACTTTCTGATGGAGAAAGACCGGATTTTTGCGAACATCAACCTGGACGACGACGAACTGAAGCTGTATGAACGGTTTTACGAAGCCCTGACCGTGGACGTGCCGCAGCCTGATTTGGTCATCTATCTGCAGGCCAAGCCGGAAGTGCTCCGCACACGGATCGCCAAGAAGCGCGCTCACGAAGAGCGGCAGATTGCCATTGAGTACGTTGAAGAAGTCGCCCGCGCTTATGAGCATTTCTTTTTCCGCTACGAAGGCGCGGACCTGCTGGTGATTGATACTTCCGAAATCGATTTCGTGGAGCGCAGCGAAGACTTGCAGCAGCTTTTGCGCCGCCTGCAAGAACCGGTCAAAGGCACCCAGTATTTCCTGCCTTTGGGTGGAACAGGCTAGAAGTCCAGTCTTCTCTGATCGCTTCCTTCCTTTCACGCGCGCGATTGTTTTCTTTCACGCCCATCTGGCATAGAGTCGAAAACGGCATACACACACGCAACCAAAGGAGCATCCGCATGGACCGTTGGACGCGACGGAAATTCTTCGCTACGACACTCGCAGGCAGCGCGTTTCGAGGAGCCCAAAGGTTGTTCGCCAATTCGCTGCCTTCGAACGGCGAATCACCGGAGGCAAGGGAGCTGGCTCCGTCGGGCGACACGGCCGCGAAGCGGCCGGTGATCATTTCATCCGCCAATGGAGTGAAAGCCCTCGGCAAAGGCATGGACATCCTCAAGGGCGGCGGCGACACGCTCGAAGCGGTTGTCGCTGCCGTCACCATTGTTGAAGACGACCCCGAGGATGATTCCGTGGGCTACGGCGGGCTGCCCAATGAAGAATGTGTCGTTGAGCTCGACGCCAGCGTCATGCATGGCCCTACGCGCCGCGCTGGCAGCGTTGCCTCCGTCCAACGCATCAAGAACGTCTCGCGCCTCGCCAAAACGGTCATGGAACGCACGAACCACGTCATGCTCGTCGGTGATGGCGCGCGCCGGTTCGCGGTTGCTGAAGGGTTCGAGGAGATGAACCTGCTCACGGAACATTCGCGCAAGATCTGGCTGGCCTACAAGGCCAGAACCAGTTTCAACTGGCGACCCGGCATCGACAGCCCCGAATGGAAAGCGCAAGTTGCCCGGATCTTCGACAACGATCCCGAGAAAATTGCCTATGCCGAACGCGTCATTACGCACCCGCCGACGGGAACGATCAATTGCCTGGCCGTAAACGAAAAGGGCGAGGTCAGCGGCACCACCACGACCTCGGGCCTGGCCTGGAAAATCCCCGGCCGCGTCGGCGACTCCCCGATCATCGGCGCCGGACTGTTCGTGGATGGCGACGTAGGCGCGGCGGGTTCGACCGGCAAGGGCGAAGAAAATATCAAAATCTCGGGCGGTCACACGATCGTCGAGATGATGCGCAAGGGCATGAAGCCCGCCGACGCCTGCCTCGAAGCGCTCGGCCGGGTCGCGCGCAACTACAACGGCGACAAGAAAAAGCTCGCCACTTTCCACCTCTATTTCTACGCCGTCAACAAAGACGGGGAGTTCGGCAGCGCTTCACTTTGGAAAAACGGCTATGAGGAATCCAAGATCGCGAAGTTCGCGGTTCACGACGGAACGGTGGCTCGCCTCGTGCCCTGCAAAACCTTTTTCGACGAGGCCGGTCAGGACGGGTGATTCCCGGCGGTCTGACTGTCGTATCCTATCCCCTTATGGACCAGGTCAACGTTCTGATCATCGGCGGCGGAGTGGTAGGATGCGCTGTCGCCGAAGCTCTCTCACGCCGCTGGCAAGACGTGTTCCTCGTGGAGCAAAATCCCAAGCTTGGCATGGCCACGAGCTCCCGCAACAGCGGCGTCATCCACTCTGGCATCTACTACCCGACCAATTCCTGGAAAGCTCGTCATTGTGTTGAGGGAAATCGCCTGACCAAGGAGTTCTGCGAACGCCACGGCGTGCCCCATCGGACAACGGGGAAACTCGTCGTGGCGAAAAACGCTCGCGAGGAGCCCGAACTCGAGGCGCTCCTTCGAAAGGGCCGGGAAAATGGGGTCGAAGGCCTGCGGATCATTGATCCGAAGGAGATCCTTGCCAAAGAACCGCACGTGAAGGGCTCGGCGGCCCTGGAGGTTCCGTCGACGGGAATCTGCTCGGCCGAGGAACTGGTTCACGCTTACGCCCGCCTCGCCGAGGCTCAAGGAGCCAATCTCGTGACTCGCGCCAAGGTCGCCGCACTCGACCCATGCGGCAAAGCGGTGCGCGTAAGCCTCCGGGTTGGCGACGGAGACGACGCCGAGTCCGAAACAATTGAGGCCCGCTCGGTCGTCAACGCCGCCGGCCTGCAGGCGGATGAGGTCGCGCGGCTCCTCGGTCCGCGGCCCTGGACCATCTATCCGGTTCGCGGAGAATATTGCGAGATCCGCGGCCCGCGCGCGGAACTCGTCCGCAACCTGGTCTACCCGTTGCCCCACAAGGACGGGCTTTCGTTGGGTTTGCACTTCACGAAGACACTATGGGGTACGTTGCTTCTCGGCCCCACCGCCAAATATGTCGACGGCAAGGACAACTATGAGCGCGATCGCATAGCCGTTCCGGAGTTTGCTGCGGATGTAAAAACGATGGTTCCCGAGATCACGGAACAGGACCTTCATCTCGCCTACACGGGCCTGCGCCCGAAACTCGTTCCGCGCAACGGTAAAGGCATCGCCGACTTTGTCATCGAACCCGATCGCGACTCCCCCGAGGTCATCCATCTGGTGGGCATTGAATCTCCCGGCCTCACCGCGGCACCGGCCATTGCCCGGCATGTCTCTCAGCTGGTCGCAAGCATTTTGAGCTAGCTGCAGTTCGCGACAGAACTACTCCACCACGACGCGCACAAACTTCTTCTTCCCGGCGCGCAGCAGGAACTCTCGGGGCTTGCTCAAATCAATCTCCTTCCGGGCGTCCTCAACGCACGCTTCATTGATCTCCACGCCGCGCTGTTTAATCAGCCGCTCCGCTTCGCTTTTTGAAGCCACCAGCTTCAGCTCTACAAGCAACGCTGTGAGCTTCTTCGGCGGCCCAACCGGAAGCTTTTCGACCGGCGCTTCTTCGGGCGCCCGCCGCTCGCGAAACACGCGTTGAAAATTCTCAGCTGCCTTCCGCCCCGCCTCGGCGCCTTGAAATCCGCCGACGACTTCTTCCGCCAGTCGCATTTTTGCATCCATCGGATGCAGCTTCCCTTCCTCGACTTCCTTCTTCAGTTCCGCGATCCCGAGCGGCGTGCGGTCCGTCACGAGTTCATAGTACGACCACATCAGTTCATCCGGGATCGACATCATCTTGCCGAACATTTCCGCGGGCGGTTCCGTGATTCCCACATAGTTGCCGAGGCTCTTCGACATCTTCCGCTGGCCATCGAGCCCAACCAAAATCGGCATGGTAAACACCACCTGCGGGGACAAACCGTACTCGCGCTGGATTTCGCGGTGCACCAGGATATTGAACTTTTGCTCCGTGGCCCCCAGTTCCACGTCCGACTTGAGCATTACCGCGTCGTAAGCCGTCAGCAACGGGTACAAAAGCTCGTGCACCGCGATCGGCAGACTGTTTTCGAGGCGCGAACGAAAGTCCTCGCGTTCCAGCATGCGCGCCAGCCGGTAGTGCCCGCAGAGACGCACCACTTCATAACTGGACATCTTCCCGAGCCATTCGCTGTTGTAGCGCACCTCGGTCTTCTTGGAGTCCAGAATCTTGTAAACCTGAGCGAGGTATGTCTTCGCGTTGACCTCGACCTGTTCGTGGCTCAGCGGCGGACGAGTTTCCGATTGACCCGTTGGATCGCCGATCATCGCGGAGAAATCCCCGACGAGGAAAATCGCCGTGTGGCCCATATCCTGAAAGTGCTTCAGCTTCCGCAACACCACGGTGTGGCCAAGATGAATGTCCGGCGCCGTCGGGTCCACACCCAGGTACACGCGCAGCGGCTCGCCGGTCTTCACGGAGCTCTCCAGTTTCTGCTTCAGCTCCTCCTCAGGAATGACTTCGGCCGCGCCCTTCTTCAGGTATTCGAGCTGCTCCTCAACCGGTCTGAATTTGTGTTGGGTCATGTCAAGTCATTTCGCCGAAAGAACCCGCCGCCCGGCAATTTGATATTTTCCTTCGAGGACAATCTTCACCGCCTCGCTGTAGATGCGGTGTTCTTCCTTCAGGATGCGCTCGGAAAGGGTGTGTTCATCGTCGCGATCGAGCACTGGAACCACCGCTTGAAGGATGATCGGCCCCGCATCGAGATTCTCGTCGACGAAATGCACGGTGCATCCCGCGAACTTCACGCCGTGCTCGAGCGCCTGTCTTTGCGACTCGAGCCCGGGAAAAGCCGGCAAGAGCGACGGGTGTATATTCAGAATCCGCTCTGGGAAGGCCGCCACAAAGTACGGCGATAGGAGCCGCATATAGCCCGCAAGGCAGATCAGGTCCACCTTGTATTCCTCGAGCACCGCCGCGACCTGCCGGTCGTACACTTCCCGCTCGAGGCCTTTTGACGCGATGGCCCGCGCTGGAATTCCCCGAGCCCTGGCCTTTTCAAGCCCGGCTGCGTCCGGCTTGTTGCTGATCACGACAGCGATTTCAGCGTTGGGAATTCTCCCTGCAGAAACGCTTTCCGCCAAGGCCTCAAAATTCGAGCCGCGGCCGCTCAATAGCACGCCAATTCGCTTCGCCATAAACGAAAAACGTTAACACACCTCCCGAAGCGCGCAAAACCGCGGAGTGTCATTCCGTCTCCGAGCTCGCGAAGCAGGATCCCGGGAGGATGTACGGGGTCCGAACCTCGATTTAGCGCCTTTCAGAGAACTGCTCGCGTCGCAGTCTGTATAGCACGTGGCGCCGCAGGGGATGCCCCTCCGGCAGTCTCGGGTGCTCGAAATCCTCCGCCGGATCGCGCGTCATACCGAGCTTCCGCATGACGCGGCGCGAGGGCTTGTTTGCGGGCACGGTGAAAGAAACCAATTCCGGGATTCCCAGGTTTTCGAACGCGTGACCTACGACCGCCCGCGCCCCTTCCGTCGCTAGCCCCTGGTTCCAGTGTTCCGCTGCCAGTCGCCAGCCAATCTCTACGCAGGGTGTGAACTTGGCTTCAAACGATGGGATCGCGAGGCCAACGTAACCGATGAAGGCATATTTCCCGGGCAGCTCCACCGCGTAGAGCCCAAAGCCGTGGGCGCGGATATGGCTCTGGATTTTCTCGAACAATTCGTCGCTCTCCCGCGGCGAAAGCGGGCTCGGCAGGAATTCCGCGACCCGCAAGTCGCCATTCAGGTTCGCGAAAGCGGGCCGGTCGGAATCGGTCCAGTCGCGCAGGACGAGCCGTTCCGTTCTCAATGTGATCATGTGCGACGGATCCGGGCTATCAGGGCAGCGAACACGCGAAGGTCATAAATTCAGCGCGCCCGAATACACGAGCCGCGCTTTTCCCGTGTCTCCGCGCTCGATTCGCCCGATGCGGAAGAACTTCTCGCGCCGCCGTTTCAGGTCCGCTTCGGCTTCCTTCACGAATTCCGAGGGCACGATCACGATCATTCCCACGCCCATATTGAACGACTGCAGCAATTCGTCCGTCTCAATCTCCCCGAGCTTCGCCAGGTATTTGAAGATCGACGGAATCGGCCACGCATCCAGATCGATGATCGCTTTCACTCCACTCGGCAGCACGCGCGGAAGATTACCGGGAATTCCGCCACCCGTAATATGCGCGAGGGCCGAAACCCAGCCCTTCGCGATGATATTTCTCAGCGCCGGCGCATAGCAGGCGTGCGGTCTGAGCAGTTCCGCGCCAATCTTGTTTCCAACCTCCGCGACATACGTCTCCGGCTTCAGCTTGGCCATTTCAAACACCAGCTTGCGCGCGAGCGAGTATCCGTTCGTGTGCAAACCTGAGGAGGGCAATGCCAGCAGGGTGTCTCCCGGCTTCACCGCCTTGCCGGTCAAGAGCC
This sequence comes from Candidatus Acidiferrum sp., assembly GCA_035262325.1. GTDB lineage: Bacteria > Acidobacteriota > Terriglobia > Acidiferrales > UBA7541 > Acidiferrum. Next base: position 8,206 of record DATFTB010000190.1, read on the forward strand.
TCTTCCGTTCGACGGCGCCTACAATGAATCCGGCCAGATCGTATTCTCCCGGCGGATAGAAGCCCGGCATCTCCGCCGTCTCGCCGCCGATCAGCGCGCAACCCGCTTTGCGGCACGAGCGGCTCATTCCGTCCACCAGCTGCTCCACGACGTTCGGCTCCAGCTTCCCCATGGCCAGGTAATCCAGAAAAAACAGCGGCTCGGCCCCCTGCACAAGAATGTCGTTCACGCAGTGATTCACCAGGTCGCCGCCGACGGTAGAATGCACCCCCATCGCCGTGGCTATTTTCAGCTTCGTTCCCACGCCGTCGGCGCTAGACACCAGCACCGTCTCCTTCCACTTTCTGCCATCCAAAGCAAACAATCCGCCGAATCCGCCGATCCCGCCAAGCACCGCGGGAGTAAACGTTCGGCTCGCAAGGTGCCGGATTCGCTGCTTCGCGTCGTCAGCGACAGCTATGTTTACTCCAGCGTCGGCGTATTTCATCGTTCGCTGCCTCGATGGTTCGCTTCGTGACGTGAAAACGGATACTTCTTCCGGGCTTTGGCCTGCGGGCGGTGGGCGGCCCGAATGACGCGTCATCCGTCACGGGTCACACTGCGGGCGTTCTTCCTGATCCGGCCGGCCATTCGCGGTGGTCGAGCCGGTTACAGCTTAAAACAGATGGAACAGTCTGCGCCAGCGCACAGTGCCGGGATGGAAGAGCGCATTCGCGTAGGCGAGGAACCTGGCACCGATGTCGCCATTCCAGGCGTCCTTCGGTGCGTTTAGCGACATGTAGATGATCACCGGCGTGCCGAGAATATCCTTGCGCGGCACGCAGCCCCAGAATCGGCTGTCATAGGAGTTGCCGCGGTTGTCTCCCATGGCAAAATAGCAGTCGTCTTTAACCGTGTAGGGAAACTTCACCTCGCTGTATCCGGGCGGAGCTTGCCCTGCGGGTGCGGGTTCGGTCGGTCCCATGGTGTAGTTTTCTTTGAGCTTCTGGCCGTTGATCCACACAGCCCCGTCGTGGATATCCACCACATCACCGGGTAATCCGATCACGCGCTTGACGTAGTCCGGCTGTGTGGGGTCAAACGGCGGCTTGAAAATGATGATTTGCTGGCGGTGCGGATTGCGCCATAAAGGCACGTGCCAGTTCGTGAACGGAATCCCCGCGTCGTAGCCGATCCGGCTCATGATCAGGTGGTCGCCGATCAGCAGCGTGTTCTCCATCGATCCCGATGGAATCACGCGCGCCTGCCCGAGCGTTCCGTTAATCAGCATGAACGCCAGAATCACCCAGAACCACGCGATGATCTCGCTCTTTACACGGGCGCCCAGCGACGAATCCGCCGCTTCTTTGGCTGGTCCCTTTTTGATGTTTACCTTCGCTGCGTCAGCTTTCACGTTCCACCGTCACTACCTCTTTGATTTTCGCCGCTGCTGCGTCTTCGCGAACCTCCAGCTGCACCAGGTCGGTCGGATAGACGCCCGTATAACAAGACGTACAGAAGTCCCCTGCGGTGTCATTCACCGCCTGCCGCAACCCGGGAAGCGACAGGTACCCCAGCGAATCCGCGCCCAGGTACCTGCAAATTTCCTCCGGAGTGTTCGAAGACGCGATCAACTCCTCGCGCGTCGGCGTGTCCACGCCGTAATAGCACGGAGAAATCGTTGGCGGGCAACTGATGCGCATGTGTACTTCCTTCGCCCCGGCCTCGCGGACCATCCGGACCAGCTTGCGGCTCGTCGTTCCGCGTACGATCGAATCGTCCACCAAGACTACGCGTTTGCCGGCGATTAAGTTCCGCACCGGGTTCAGTTTCAGCTTTACGCCAAAATTCCGTATGGCTTGCGACGGCTCGATGAACGTCCGCCCAATGTAGTGATTCCGGATCAGCCCCATGCGAAACGGTATTCCCGATTCGAGCGAAAAGCCGATTGCCGCCGGCACGCCGGAGTCCGGAATGGGCACGACCATATCGGCTTCGGCAGGGTGTTCCCGCGCCAGCAAGCGCCCGAGCCTCTCGCGCGATTCATTCACCGAGCGTCCGAACACGGTGCTGTCGGGCCGCGAAAAATAGACGTGTTCGAAAATGCAGAACTGGTGCGGCTTGGGAGGGCTGAAATGGATGGGTTCGAGTCCGGCCTTCGAGATTCGAAGCATCTCCCCGGGCTCGACCTCTCTCACATACTGCGCGTTCATGAGGTCAAAGGCGCAGGTCTCCGAAGCCACGGCCCAGGCCTCGCTGCCGTCCGGCGCCGTTAATTTCCCGAGCGCTAGCGGCCGGAATCCCCGCGGGTCGCGCACCGCGTACAGTTCTTCGGCCGTCAAGACCAGCAGCGAGTAAGCACCTTCTAGCTGATTTAGCGCGTCTCCGAGCGCGGCGGGAAAATTCCGGGCCTGCGAACGCGCGATCAAGTGCACGATCACTTCGGTGTCGCTATTGGTCTGGAAAATCGATCCGCGGTGTTCGAGCTTGCGCCGCCACTCTCCCGCGTTCGTCAGGTTGCCGTTGTGCGCGACCGCAACTTTGCCTTTGTTGCAATCGATCATAATGGGCTGCGCGTTCAGCAGAGCCTTGTCGCCGGCGGTCGAGTAGCGCGTATGGCCGATCGAACTCGAGCCCTTCAGCTTCGCGAGAACACCCGGCTGAAAAATCTCCTCGACTTCCCCCATCGCGCGGTGCAGGTTCAGGTCGTTCCCGGTGCTTGCTACAATTCCCGCCGACTCCTGTCCGCGATGCTGCAGCGCATACAGTCCGAGATACGTCAGGTTCGCCGCCTCCGGGTGCCCGAAAACCCCGAACACACCGCATTCGTCGTGAAACCGGTCGTCCTCGTAAGCGCGTTTCGTCGTCATTGGATTTTCAAATTCCGCTCCAGCGAGCGCTCCCACGCACCCTTCAACCGAGCGACAGCGGCCAAGACCACCGGTCGCCCAGCATATTCGATGCGCAGCAAATTCTCACGGGTTACCTTCCCGATTTCCCGTGCCCCTACCTTATATTCTCTCGCAGTCGCGAGAACTGCGCCAACTTTTCCTCGAGCCACCGACACGATGGCCCGCGCGCCCCGCTCGCCAAACAACGCGTATTCCGCGGTGGCCTCGCCCTCTATCTTTAGGGACGCGCCAAATCCGTCTGCGGCAAAGCACGATTCCGCAACCGCCACGGCAAGCCCGCCGTCGCTCAAATCGTGCGCGGACTCGACATTCCGAGCTTCGGCCAACGCCACCAGGCAGTCGATCAAGCGCTTCTCCGCCGCCAGGTCGATTGCGGGCGGCTCTCCCGCCACAACCTCGGCGATCCTCTTGGCATATTCGGAGGACGAAAACTCACGCGCCGGGTCCCGTAAGCGCGCGGCCTGGTCCTCGGCGGATCCATCAAGCAGCACAAGCACGTCGCCCTCGTTCCGCAGCGCGATCTTCAACACCTTGTTGGCGTCTTCGAGAACCCCCAGCATCCCAACGACCGGGGTCGGGTAGATGGACTTCCCGAGCGTCTCGTTATAGAAACTCACGTTCCCGCCGGTAATCGGCGTTTCGAGCGCTTCGCAGGCTTCTTTCAGTCCGTCAATGGTCTGCGAAAACTGCCACATCACCTCCGGTTTTTCCGGGCTGCCGAAATTAAGGCAATTCGTCGCGGCAATGGGGCGCGCTCCGGACGCCGCCGCGTTCCGTGCCGCCTCCGCCACCGCGTGCATCGCGCCCACTTTCGGATCGAGGTAGCACCACCGGCCACTCCCGTCCGTCGAGAGGGCCAGCGCGCGTTTCGTCTCCTTGATGCGCACCACCGCCGCGTCGCTCGCTCCCGGCCCCGCGAGCGTGTTCGTTCGCACCATGGAGTCGTACTGCTCTGTGATCCAGCGCTTCGAGGCAATTGTCGGCGAGCCAAGCAGTTTCACGAAATTCGCCGTGAGGTCGGTTCCTTCCGCGCTAAACCGAAACCAGTCCTCTTCGGATTCTTTTCGTGGCGCTGGCTCGGCAATCCGACGGTTGTACACCGGCCCTTCTTCCGCCAGCGGGTGCGCGGGAATTTCGGCCGCCACTTTGCCGTGGTCCCGTACTACGAGCAGTCCGCCCTCGGTCACTTCGCCCACGACCGTCGCGTCCAGACCCCACTTCTTGAAGACGGCGAGCACTTCCGCCTCGCGCCCTTTCTCCGCTACGAGCAGCATGCGCTCTTGCGACTCGCTCAGCATGATCTCGTAGGGCGACATGCCCGTCTCGCGCTGAGGCACTTTCGCGAGATCGATCTCAATCCCGGTTCCGCCGCGCGAAGCCATCTCGCACGTCGAACAGGTGAGCCCCGCCGCACCCATGTCCTGTATGGCCACCACCGCGCCCGTCTTCATCGCTTCGAGGCAAGCTTCGAGCAG
>DATFTB010000191.1:0-3538 GCA_035262325.1 Candidatus Acidiferrum sp.
CCACCAGGCCAAACAGTTCTGCAAACAACGAGTCCGCCAGCTCCAGGGCGTCGGTTCCACCCCGGCTGTTTTTCGTAATGACGCCCGCGGCGGCTCTGAGATAACCGCGGTACTGACCGACGAAATGCGCCCAGGCGGCCTCCGAGCCCTCGAGGCACGCGCTCGCCAGGCACAGGTCCTCGATATGCAGGGTACCAAGGTACTCCCCGAGGCCATCTGTGGAAAACCCGCCCTTGGCGAAACGCTTGGCCGCGCTTCGCTCGAGTGCCGCAAGGAAGTGCCGAGGGCTCAGTCCCCATTCGGGCGCGCGCGACTCCGCGTAGAGAGGATCGGCGAATTCGCGCAAAGCCCGCTCGAGCTCGCCCGGGCTGGGGCTTGCGTTTTGAAACGGATCGGCCACTTTGCTCCCGAGTACCCGCTCACCGAGTACCCGCTAACCCTCTTATTTCTATATCTTGCGGGCGCGCCGCGCAACCAACACCTTGGACCTGTTTTGCATCCAACACCTTACCCCCTTTTGAGGACACCGGTGCAGAAATCCAGCGGTCTTTGCGTCCCCGAATGCGGTATCCTAGAGGGCGTTGCGCGCCCGCTCCGCAACGAAATTCGCCTCGGCGGGTTTGTCCGGGATAACTAAGGCACAAGGAGCACACTCGCCTCGCCATTAGCGAGTACGCGTCTTTAGTACGAAAGTTCTATTCGGCCGTTTCTGTTGGCTAAGTACTCTCGTATTTGGCAACATAAGCGTCCTGAACCTTAGCCTAGCAAGCCCGGTTCGTTAGAATCGGGCCGCGGATGAACTGTTGCAAGAGGCGTGAAGCGGATGACCACAATGATTGCTGATCAACCAAGGAAAACCTCGCTCGGCGTTGGCTTCGGCGCGACTAGGGGTCGGGGCGCAAGCACACCGGCCTGGAAACAAAATATTGGGACGCGGCCTGTGCCAGCTCGTCTGGCCCTCCTGCCGGAGGGAAAATCACGCTGGGGCCGCGTTTGGATCAGCGCGAGCCTGCAAATTTGCGTTGTAGTCGGCTTGATTCTTGTTCCCCTGCTGTACCCGGAAGCGATGAAGACTTCGGTGAAATATTACAACTTCACGGCCATCGCGCAACCGGTAACCGAAATTCCTGTGGCTCCTCCACCTCCACCTCCGCCTCCGCCAAAAGCGCCAAAACTCCCCAAGGTGGAAGTGAAGGCTCCCGATCCCGAACCCGTAAAGCTCAATCCGCAGCAGCCGCACATTTTCACGAACCTTGTCGCTCCCAAGGTCGTTCAGCCCAAAGTTGAAAAGACTGAAAAGCTTCCGGAAATGAACTCGACCTTCGAATCCGCCAAGATGGAGAACAATGAGAAGGGCCCGAAGCGCCCGAAAGAGGATGTGAAACTCAACAACATGGGTTCGGGCAGCGCGGCTCCCGCGACGGTCAAGGCTCCCGTCGACAAGGTACAAACGGGCGGCTTCGGCGATCCGAACGGCGTTCCCGGGAAGGGTGATCCAAACCACGCCACCAACGTTAATCGTCTGGGTTCGCCCGCGCTTCCGGGGGGAGAAGGATACGGTAACGGGACCGGCGGCAAAAATGGTATTGCCGGAACGGTGGCCAGCACCGGCTTCGGCAATGGCACGGCGATTCCGCCAGCCGGCGGCAGCAAGCCGAAAGGCACGGTGGTTGCCGGCGGTTTTGGCGCCGTCGACACCAGCGCCGATCCCGGCAAAAAGAAGTCCGCCCCGACCGGCCCCGCCGACACCACGCCCAACATCACCGATAAGCCCCGGCCGGAGTACACGGCTGAAGGGCGCAGCATGAAAATTGAAGGCGATGTGGTCATCGACCTCGTCTTCCTTGCCAACGGGTCCATCCAAATCAATCGCGTAGTCAACGGCCTCGGCCACGGACTCGATGAATCGGCCGTGCGGGCGGCGCAACAAATCAAGTTCAAGCCGGCAAAGCGCGAGGGCGAGCCTGTGGATTTTCCGGCTCGGGTGCGCATCGAATTCCGGCTGGCCTACTGAGGGAGAACGATCATGAGAACGTTGTCTAAGTATATCCTTGTGCTGCTGTTGGGCGCCTGCGCTTGCTTGCGAGCCATGGCCAATTCCAACCCGGCACCGGCGGCGGACCAGCCGCGCACGATGGACCAGGTTATTGATCGCGTGGTTACAAACGAGCAACGGCTATACGGGCAGATGCGCAATTTTTCGCCCCTCGTCGAAACCTACATTCAAAATTTGAAGCCCGACAAGGATCTCGGCCAGGTGCCGGCGGGCGACAAGTATTTCCTCGGCCGCGCCAACTTCCAAAAGGGTGTCAGCCTCGTGCCTTTGAACGACACAGGGAGCAAGGGCCGCCACGTTGTCGGCTCCATCGGCAATTTCTTCAGCTTCGCCATGCAGTTCCTGCCCGACGGCTTCCTGCAGATGATCTTCATCGACACCAACGGCTTCGACAAACAGCACTACAAGTTTGATTACGTGCGCCGCGAGTTTCTCGGCGAAGTGCGCTGCCTGGTGTTCGACGTGACACCGATCGAAAAGAACAACCACGGGCGGTTCCTCGGACGCATCTGGGTTGAAGACCAGGATTACCACATTGTTCGTTTTAACGGCGCTTACAGCGGCAACGGTCATTCGAGCTGGTACTTCCACTTCGACAGCTGGCGCACGAACGTGCAGCCGGCCATGTGGCTTCCGACCTTTGTGTACAGCGAGGAGAAGGACCTGCACTACGCCCTAAGCAAGAAGCTCGATTTCAAGGCGCAAACCCGTCTGTGGGGTTACAACCTCGGCACCGCCACCAAGGAGGAGGAGCTCAGCAAGATCCTGGTCGAAACGCCCATGCAGGATGAGTCGAAGGCCGCCAACGACGTCTCGCCCATCCAGGCGCAACGCTCCTGGGACCGCCAGGCGGAAGACAACATCACCGACCGCCTCGAGCGCATCGGCTTGATGTCGCCGAAGGGTGAAGTCGACAAAGTTCTCGAGACCGTCGTAAACAATCTCGAAGTGACCAACAACATCGACGTCGATCCCGAAGTGCGCTGCCGCGTGCTGCTGACTTCGACCCTCGAATCGTTCACCGTGGGCCACACGATCGTGCTAAGCCGCGGCCTCGTCGACGTTCTGCCCGACGAAGCGAGCCTTGCGAGCATGCTCGCCCATGAATTGAGCCACGTCGTGCTTGGCCACCGCGTCGATTCGCAGTATGCCTTCTTCGACCAGATCCTGGTGCAGGACCGAGACACCTTCCGGCATTTTGGTTTCAGCCGCACCCCGGAGGAAGAGGCCGCCGCCAACGCCAAGGCCGTTCAGATCCTGAACAATTCGCCCTATAAGAATCAGCTGGGGAATGCCGGGCTCTTCCTGCAGGCTCTCGATAGCCGCCAGAAGGAGATTCCAAACCTCATCAGCGGCCACCTTGGCAATCGCATACCAGAGATCAATGATTTGAAAACGATGACGCCGGTTGATCCGAAGCAGAATCCGCAGAGGATCGCGGCACTGCCGCTTGGCGGTCGCGTCAAGCTCGATCCCTGGAAC
>DATFTB010000192.1:0-5882 GCA_035262325.1 Candidatus Acidiferrum sp.
AAGCCGCCTGCCAACGCAAGCCGACGGCGCCGCTCGCTCTGAGTTCGACCGCGCGTCTCCATAAGAAACCTTTCGCTTGCCTCCCGACTGCTCTCCGGCCAAGCGGACCGGTACAACAGTGGATTTTTCATCAAGCAGAACAGGAATTGACAACTCTGCCGGGGCTGCGATATAGCTCCGGCCATAGAAAAGGTCGTTTAAAAATCCTATCCATCCTATCCATTTCGACACGCAGCACCGGCACCGGGACTGATCGGGGTGAGGCGCCGACCAAGAGGTTGCAACAATGTTCGCTCCCCTGATCGCCAAGCCGAAGACGAAGCCAGCCGGCCCAGTTCCAGCGCAGCGGCTCGGCCACTCCGCAGCCGCAAAACCACAGGTTCTCCCGAGCGTCCTCGGGAATCGGGCAACGAGCCGGATTCTGGCGCGTTTGCGTACGGACCAGCAAGCCGGGCAATCCGCACGCCTTATCGCCCCTGAGCTGGCGCATCTCGTCCAGCAGCGCTTTGCCGCGAATGCCCCTGCATTGCGGCGTCAGCCGACGCCGGACATACAACCGCCGAGAACTCCAGCCGAAACTACTGTAAAGACGCAATACCACGGACACGAGGGCGACGATCTCGCCATCAAGCTTCTTGAACTGGCGGACAACGGCGAACGCAATTCCGCTCTCTACACGAACGCCATTCGCACTTCCGGACCGCTCGAAAAGCGATACGTCTATCGAAATTCATATACCCTTGCTCGGCTCGTGGACATTCTGGACCTAAGTTCCTTTGATCAATGCGTGACATTGCTGGAACCGGACTCGCGAGGCAAGGCACTTGCGGGGATGGCGAGAATCAAGCAGAAATACGGTCTCGGCGAGGTCTCCGAGGACGGCGCCCAATGGAGTGAAGGTGAACTGAAGATTGCCGACAGCAACTTCTCCAAAATGACCACGCGCGAGCAGCAGATGCTCCGCGGCCTGCGGCTGGTCCGTGTGAAAACGCTCGGTTCCGAAGAGCGGCACGGAAAGAAGTTTACGATCATGGGGCGCACCACCGGCGGCCACACCATGGAGCTGACCGACAAGGCATTCCGCGATCCATTCACGATCCTTCATGAGGCGGGCCACCTGATACAGCAGAAGCAGCCTCTCGTAGCCATGGAAGGGCTGCGGGCATCCAAGACATTCACGGACCTCGACCCGGCGAGGCAGAAGTTCAACGACGCAGCGAAGGAAGCAAGGAGGGCCACTGGGGGAAACCCGGATTTTGCGAAGGCCCTGAACGAGATGCTGACCGCCGTAAATGCTCTCATGGACAGCCCGCAGGAGTCGGTACAAGAGAACAAGGAGCGACTGGATTTGGCCGAAGCCCAGGCGGGCGTCGATCGGCTAAATGAGCACTCAAAGCCCTGGCTCGATGCTCACGATCGCTTGAAAGAATTTGCCAACGCCGTCGAGCAATGGGCGACCGAGAAGCAGGAGATAGAACGCGCGCCCGCCGAGATCGAGAAGACCTTCGTCGACATCGTGAAGAAACACGGGCTCACTACGCGGAACTTTGCTCCGTTCACCGAGTACGTAGCGCGTTCCTGGCCGGATAAACCGCAAGAGTTCCTGGTGCAATGCTACGCCACATGGCGTGCCAATCCAGTCTACATGCGGAGTAGGGCGCCCAAGCTCGCTGAATGGTTTGAAAGCGGCGGCCATCTGATCAAGACCAGGTAGCACCGGTTTACCGCGCGACCAGTGCGCTCCGATCAGGCGCAAGGTAATTCTGGCGTCAGGTCGATCTGGTCAGGTCATCGAGCGAAAGCAGGTCAGCCATGCGCGCGTTCGCAGAGAGATCTGAGTCAACTCCGGAGACCAAAGCCGCGAAGCCGGTGATGCTCGGACGAGCGGACTCAGGGTCAGCCGGCGCGTCGAGCTCCATCCTCCGCCTGCAGCGCACGGTCGGGAATCGGGCCGTCCAGCGTCACCTGCAAGCACACCCGACGAATGCCGACGGTCTTCGGCCTGATATTCAGCGATCAAGCCTCAAGGATTTTGCCGGCCCACCCAAGCGCCCGGCCTTCAGCAGTATAGATGATGCCGAGATCGAGACCACCGACGAGTTCAAGAAGTACATGAATTCGACTCTCGTGTGGCAAACGAAGGACAAGATGACGAGGCAGGAAGCATTCCTGGCTTGCAGACTCATCATCGAAGCAATTCAACGAGGGCAAACGGTGAAGTGGGACAGCGATGCTCGTGGATTCATGGCCACGGCAAGAAAGTTGATCAACATCACGAAATCACCTAAACCAGATTGCCCGAGCTCGAAATTCAAGGCCTGTGTGAAACGGGCGGTTATTCCCGGTGGAAAAACTGAACTCGCGGCAGCGGCTGGAATGTTGGAAGGCTTTTTCACGATGGAGATCGACTGGCACGAGGACGATCCCGGGTGTGCGTGCTGTTGTGGTGAGTATCGCCAATTCGTAAGGGGATTCGTAAAGATCAACGGGACCAAGCTAGTGAAGAAATTGTTCAACGGGAAGGACTTGTCCGACAGGGATTGGAACGAGGATAGTGACAAAAAGAACCATCCATACGGACACCGGGATCTGGCCGAAGAGGTGAACGATCAGTTCATCCCTGACCGGAAGAACGGGTGTTTGTACCGCGGTTTTGATACCCCCGGCATAACCGATTCCTCTGTCGCGGGGAAGCATGTAGAGGCGGCACTGGAATTCAAAGGTCAGACATTCGACAGGTGTCAAAAGAGTGCCGGACCAGAAAAGCACTGGAAACTGAATTTCAACGGCGACGTTCCTGCTTTGGACAAGGGCGTCGGGATCGGATAGTCGCCCTTCACTTCGGTGTCAGAGACTCCGCGACACAGCGGCCGTCCGTGACCCAATTCGGACGACGACGTGAGCTAGCCCCAATCCGAAAATAACTCAGGCGGCCAGGGCATGTTGGATCCGTAAGTGGGGACACTGGGGTGATCAGACATGATATTTGATATTTCTCAGTCATCTGGGCCTACCGACCCGCGCCCCGCCGCGTGCGCCGCCGCGTCGAGTCGATCTATTCTAAACAATCTGAGGAACCGAAAGCCGCCTGCCAACGCAAGCCGACGGCGCCGCTCGCTCTGAGTTCGACCGAGCGTCTCCATAAGAAACCTTTCGCTTGCCTCCCGACCGCTCTGCGGCCGAGCCGACCGATACAACAGTGGATTTTTCATCAAGCAGAAAAGGAATTGACAACCCTTCCGGGGCTGCGATATAGCTCCGGCCATAGAAAAGGTCGTTTAAAAATCCTATCGCTCTGACCACGCGGATCTTCGACATGGCCTATCTGCGGCTACTCTCTTCCGTCGCGCACGAACGGGTCGTTGGCCGGCCCTCCGAAGTTGATCATGTACTCCAGTCGCTCGTGGGCGGGCAATGAGGATTCGGCGGATTTTGGTATGTCGCTTCTTTGTCGACCACCGCCAGCCGCATAGTAGGCGCACAATTCGTGTCTGACGGTACGGGACAGCCTCGCTGCGTTGTTCCGGAGATCCTGGTTGATGAGCAGCGAGCCAGGCTCTGCGAAGACGCTGCCGTTCCCCTGCCCACCCCGTTCGCTGATGTACTGAAGCGGGACCCACTTAACGGTGACGCCCGTCTCGTGCTCGAACTGGCGCAAGAGACCGTTGAGTTGGCCCAGGCTGGCGTCCTGTCCTTCTCGCGGGATTCGGTGGAGAATCCCATGCTGCTCCCACAACGCTCGCAAGTAGGCGACCATCTCTCTCCGGGTCAGGTTTTGCTGCGGCGCCGGCGCCGGTCGACCCACGGGTGATTGGACGTCGCCATCGTCCAGCGGCTCCGGTCCGGCGAGGTCCACCAGTTTCTGGAGGACACGGACGATCGCGTTCTGCTCGCGCTCGATTCTTCGTACATCGCCGGGCCCGCGCCCGGCAGTATCCACGACCTCCTGATTCAACGTCCGCAGCCTCTCCAGGAGCTCCACGATCCTCTTCTTGTCGCGACTCTCGGGGATGCTCGGCAGCCTCGACTCGAACGCTGCTATCCGCCGCTGCAGGACCGCCGGGGTGGTCGCCACGAGTACCACGGCACCGCCTTGTCGCTGCTCCACCCATAGTTCGTGTTGTTTGCCACGGGCCTTAAAGGGGATCACGCGGCCGAGCACCTTGCCAAAGAGACCCTTGGCCGCGGCGGCGCCTTTCTTGAGTCCCGTTTTCGCGAAATCCTTGCCGTGGCGCAACAGGCTCTGCATGCCGAGCTCAAGCAGATGCGTGTGGATGCCGTGCTTGACGACGCCGAGAAAGCCCGACAATTCCTTTCCGCCCGCGGCGGCAGGTGCCTCTTGCGGGAGCCCCGTTGTTGGTTCGGTTCCCCCCGCGCCCGCCTCGGGAGCTTTGACGCCGGCAAGCTCGCTGAGGATCGTACCACCATCACCCACCAGGGCCAGTGCGCGGGTCTCCAGCTCGCCGACGACTTGCGCCGCGTCGCTGGCGACGCTATCCGTCATCTCGGTCAGAGCCGCGACCGGCGTCTTCAAAGGCTCGAGGACTTTGTTGACGGTGTCCGACTCGACGATCTCGTCGAAGATCTCCTTGCCGTACGGCACCTTCTCACGCAGCAGCTTGGCCACCGGTTCACCTGCCGCGGCCTCGACGACCCGCAACGCGGCCTTGATCGTCGCGGACGGGTTGTGCTTGATGAGGAAGTTCACCACCATCTCGACGGCTTTTTCCATCAGCTCACGAATCAGTTGTTTGCCTTTGCCGACGACATCGAGGTGGCCTTTGATATTGCTCGCGATCTCGGTGACTTTTTCCTTGATGGTCTGGAAAAAGCTGCCGATCGTCTCGCGGAGCGGCTCCGAGGCCCGCCGCAGCGCCGTTCCGGGATCACCGACGGCGTCGACCGCTTTGACGATCGCCGCGTACGCCATGCTGAACGGCTCGAACCATTGCGCCTGCGTGACGTTGAGACGCGACAGGGCGGCGTTGATGGCCTCGTTGACCTTGTGGTAGGTGCTCTTGAGCGCGTTGACGACCCTCATCACCTTGCTCAAGAGCGCGACGAGGCCGCTGGCTTCCGGGACACTCTCCTCGGTCTTCTCTTCGGCTTTGCCCCCTTCTTCCGGCGAGCCGATCGTGGCGACCTCGGCCTTACCGAACAGTGCGTTGACGAGTAGTGCGCCGATACCGCTCGGGCTGAGGAACTTCTTCACGTCGTCGAGCTTGATGCCTTGAATCTTGTCGACGAAGCCGATGACGGCCTTGGCCTTCTGGTAGAGCTTCGGCAGGTCGAAGGCCAGCCACTTGGCGATCTTCGCGACGAGGCTGCTACCGCCCGTGAGAAACGCACCGCCGAGCTCCAGGTACACCTCGCCGGTCTCCTCCAGAACCTGACCGACATCGAAGTGGACCATCCCGCGCGGCTTTTCGTCCTTGAACAGGCGGCCGTGTGTCTGAACCCACATTTTGAAAAGCGCAACCTGGGTGCCGGGCATTCTCTCGCAGATGAGCTCGAACGCGTTCGTCCACTGCTCGACGAACCATTCCTCTACCGTGAACGTCTGCATGTTCAGCGCGGAGACGAAGAAGTCGAACGGCGTCATGTAGCCGCCCCGCCCCTGGTAACCCGCATCGGGCGACTTGGCGCCCCACTTGGCGATGATCTCCCAGGCCGCCCTCTTGCCTGCGACCATCTGTCTGCCGACGTCGAATGGCGAGCCGCGTTTCAGGTCCTCGTGGAGGAGGTTCCTGATCTTCAGGGCGTCTGCCTTGGCTTCCGCTTTCAGCTGGTCGAAAACTTCGGGCGGGCTGAGCACGACATTCGCAGGGCTGGCTTCGCGAAGCACAGTGAGAGCGCTGATCGGTGATGCGGCGGCGGATTCG
>DATFTB010000193.1:0-9359 GCA_035262325.1 Candidatus Acidiferrum sp.
CCGCCGACGCGCTGGCCGGCGGCATCGGCTCGCTCGCCACGGCGAAACCGGTGCGCACCGTCGGCAGCTACTGGCCGTACGCCACGACGCTGTTCGACTACACGCGGCGCGCCATGCCCATCACCAATCCGCTTTCGCTTACCGACGACGAGGTCTATGCGGTGACCGCCTATGTGCTCTTCCTCAACGGCATCGTCGGCGAGGACACACAAATGAACGCGCAAAGCCTACCGCAGGTGAAAATGCCCAACCGCGACGGGTTCATCAGCGACTGGCCGGTTCGTCCACGCTAGGACGTAGCGTTCCTGCCACGCCGCGAGACCGGCGCGCGCTATCTTCGAGAGTTCGTCGAGGAGATGAAGGCTTCGGGCTTCGTTGCCACGGGACTTGAGAGGAGTGGCCAAGGCGATGCAACGGTTGCGGCCAAAGCCCCAGTGCAGTAAAACTCCCAACTCTTGGGTTGAGAAGGAAACGGCGGACCGCGCCTCTCACCCACGGCGTTAGCCGTATGGTCGATTTTATGCCATATGGAAACGAATGTACTTCGAGATTATCGGAGAGATCCAGAATATCGAGCCTATCGCTATCGGCAGATCGATTCGCGATATCGCGCGGCTTCGGAAACGCTACGGCGCTGGTCGTTGGCGAAAATTGAAAGGAACCGCCACTGTGCGGTTGAGAAGTGGCGCGGTCCGTCGAGCTGAGATACACTGGTATGAAGCTCACGGGATTGGGAGAGTGAAGCTTAAGATCAAAGAATTCCTGGATTAACGCCATGAAGCAGCAGAAAAAGCGATTTGCAATATGTGTTCGGAACGACGGGGCTGAAGATCTGGAGATCAGAAAAGTTTACCAGATTCTTCCCGATGCACGCGCGGCCAAGGATAAGCACATCAGGGTTATTGACGAATCCGGTGAGGACTACCTTTACCCCTCAGAGTTCTTCATTCCACTGACGCTTCCACGTGAGGTGGAGCGTGCCCTTTCGGCTCCTCCTCACTAAAACGAAGATTGGCTAACCATCGGGTAGAGAATGACGCGGCAGACCGCCCCTCTCACCCGAAACGTTGGGCTGCAATTTGTTCCTCGGAGGGTAGGATGATCCAGGGTCTGCAGATGCTCTGTGGCGTTGTTCTCCTGGTGGTGATCACCGTGGGGCAGACATGGGGTGCTGAGGCCATTGACATTCGGGTGCAGAGTGGGTCCCCGCTCGAGGAGCGCGGGCGCGACCAACTGCGCCGCTTGCTGCGCACATATGACCTGCACAAATGGCTCTTTACACGTGACGTCCTAATCCAGTCTGGCGTGATCCCGCACAGTCATCCGGTGCTCACCCTCAATACGCGCTACGTCGACGATGACACCGCCCAGCTGGCGACGTTCGTGCACGAGCAACTCCATTGGTTTCTGACGGACCACGTGGAGCGTGCGAAGACCAACGCGGCGCTCACAGAGTTGCGCGCCCTCTACCCTACGGTCCCGACCGCGCTCCCTGAAGGAGCCATGGGGGAGAGGAGCACATATCTCCATCTGATCGTCTGTACGTTGGAGCTGAAAGCGCTGACTGAACTCCTCGGGGAGCCGAGTGCACGGCAGCAGTTGGCACGCTGGACGCATTATACGTGGGTGTACCGAACGGTGCTCACGGATACGGAGCGGCTTGGGGGAGTCTTACAAAGTCACGGGATTGTGGTGCCGGAGTGGTAAAGCGGAGCAGAGCGCTAAGAGTGCCATGGGGGTGGAGCCTCTGCGATGGGTGGCTCCTGGTCAGCGGGAGGAGGGCATCTTGGGGGCTATGCCAGTCCCCGTGCCGAACAAGGGCCTGCAGCTGACTGCCAGAAGCGTCCGCTCGTGCCTCGCGCCCGCTCCTGGCAGCAGCTCAGGCCGGCTTATACCTCCGCTAATGAAAGCCTGATCGTGAATTTCTGCAGCCGTCGTCGGGAAGGAGGATCCATGCTCTCAAGATCCACGAAGAAGATCGTCGGTGTTGTGATGCTTGCTTTGACCATGATAAGCACAGCTGTGGCCGCGGAACGAGCAGCGAGCATTGAATACGAAATTGTCGGCCGCCCTGCCAACCTACAACCGGATTTCATCCCGCCGCCGGACGGGGCCCTGAAATTTCTTACTATAAAGGCCATCGACGGCTCGCGTGTTGACGCGGTGATTAGCCAACCCAACTCAAAGACGGCGGCAAACACCACTTTGGTCGTGACTGTGCACGGTTCCGGTGGTAGCTACGATTCCGATCCGAACGGGTTTTTGGCGCGCTTACTCCCCGGGAAGGGGTATGCCGTGCTCGGTATCAACACACGCCAGTCTGGCGCGAGGATCAACACTGAGAATTTCCTCGAAGTTCGACGTGACATTGAAGCTGCTGTCTACACCGCCCGTGCCCTGGGTTACCGCACGATCATTTTGCACGGGCACAGTCTGGGTAACATTCAGATCCTTTATTACGCCGCGAACAACTGGGAACCGGATATTAAAGCTGTAGTGCTGAGCGGAATGTTCGCCAATCTGCCGTGGAAATCACGTTATATGTTAGTACAAAACGAGGAGAGTTTTGCTCAACTGCATGAGGCTTCGCTCAAATCATTGCGAGAAGGCAAACAGGCGGCAGTTCTGCCTATGCAGATGCGCCGCACCGGAACCGAAGGCGAGGCCGTCACCGGGCAGCATTTTCTAACCTATCGCGCCGAGCAATCCAGCACCGCAGATGGAACCTATTGGATTCGACGAGTCCCGCAGCCGATTCTCATGTTGCGCGATGGCGGGGATAGTTTAATTCAACCTTTCGAGCCCTACATGCTATTGTCGGCGGCGACAGCTCCCGGTTCGCTCGTGCCGAGTATTAAATACCTTATTGTGCCCAATCCGAAGGGCTCAAATCCAAGAGGACACCGCTTCAGCGACAACCAAGAGTCGTTAGCCGACGCGATCGTCGGCTGGCTGCAAGATCAAAAACTATAATTGACCGCTTCCGCGCCAGCATCAAGCATGATGATGCGCACGCGAGGTTGCGTGCAATGAAAGTAAAAAGGGAATTCTAGAGGGAGATAAAGGCCCTAACTCTAGCTTCAGACCGATCGCCGAACAGCGACGGCTGAGCTTGGCGTTAGGCGGACCTACCGTCACTCCCAACCCGGAGGAGATACAGCATGAAAGATCGCCGGTCGCGAAGAGATTTCTTGGAGTTAACGGCGGGAGCCGTTGCAGCCACCTTCGGAAGCCCATGGGTCAGCCGAACGGTAGCCGCGGTGACCGGCGCGGAGGCCGGCAACGCGGATCTCGTCGTCCTTAATGCGAAGGTCTACACCGTTGATTCCCGCATGCCCAAGGCCGAAGCGTTTGCCGTGAAGAACGGACGATTCATCGCCGTCGGCACGAACGAGGAGGTCAAGGGTATCCGGGGGAAGGACACGCTTACCATCGACGCGAAGCAGATGACAGTGGTGCCCGGCTTCATTGACTGCCACAACCACGCGGGTGGCGAGGTGCTGCTATACGAAGTTCTGGTCGGCAACCCGTTTGACGTGGAGTTTGTCACCATTGCCAGCATCATCGACAAGCTCCGTGCAAAGGCGCGCCAGACACCGCCGGGCACTTGGGTGGAAGGCTATTTCTTCGATGATACCAAAGTGAAAGACAAGCGCGGACTGAACGTGCACGACCTCGACGAGGTGTCGGTTCAGCATCCTGTCGTGGTGCGACACCGCGGCGGCCACACCTCTTACTACAACAGCAAGGCGCTCGAGATGGCCGGTTTGACGAAGGACTCAAAGAACTCAGCCGGCGGCACTTACGACCGCGACGAGAGGGGCGAACTCAACGGACGTGTCACGGACACGGCGCGCAGCGTTTTCAACAAAGTCGGCAATCGGCCCACCCTTTCGCCGGCGGAGCTGGACCGGCGCGGCAAGGATGGCATTGCCCACATCTCTAAGCAGTTCGTCCGCTACGGACTGACCAGCGTCCACCACCAAGGCGGCAACCTGGCGGCGATCCAGGAAGTGCGCGCGCGCGGCGAATTGCTGCACCGCGTCAGCTACGAAGCGCGCGGCCCCGTGCTCGATGCGATGATCGCCAGCGGCATTCAGACGGGCTTTGGCGACGAGTGGATCAAGCTCGGCGCAACCTCCGAACACACATTGGACGGTTCGTTCTCTGAGCGGACGATGTCCATGAGCCAGCCGTATCCGGGAGACAGGTCCGGTTACAAGGGTAATGTCACAGAGACACAGGACGAGCTAAACGCCTGGGTCGAGAAGGTGCATCGTGCGGGCATCCAAGTGAATTGTCACGCCAATGGCGATGTCGCGATCGACATGTTCCTGACGGCGATCGAGCGCGCGCAGAAGCTGTTCCCGCGCGCCAATGCGCGCCCGAAGATCACGCACTGCACGCTCATCAACGACAGTCTAGTCCAACGCATCAAGTCGCTCGACGCCATCCCGGCGCTGTTCACCAGTTACGCCTACTACAATTCTGACAAATTCGTGTTCTACGGCGAGGATCTCATGAAGCGAGCGATGGCCTACCGCTCACTCCTCGACGCGGGCGTGCATGCCGCAGCCGGCTCAGACTTCGGCCCGGGTCCGTTTGCGCCGTTGATGGGCATCCAGGGAATGGTCACGCGGAAGGGCTGGGACGGCAAGATCTGGGGCGCGAATCAGAAGATCAGCGTGGAGGAAGCGATCCGTGTAAACACGATTCACGGCGCCTACGCGTCCAAAGAGGAGAACATTAAAGGCTCCGTCACGCCGGGAAAGCTCGCGGACTTCGTCGTACTCTCCGATGACCCGCACACGATCGACGCGGAGAAGATCAAGGATATCAAGATCGCGCGGACCGTCGTAGGCGGCAATACCGCGTACGAAGCATAGAACCCGCGCCCGCCCGGCGAGCCTAACTCTAAATGGAGCCGACGCGCCGACGGGCTTCTGCCATCGTGTGATGGCGCCGCGCGGCTCATTTCCAAACGTTAGACAAGTCGAAATGGGGGTCTGGCTTTCTAATCTTGTCAATCTGCAGGCTGTGTTAAGTCGTAGGTTTGTATAGTCCAGCCCAAACTTTTCTTATCACGCGCCCATTGCCTCAAAAAGCGCATTTCAGTACAATTTGCCGCATAATCTGCATATCAGGGGAGGACCTCCTTATGCGCCAAAACAAGTCTAGAGCGATTTTCGTGTCAGCTGCGGTTTTTGCTTTCCTCATGCTATCTCAAATTGCTTTGGAGACTTATGTCGATGCCCGGGCCGGCGGGGGCCGTTCCGGCGGGTCTCGCGGCTCTCGGACTTATCAGGCTCCGAGCAGGCCCTCTCAGCCGGGACCAGCGCAGCAGAGCAGGGAAGCCACACCCCCACCACAGCAACCCGGTCCTATTGCCCCCCAACCGGGCGGGTTTATGCGCGGTCTGGCGGGAGGAATCATGGGGGGATTTTTAGGTTCGTTGCTTTTCTCCGGTTTGGCGCAGGCTGGCTGGGGCGGCCTTGGCGGCAGCGGCATCGGCCTTTTTGAAATCCTTCTCATTGCCGGTCTGGGGTATTTTCTCATACGCAAATTTCGTAGCCCTGCGGCTCCAACCGGTTATGGCACGATGCAATATCAAAACAGCGGCGGCTACGCGTCCGATAGCGCACCGGTCCGCGAAGCGTTCGTGCCCAACGCCATCGATTATGGAACCATTCAGATGATGGACCGAAGCTTCGCCGCCGATCAGTTTCTCAAGGTCGCCCAGGATCTATTTTTTAAAATTCAAGGCGCATGGAATCGAGAAGATACAGCCACTCTCCAATCGCTCTGCGGTTCCGAGTTAATACAGACATGGAATCAAGAATTGGAGAGCCTGCGGGCGCAGGGACGGAAAAACCGCATGGACAATATCGCGCTCCGCGAGAGTGAAATAACCGAAGCCTGGACGGAAAGCGGAACCGACTATATTACGGTCCGCCTGCACGCGAACCTTTTGGATTTTACCGTGGATGAAAAGAGCGGCGCCGTGGTTCAAGGCAGCAACTCGGAGCCGGTCGAATTTGAAGAGTTCTGGACCTTTAGCCGTCCCGTCGGCCCTAATCCCTGGAAACTCGCAGCCGTGCAACAGGCCTAGCGCGTTTTTGGATTCGACACCGTACTAATTTAGGGGCACGCTCCAGGCCTTGGGCTGTTGAGCGGCCAACGAATCATACTGCGCGCTGCCTTAGTCAGAATTTTGGACTAGCCGATGCTGAGTTTTTGAGTGCTCAGCGTTGGAAATGCTCATCATTCCTGCGTTAGGTCTGGACCTAATTGCTGGCCTTTGGAGTGCTTCGAGGGATTAGGAACATCGACTGTGCCTTTCTTCTCTGGAAATAAGATGCAACGAATATTTTCGTTTGCAATCTTTCCCTTGGGATTGACATAACAGACCCAAGTATTGGGCGATGGGACCGGTGAAAGTTTCTCTTTGTCCACCTTCGTGTCGGTTCCTTCAATCTCCACCGCGACCTTTTCTTTCCCCTCCCGCCCCACAATTTTGACGTTTTGGGCGACGCAATCGTGGTCAGCGCAGCACTGCTTCCAGATCGGAAGTTCTTGCAGGGCGGGTTCTCCGACATCATGTGGCTCGCCTGCGAAAGGCAGTGAAACAAACAACAGGACGAAACTGGAAAGCGTAACCTTCCTAGGATTTCTCATCGCTTGCAACATTATAACAGAAATCGAACGGGGAACATATTTTTAGAGATACGCCGATCGCCCCTCGATCATTTGGTCGTGCCTGGCGCACGAGCCGAGGAGCAAAACTCTTCAAGACGAGCTGAAGCCTCTGGCGATAACCGCTCTTCCAGAAAAAGTCAGAAGGGTCAATACAAGAATCAACACAACTCCCAACGCCGAAGCCGCCGGTAAATTTTGCTCTTCATCCCAGAGATGCCAGAGCATGACCGCCAGAGGGCGGCTATCGCGGCCCGCAAGCATAAGCGGAACCGAGAAGGCCCGAATCGCGTGGGCTGCAACCCAGATCCACGCAGCGATGAAGGCCGGACGGATCAACGGGAAGGTAATCTGCCATAGGATCCGCAGCCGGCTCGCTCCACTCACTTCGCCCGCTTCCTCGAGCTCCTTATGGATCTGCATGACGGCCGCATTTGTGGCTCGGGAGGCAAACGAAACGTATTGGGTAACCAGCGCCAGCACGACAACCCACACGGTCCCATAGAGTCCCAGGGAGCGCAGTGGGGGCTGCAGATAGAGAAAAATAAAAGAAAGAGCAATCACCACACCGGGCACCGCGTGGGACGCGAAGGTCAGACCATCGAGGGCCATTGAACCTCGGACGCGAGCGCGCACAACCAGCCACGAGATGGCAAAGGCAAGCGCGACGGTCGCCGTGGCTGCCGCGAAGGTAATGATCAAAGTATTCCAGGCCGCGCTAAGGATGGCTGGCTCGCTGAAGATCAGCCAGTAATTTGCCCAGTGAATCCGTGCCAGCGCTTCACGCGAGGGCGGCTGGTAAGACGGGAGCAGCGATGCCCACACGAGCACTCCAAAAGGCAAGACGACAGCGAAAAGAAAGTAAAAGATGAAAAGCGCCAACGCCGGATAACGCCAATGGCCCAGCCTGATCCTGTGCGGCCGGTAGCCCTTGCCGGTGACAGTGGCGAAGCGCTCGGACTGCTTGACCGTGGCGCGTTGATAAAAGTAAACGAGGGCGAGGGACAGCAAAAAGTAGCTGGCGCCGAATGCCGCGCCTAAACCGTAATTTGGAATGGCGTCCCGCGTAGAAATATAAATCATCGTGCTGTAAACGTAGACGCGGCCTGGAAGCCCGAGCACCAACGGAGCCTCGAAAGATTCCATCGAGGAGGCAAACTCATAGAGAATCGCTGCCAGCAGCGCGGGGCGCAAGACCGGCAAGGTGACCCTCTGCAAAGTCGCCCAATTTTTCGCCCCCGCCGCAAAGGACGCTTCTTCCATCGCGGGATCCATGACGCGAAAGGCGCCCGCGACCATGAGAAAGACCGTGGTGACGCCGCGCAGCCCATCCAAGAAGATCATGCCTCCGAGGGAATAGATGTTGATCGGCCCTTCGGAAAGCTCGACGCCAAAACGGGAGAGCATATCGCGCAGAAAGACATTCAACACCCCGCTCTTCGGCATGAACAGGAACACGTAGGCCATCGAAAAAAGCAGCCCGGGCATGGCGAGAGGGATCAACAGCAGGCTCCAGCAAAGATTTTGCAGCGGCATATCGGTGCGCTCCAAAAGCCATGCGAAAAATACCGCGATCACCGCCGTGATTGCCGTGCCGCCGGCGGCAAAAAGGAGCGTGTTGAAAATCATTCGGTAAGTTAAAGGGCTCGTGTAAGCGACGAGATAGTTTTTCAAAGTGAAGGGGCCGGGCGCGGCAGGATGGCCGATGCGGAAGCTGTTCAGGATCATTTGCCCGAGCGGGATAACGATGAGCCAAAGTAAAATGAGGACAACGGCGAGAAAAAAAAATGTGGTGGCGCTGGGAAGTCTTACCCGCATGCCTAACGCACGACCGGGAGACCCACGGCTTCCAGGATCTCTTTCAAGATCTCATCCGCCTTGGCTCTAAATTGCGGTTCGTACCAGGCAACCTTTTTCCCTTTAATCAATCTAGCCGCCTGCGTGACGGGGAAAAGGGGGCTGCCGCTTCCCTCTACCTCATCAAGAACTTTCTGTCCCTCTTCGGAAAGCGACCAGGCCACCCAGAGACGAGCCGAGTTTGGGTGCGGCACGCCGCGCGGCACGAAGACCACATCGCCAAGGCTTACGGGAACAGGCTCGGCGACGCGGAAAGCGACTTGGCTCTGATCGCCCGAACGGACCTGCTCATGATAAGTTGAATAAAATGATCCGCATACGATGGCGTACTCGCCGAGCGCGAGCTTGGTCATCGCTGCAGTGCGGTCTTGCTCGAAGGCAGTCGCGTTTGCTGCCAAGCGTCGCGCATGGGCGAGGGTTTTATCTCGTCCCCACACCTGCGGCTGCCAAAATATTTCCAGGTGACGGGGCCGGCTGTCCATGGCAACCTTGCCCCGATATTGAGGCGACGCGCAGTCCTCCCAGGTAAGCGCGGCGCCGATGGAATCGGGAAGGAGTTTTCGATTATAGGAGATGCCGTAAAGTTGAGATCGATAGTTGACGCCAACGCCGTCGTCATGAACGTGCCGTGGGAGCACGCCTAGCGAACGCCAGTCGATCCTGTCCATCACGTTGGCCTTGAGCGCGACCGGGACCTGCGTTTCGCTTAAAACCGTGACGTCGTAAGAGACCTTTCCCGCCGCCAGCTCGGATAGGACGCGCTCCCTTTCCCGCGACCCGCCGACGCGCTCGTAATCGACCTTGAGGAA
>DATFTB010000194.1:0-15428 GCA_035262325.1 Candidatus Acidiferrum sp.
CATTTAGAAGCCGTTCCGTTGACGGAACGGAGTACGTCACACGAACCCGTTCAAGGCATCTTTGGGCGGAAGTCGGCTTTCCGTTGATCTGACCCGCGCAAGCCGATCTGAAACGCGGGTTCAAAAGCTAGGCTGCGCACTGCTGCCAAGTGCCCATTGAGCCGATAATATTGGCTCCGCTACACCCATCTTGAGGCATCGGGCTGGCACGCTAGCTGGCTTCTTTGCACTTGCAGGAAATCAGGTCAAGATTGGCAACGAGCCGCGTAGCTGATGCCGTCCGCGGGCGGCACCGCGTGGTGCATAAACCGCTGCTGGACGTCGCAGGTGGTTGCCCAGTCTTGACTTACGTCCACCACCATTGTGTCCTTCATCATTTTCATGCCTCTGTGAGAAAGTCGTTGCTAGAGCCCGGAAATCGACGCGGTGGCAACGACAGTTTCTTCAAAAATTCGCTGGGTCGGATGTCGAGAAGCCAGTAGCGGTTCCGACCAACCAATGAAAGCTCAGGACCACCACTGAGCGAGGAGGAAGGAACACATGAAACGCATTTTGCTCATACCGGCACGAAAGCAGGGGTGCAAAGCTATCTTGCTTGGTCCCCAAAGGATAGACGCCACCGAGGGATTAGCTGTGCCAGACGAGGCCACGCTGGTGCGTGGAGAGCAGGGCGGCATGCCGGTTACGGACGGCGTCTTCCCCGATTCCAAGGAGTTCCTCCTGGGCTACTGGATCGTTGACGTGCAGACTCCAGAGCGCGCTTACGCGATAGCGGGACGAATTTCGGCGGCGCCCGGACCGGGACGAGTGCCGACCAATATGCCGATTGAGGTGCGGCGAATAGCGAGCCATGCCGCAAATCGGCGTAACGGGCGGTCCACAATAGGCTCCCGAGTCCGCCGAGTTGAGGAAAGCGAAGTGACCGACTGACACGAACACAAAGGAGCGATGTCATGAAATATATTTTGATGATGAACACCATGAAAGCAGGCCCTAGCGAGGGAATCCTTGCCTGGGCGAAACAAGACCTTGAGGCACACATCGCGTTTATGCATAAACTCAACAAAGAGCTCAAAGAGGCGGGCGAGTTTGTCCTGGCCGAGGGGCTGACGTTTCCGGATGAGGCAAAGCTCGTGCGGGCCGGTAAGAATGGCATGCCCATTACAGACGGCATTTTTCCAGAATCCAAAGAGTTCCTTGCCGGTTTCTGGATCATCAATGTTGCGACTCCCGAGCGTGCCTACGCCATTGCGGCCCGAGTCTCAGCCGCTCCGGGACCCGGGGGAGTCCCGCTCAATATGCCGATCGAAGTGCGGCCGGTCATGAGTGCGCCGCCCGAATCGAAATAACAGGAGTGTCGAGAATGCGTGGCGGCGCTCCTACTGAACCTTAGACCTGACCGGAGACGGCATTCTGATGATCGACGGCAGCAAGACCGACTGGGAGGGATACGCCAGGAGGTCGAAGAAGGACCTGGAGCGAAACATCGCCTTCATGCGCGCGTTCAGCACGGAAGCTGTGTAAAATCACGATTCTGCAAATAAGCAGATCGAAGATGAAAAACAGATGCGGGATGCTTGGCTGCGAGAATGCCGAAGCAGGTTGAAATTTGGTCGCCCCTCATCGTCCAGCGCGACGATCTCCATGCCGACGAGGTCGATGGCAACAGTTTAAACCAGCATCCCCGCTGGCAGGATTCGTTGAACAGCGTTAATGGCGTCCCGGGTTCCCGCAGATACATACGGCGCGGCGCCCACTGCGTCGCATCATCATCGCCGCTCAACGAAATCAGCTCATTCACGGGCGCGCCTGCCCCGGCGTGCCGATCGGGTTCATGTTCGCGCTAGTCGGCCAACCACTTTGCTTGATGAACTTAGGCGACACAGTGGCGACGGCTGAGAAGCACTACTCACCGCTTGTGAAGGAACTCCGGGACCGCACTCGTCGAATCATGGAGAGTGGCGAAGGATTGGGGAAGACCCATTGAATTGCGCAGTCTAAGAGCAGAATACTATAATTCATTTATTCCAAAAGACTTAATGGCGGGTGAGCCTCGTAAGCCGGATTCTGTGGGGCGCAGTCCTTGCGGGCTGCGCCACGACGATCATTCCTCTAGTCCAGGCCTCGCGGCCAGGATCGAGCGACCTACCCGAGGGTTCATCCTCCGGTGCCGCTTTCGCCGCACTGAAGGGAGCAAGCCCGCTTTTCGCGAGCTGACTCAGTGAGCCGGGCCAGCTCTCCCCTCCTATTTGGTCTTGCACCGCGCGGGGTTTGCCTTGCCTCCACCATTACTGGCGGAGCGGTAGGCTTTTACCCCACCTTTTCACCCTTACCTGCGCTGCGCTCCATGGGAAGATGTCCCGAAGGTTTTTCCTGTCGGGCTATCACCGGGATGCGCTCCGCCGGCGGTATATTCTCTGTGGCACTTTCCGTGACGCGGTCATTTCTGGCCGCATCCCCTGGTGTTACCAGGCGCGTTGCCCTACTTTGCCCTCGCAAAGTGGTGTCCGGACTTTCCTCCCGCCAACCCTTCCTTCACCTTCCGGTGAACTCCAGGCCGGCCAGCGATCGTCCAGCTCACCCGCCATCCCCATTATACCTTGTCGCTCCGGTCTGACACCGCGATACTGCCCGGTTTCTCCAAAGCCAAAGCTCGGAGTCGGCCTCGCCCAGTTGCTCCCCGGACCAAGCCTTCCTCATTTTGCACCGATGAGCTTCTCGAATTCCGCCTCGCTCAGAATCGTCACACCCAATTCTTTGGCCTTGTCGTACTTCGATCCGGGGTCGGTTCCCACCACCACATAATCCGTTTTCTTGCTCACTGAACCGCTCACCTTGCCGCCGTGCTGCCCTACGAGCGCTCCTGCTTCTTCCCGCGAACGATTCGCCAGCCCGCCCGTGAATACAAACGATTTCCCTGCCAGCTTGTTGCTTTTCGGCACGCGCTTTTCTGCCCTCGGGCGCACCCCGGCCTTTTCGAGCTTCTTCAACAATTGTCGATTGGCCGGCTCCGAGAAAAACTCCAGAATTCCCGAGGCCACTTTCGGCCCAACCTCGGCAACTTCGTACAATTCTTCTTCCTTGGCCGATGCCAATTCTTCGATCGAGGAAAAACGCTCGGTCAGCAATTGAGCGGTCCGCTCGCCCACAAACGGAATGCCCAAAGCAAAGATCAGCCGGTCCAGACCGGCCTTCCTGCTCGCTTCAATTTCATCCAGCAGATTCTGCGCCGACTTCTCGCCCATCCTCTCCAGCTCCGCTACATCCTCGAGCTTAAGCGAGTACAAGTCCGCAACATCTTTCGCCATTCCCTTCTCTACCAGCTGATCTACGATTTTTTCGCCCAGCCCGTCGATGTCCATCGCATGACGTCCGGAAAAATGCAGAAGCGATTCGCGCCGTTTCGCCGGGCACGCCGCGTTCACGCACCGGTACGCTACTTCGCCTTCCACTTTGTGAATCTTGCTCCCGCACTCCGGGCATTGCTTCGGAATGTGAAACGGCCTGCGGTGCGCCCCTTCCTTCACGACCTTGAGCACGTGCGGAATTACTTCCCCGGCGCGCTCAATCAAAACCGTATCCCCGATCTCGACGCCCAGCCGTTCGATTTCGTCCATATTGTGCAGCGTGGACCGGCTCACCGTGACACCCCCCACCTGCACGGGCTCAAGTACTGCCACCGGCGTCAGCGTTCCTGTCCTTCCCACCTGCACGATGATGTCGTTCACCACCGTTTGCTCCTGCCGTGCCGGGTATTTGTACGCGATCGCCCACCGTGGCGCTTTCGCGGTAAATCCCAGTTCGTTCTGCAGCGGCGTCGAGTTCACCTTGATCACCACGCCGTCAATCTCGTACGGCAGCTTTTCGCGTTTTGCGTCCCACGACTCGCAATATTTAACGACCGCGTCAATCCCGTCACACAGTTTCCAGTCGTCCGAAGCGCGAAATTTCAATTGTTTCAGCGCCAGCAACGTTTCGGAATGCTTCGCAAACGGCACTCTACCCTCCACGTACAGGTAGTAGGCAAAAAAATCCAGCCGCCGCTGCGCCGTGATCGACGGGTCCAGCACGCGCACCGAACCGGCCGCCGCATTTCGCGGATTCACGAAAATCTTCCCGCCCGTTTCTTCCTGCTGCCGGTTCATCGCTTCGAACGACTTTCGCGTCATCATGACTTCGCCGCGAACCTCGAAATCCGCGCGAAGCTTTAACTTCTTCAGCGTCCCGGCATCCACCCGCAATGGAATCGACCGGATCGTCTTCACATTCGGGGTCACGTCCTCGCCCGTAGTGCCGTCGCCTCGGGTTACGCCGCGCACCAGCATACCGTCCTCATACTGCAGGGAGATGCTCAACCCGTCGAACTTGTGTTCGGCAATGTATTCAATGTCCTGCCGCCCCGCCCCTTCTCTTACTCGCCGGTCCCAGTCCCGCAGCGCGTCGTACGAAAACGCGTTGTCGAGACTCAGCATCGGCCGCGCATGCTTGACTGTGGCGAAGCCCTCGCGCGGAGCACCGCCGACGCGAACGCTTGGCGAATCCGGCGTCAGCAGCTGCGGATATTCCGTCTCAAGCTCCTTCAGCCGATTCACTAGTTTGTCGAACGCCGCGTCGGAAATTTCCGGCTCGTCCTTCACGTAATAGAGATGCTCGTGCCGGCGGATTTCTTCGCGCAGCTTCTCAATTTCCTTCTGCACTTTCACACTGCCCTTTGCCATTTGAGCCTTCGCCATTCCTGCTTCGTCTCCCATGTCTGCGGACCGCACCGTATTATAAGCGAGCTTCGCGTGCAGCGGCCCCCAAGCGACCCGTGTCGCCTTGCCGCGCCGTTTCATTTGCCACTTCTTCGCGGGAGGCACTTGCTTTCACCTTTTCGGATACAATGGATGGTTGCGCCAGAGGCTCCGAGAACATGCAAACGCAGTTCGAAAACGCTTTGTTGATTCATAACCCGAACGCCGGCAACGGTGGCGACGGCCGGCGGCGCCTGATCGACCAGGCCCGCCGCATCTTTTCCTCGAACGGCATCGAAGCCGAACTCGCCGAAACCGCCGGCCCAGGGCACGCCACGGAAATCGCGCAGCAAGCCACGCGCGACGGCCGCCAACTCGTTATCGCCTGCGGCGGCGATGGCACGCTCAACGAAGTCGTCAACGGCCTCGCCGCCCACCAGAACGGCCACCGCGTTCCCCTTGCGCTTCTTCCGGGAGGCACTGCCAATATTCTGGCCAAAGAACTGGACCTGCCGTGGGACATCCCTCGCGCCGCCGAACGTCTCGTGAATGGCGAAGTACGCGAGATCGCCCTTGGCCTTGCCACTCCGCTCGAGCAGCCGGAACGGAAGCGCTTTTTTCTCAGTGTCGCCGGCGCGGGACCCGACGGCATGATTGTTTATTCGATCGACCTCGGGCTGAAGGCGCGCGTTGGCATTCTGGCGTACTGGTGGCAAGGCGCTCGCGAAGTGTTGCGTTACACGTATCCTCGGTTCCGCGTGCGCACCGGCGATCGCCGTATGGAAGTCACCCTCGCTATCGTTGGGCGCACCAAAAATTATGGAGGCCCCTTCAAGATCACCGACAAGGCCGACCTGTTCGAAGACCAGTTCGAAGTGATGGCCCTGACAACGCAGAGTGGACTGCGCTACCTGAGCTATCTGCCCACTCTTTGGCTGGGCAATCTGCGCAAAGAGGAAGACGTCTATTTCTGGAAAGCGGAAACTCTGATCTGCGAGCCTCTCGACGCCAACCCGGTCCATGCCCAGGTGGACGGCGAACCGCTCGCGCGCTTGCCCACGGAATTCTCCATCGTTCCTCGCGCCCTGAAACTGCTTGTTCCTCGCGCGGTTTCGTCGAACGGTGGTTCTCGGCAGTCCTAGCCGTGGACATCCCCACTCATGCGCTTGCCTCGCTGGCTCTCGCGCGAGGCTTCTTTCCAAGGCGCCGGTGGCCCGTTGCAGTTGGGATGATTTTCGCGGGCATTCTCGCCGACATCGATCTCGTGACCGCTCTTTTCGGGCCAGGCGCTTACCTCGCAGGCCACCGCACTTTTACTCACTCGGCCGCGGGCACAATCGCCGTCATCGTTCTCGCCGCACTATTTACGCGCCGTCTTTCCAAAAAGCAGCCCGAGTCCTGGCGTGTGGTCTTGTTGGCCGCAACTTGCGCTGCCACATTGCACCCGCTGCTGGACCTCGCCCAATCCGAAGGCCTAGCCCTCCTCTGGCCTTTCCGCAACACGCGCTTCGCCGAAGACTGGCTGCCCACCATCGATCCCTGGCTTCTTGCTGCTCTGATCGCGGGGATTCTGGTCCCTGAACTCTTCCTGCTGGTGACTTCCGAAATCGGTGCAAAAAGCAAGTCACCTCGTGGCCGTAACGGCGCGCTCGCCGCCTTCGTGTTGATACTGATTTACCTCGCAACCCGCGCGATTCTGCACTCGAGCAGCACGGCCATGCTTGAATCCCGCACCTATCATGGTGAATCCGCCCGCAAAGTCGGCGCCTTCCCGAGCGCACTATCGCTGGTTACCTGGCGCGGCATCGCTGAAACCGAATCGCTTATTTGCCTGTTGGAAGTGCCTGCCGGCTCCGCGAGGAATTTCGATCCGGAAGCGGCGGATTGCATGCACAAGCCCGAATCGTCTCCGGAACTGGATGCCGCGCAGAAAACGGCAGTGGCCCAAAACTATCTTGAGGTCGCGCGGTTTCCTCGTGCCGCGGTCGCGAAAACCCAGAATGGGTTCGAGGTGGTCCTTCGCTCAATGGTGGATCAGGCGCAGGAGGAGAGGCGGCACCGAGTCGCCGCGATGATTTTTTTGACCCCACAATATGCGGTAACCGGCCAGACGCTTGTGTGGCTGAACGATGTCCACTTGCGGTGAACGCTTGCCCCGAAAGGAACTCACCGATAGACGATCTCTACCCTACGGCGCCTGTGCTTTTATCTCGCAGAATCAACCGCGACAGTCCGTAGCTCAATAACGCAAAGACAATTACGCCTGCGGCCACCTCCAGCTTGTGCCGTGCCAGAAACGGCATCGCATCACTCCCGTAGCGGATCGCCAGGTAGCCAAACCCGAAATAGCGGATGGCGCGTGCCAGCGCGATCGCAGAAACAAAACTTGTCAGTGGCACTTCAAAAACAGCCGCGGCAAGCACGAAAGGCTTGAATGGGACAGGCGGCGGGAGCAATGCCGTCAGCAGCATCCCGCCAAATCCGTTCCTCTCCACCCAGTACCTGATGGCGTCCGCGCGCGCGCCCGCCCTCCTTTGAAAAAACGCTTCTCCGCCTTTCTTCGCGATGTAATAGAGCAGCAGGCATCCAAGCACCGATCCAATCATCGCCATGGCCGCATAAAGCGGCATGCGTACAGGGCGCTCGATGCTCAGCTCGATCAGCAGCAAATCATTGATCACGGGAAACGTCAAAATCGAAGAGTCCAGAAAGGAGATAAGAAACAGCCCGGGTGCACCCAGCGCTCCGGCAAAGGCCACGATCTTCTGCTTCCAGCCGCTCAGGGATGCCGTCAAGTGCGATTCCTCCGTCGATTCGGACGTTCAGTGTAACAGAGGCCTTGTGGGAGGGCGGCCGCCGCTTTCTCGACTGCAGACGGAGCCCGGCTCTCGCGCTCCAAACGCCTCAGAGCAGCGTTTCAATCGCTTCCGCAATCACGTCATAAACGAGGTGCAATTGTGCAGGCTCGATCACGTACGGAGGTAAGACATAAACGACGTTGCCCAGGGGTCGCAACAAGACACCACGCTCGAGGAAAAACTGATAAAGCTTTGGACGCAACGCCGAAAGGTACCCTGCGTCTTCCGCGCGCAGCTCCAATGCTCCGACCGCCCCGATCTGCCGTATGTCCCCGACTTGGTGCATCTCGCGCAGCTGACCCAATCGCTCGCCGTGAATTCTGGCGATCGCCGAAATGCGGTCGAAAACAGGTTCGTCGTCGAAAATCCGCAGGTTCTCATTTGCCGCGGCGCAAGCGAGTGCGTTTCCGGTGTAGGAGTGTCCGTGGTAGAACGTGTGCGCCCGGTCCTCGCTGCGGAATGCGGATTCCACACGATCGGAGCAAAGCGTCACACCCATCGGCAGGAACCCGCCCGTAATTCCCTTCGAAATGCACATCAGGTCAGGCACCACGTTCGCCAGATCGCAAGCGAACATTTTTCCGGTCCGTCCAAAACCCGTCAGCACCTCATCGGCGATCAGCAGGACATCATGCCTGATGCACAGGGAATGCACTTGCTGCAGAAATTCCACCGGATGGACGATCATTCCCCCGGCGCCTTGCAGCAACGGTTCGGTAATCACAGCAGCAATTCGTGCACCGCGGTCGGCCAGCAGACCCTCTAACTGTTGCACGCACTCGATGTGGCAACTCTCCCGCTTTAGTCCGACAGGGCACCGGTGGCAATATGCCGAATGCACTCGATGCACCGGATACCGCATCAGCTGAAACGGCTCCGTGAAAGGAGACTCGTCGCTGACGGACATGGCTCCCGCGGTGTCGCCGTGATAGCCGTGTTCGAGTGCCACAATTTCGCATTTCTCCGGCCGTCCCAAGTTCCGGAAATGTTGCACGGCGAGTTTCAATGCCACTTCCACCGCCGTGGAACCGTCGTCCGAGAAAAACAGATGCCTAAGTTCTCGCGGCACCCACTTGCTCAATCGCGCTGCCAGTTCTTCTGCCGCATCATGCGTGAAGCCCGCCAAAATCACGTGCTCGAGCTTGCGGGCCTGCCCGGCAATCGCGGCGGCGATGCGTGGATTTGCGTGACCATGCAAATTCACCCACCACGACGAAATCGCGTCCATGATTTTTCGCCCGTCCGCTGTATGCAGATAAACGCCTTCCGCCTGCACCACGCGGAGCGGCTTCGGATCAAGCACGGCATTCGTGAAGGGATGCCAAAGGTGCAGTGGAGAATTCATTGCGCAAATGCAGATCGGTCGAAGTGATTCAGGAAGACCTGCATGAGCGCGGTGCGGTGAAGATTTGGGAGCTTTGGAATTTCGCCAATGACCCGGACGTGGCCGAACTTTTCAATGGTATCGCGGTTCTCGCGGTTCTGGTCGCCGATCATGACGACGCCATGAACCGGCAGTTCCGCGGCATGCAACGCCGCGAGCGTCAGCAGCGTGTGATTAATGGTGCCTAAGTTGCTCCTCGCCGCCAAGATCACGGGCAGCTTGAACTTCACCATCATGTCCAGCATGAACTGTTTTCCGTTGATCGGCACGAGGACACCCCCGGCGCCCTCCACAACCAGCCAGTCGTTGAGCAAGCTTGCGGGCGCCGCGATGCGGTTCAGATCAATCTCTACGCCCGCCCAACGCGCCGCCAGATCCGGCGAAACCGGCGGCACGAACTTGTAAACCTCTTCAAGCGTCCGGTCCGTTCCGATCCCCGCCAGCCTCATCACTGTCACCCGGTCCGAGCCCTCGAGCGTGCCCGTCTGAATCGGCTTCCAATACACCGCATCCAGCGCCGCGCACAGCAGCGCGGACAAAACGGTCTTGCCCACAGCGGTATCTGTACCGGTGATGAAGAAGTGTCTTCTCATGCGCGTTTAGCCGTTATCGGGATGACCTGGCGGCTCCGTTCACGCCATGCTGTTAAAGACCCGGCAAGGCGTTTCAATTGATCTTCCGAAATCTGGGTTGTAATCGAAAATCGCAAGCGCGCCCGCCCGGCAGGCACTGACGGCGGCCGGATCGCCCGAACTGCAAACCCCGCGCGCTGCAAATAAGTCGCGGCGTTCAGCGCGTCTTCGTTGTCCCCTAGAACCACCGGCACAATCTGGCTCTCACTTCCCGCCGTGTCGAACCCCTCGGCACGCAGCCAACCGAGCAACCGCGACGATCGCCGGCGTAGCCCCTCGCGCTCCTCATCCATGCCATGCGCGAGCCGCATTGCCGCTGCGATTTGCTTTGCGAAGTATGGCGGCAGGGCCGTGCTGTAAATAAATGTCCGGGCGTGATTGATCAGATGCTCCTTCAGCACCGCCGGACCACAGACAAACGCCCCGGCGCTGCCTAGCGCCTTCCCGCAGGTGTGAACGACTGCAAGCACTTGAGGCAGAATCTCCACCTGCGCTACCAAACCACGCCCCAACGGACCGCGCACGGCCGTGGCATGCGCCTCATCCACGATCATGGCTGCCCCGTACCTGGTCGCCAACGCTGCCATTTCCTTCAGCGGCGCGACGTCGCCATCCATGCTGAAGACGCTCTCCGTGACGATCAATCTCCGCCACGGCGCGCCCGCGTCTTGCCGGAGCGCGTCCTCCAGGGCGTTGAGGTCGAGGTGAGGATAGATGACTTTGCGTGCCCCAGACAAGCGCATTCCATCGATAAGGCTTGCATGATTCAATACATCGGAATACACGACATCGTCTTTTCCGACCAGCGCCGACAGCAAACCCATGTTCGCCGCGTATCCGCTCGGAAAGAACAGCGACGCTTCGGTTCCAGCAAACTCGGCAAACTCTTCCTCTAGCTCGCGCCACTCTTCCGACTGCCCCGAAAGCAGCCGCGATCCGGTGCCCCCAACGCGCTGCCCCTGCAGGACGGCGTGCGCGACCGCTTCGCGTAACCCGTGGTGCTCGGCCAGGCCCAGATAATCACTCGAGCAGAGATTAACGCCCTGAAGTTCCTCGAGTGTCCGTCTCAGGCGTTGCTCTTGCAGGGTCCGTAGACCCTCTCTCAACCTGGCCTTCCACGTCGATAGGATGTCAGACCGCATGAGGTTCGAGTGGCTTCATGCCGAGCCTTTCGAGGAGGCGTTCATCTTCGTCCACACCCGGATTCGGCGTGGTCAATAGCTTTTCGCCGACAAAAATGGAATTCGCCCCCGCGAGGAAGCACAGGGTCACCGCCTCGGCCGACAGTTGCTTTCGCCCGGCAGCCAGCCGCACCTTCGAGCCTGGCATGAGAATTCGAGCCGTGGCGATCGCGCGCACCATTTCGAGCGGGTCAAGAGGCGGCTCAGCCGCTAGCGGTGTCCCTTTGACGCGCACGAGCATATTAATCGGCACGCTCTCCGGATGCGGCCGCAACATCGCCAGCTGGTGCAACAGTCCCACCCGGTCACTCTGGTGTTCTCCCATTCCCAGAATTCCGCCGCAGCAGACGGTCAGGCCCGCTTTCCGTACGGCGGCCAGCGTCCTTAACCTGTCGTCATACACCCTTGTCGTTATGATCGACCCATAAAACTCAGGCGAGGTATCGAGGTTGTGGTTGTACGCGGTGAGCCCCGCTTCCTTTAACTGCACGGCCTGGTCTTCCGTGAGCATGCCCAAGGTGCAACACACTTCCATGCCGAGCGAGGAGACCCCTCGCACCATGTCGAGCACTTGTCCGAATTCCCTGCCCCGCGGAACCTCCCGCCAAGCCGCGCCCATGCAAAACCGCGTGACCCCTCGCCGGGCGGCGTCCCGCGCCACGCGCATCACGTGCGGCGCATCGAGCAATCCCTGGCGATCTACATCTGCCTCATAATGCGCGCTTTGTGGGCAATACGCGCAGTCCTCCGGACAGCCCCCGGTCTTGATCGAAATCAGCTGACAGGTCTGCACGCGGTCCGAGGGATGGAATCCGCGGTGTACGGTCTGTGCTCGGTGTACCAGTTCCGGCAGGGGTGTTTGATAAATCTCCTCGACTTCGTCCTTTTTCCAGTCGTAACGCACGGCGCTCGTTGGCGTAGCCGCAACTCCAGTTTCGCTCATCATCCTTTTGCTCGCCTGCCTGTTAGCTCTCACCCCTGAACCAGTAACTTGACATACTATCATTGCTCGCCAATTCCGAGCCATTTCGACGGTCACACACGGTTTGCCAGTCTCATCACCGTTCTCTGCGCTTTTTTTCTTCCTTCGTGTAACGCCCAACGGTTTGACCCACCATTAATGGAATGATATAAATCAAATTTCACGTTCGCTCACCTGGGCGGCACAGGGTAAATGCCGTCGCGGTTCAGGCCCTTTGCGGGTGCGGGGGTTCCGCAGGTAGGCGAAGAGTCCCGTCCTGTCATAACATGCGGGAGTCTCACCGGTTTCCGGTCAGGCGCCCCCCCAACGTCTGTGGATGCAGTGTCAGTTCACTTCGTTGGGCCGGAAGTGTGTGCAGTTCTGCGGTTACTGGGGCCCGCTCGGCTTTCCGACCCGTGCTCTGCCCCAACTAACTTACTGAATTGGTCTTGGAGGACTTTCCATGCTCACCCTGATCGACGCTGCCGGTGCCACGTGCAGCCGAATCGCGAAACGCCTTTCTCCCGCTGCGGCCTTATTGCTGCTTCTCTCTCCCCTCCCCGCAGCCTCCGCTGAGGAAGGCGGCGGCGAAGCAAATCTCCGGCTTCCCGATCTCAGTCAGGTCAATTTCCTAGGGATTGACGGCCACAGACTTCTTCTGTTTGGCATCTTGATCTGCATCTTCGGTTTGCTCTTTGGCATGTGGATATTTACCCGCCTGAAGAACATGCCCGTGCACCGCGCCATGCGCGAAATCTCCGAACTTATCTACGAAACCTGCAAGACCTACCTCATCACGCAGGGCAAATTTCTCCTTCTTCTCTGGGTCTTTATCGCCATCATCATTGTTCTGTATTTCGGGGTACTCGCGCCCGTACCGGGCAAGTCGGTCCTCACGACGCTGCCAATCATTCTTTTCTTCAGCCTGGTTGGCATGGGCGGCAGCTACGTCGTGGCGTGGTTCGGCATTCGCGTAAATACCTTTGCGAACTCCCGCACGGCGTTCGCCGGTCTGCGCGGAAAACCATATCCCATCAACCGCATACCGTTGGAAGCGGGCATGAGCGTCGGCATGATGCTCATCAGCGTCGAACTGCTCATGATGCTGATCATTCTTCTGTTCATCCCAGGAGATTATGCCGGGCCGTGCTTCATCGGTTTCGCCATCGGCGAGTCCCTTGGTGCGGCGGCGCTGCGTATCGCCGGTGGCATTTTCACCAAGATCGCTGACATTGGTTCCGACCTGATGAAGATCGTCTTCAAAATCAAGGAAGACGACGCGCGCAATCCCGGCGTCATCGCCGATTGCACCGGCGACAATGCCGGCGATTCCGTGGGTCCCACCGCAGACGGTTTCGAAACCTACGGCGTTACTGGCGTCGCCCTCATAACGTTCATTCTGCTAGCCGTGAAAGACCCCACGGTTCAGGTTCAACTCCTCGTCTGGATTTTCGTAATGCGCGTGATCATGTTGATTGCGAGCGCGGCTGCCTATTTCCTGAACGGTGCTATCCAGAAAGCCCGCTACGAAACCGCCGCCGAAATGAATTTCGAGACTCCGCTCACGTGGCTCGTGTGGATCACATCGTTCGTTTCGATTGCGCTGACCTACCTCGTTTCTGCGCTAATTATTCCGTCGCTCGGC
This sequence comes from Candidatus Acidiferrum sp., assembly GCA_035262325.1. GTDB lineage: Bacteria > Acidobacteriota > Terriglobia > Acidiferrales > UBA7541 > Acidiferrum. The sequence continues at coordinate 13,395 of DATFTB010000194.1, forward strand.
GGCGACTCCACACTGTGGTGGAAACTCGCGACCATTATTTCCTGTGGCACGCTCGCCGGAGCGCTCATTCCCGAACTGGTGAAGGTTTTCACCTCCGTTGATTCGCGCCACGTCAAGGAAGTGGTCACTTCAGCGCAAGAGGGCGGCGCATCTCTCGGTATCCTCTCCGGATTCGTTGCCGGCAATTTCTCCGGCTATTACCTTGGCCTCGTGATGGTCATTCTGATGTCCATCGGCTACCTCATCAGCAACCTCGGAGTCGGCAATCTGATGGTCGCTGCGCCGGTGTTTGCGTTTGGCCTTGTTGCCTTTGGTTTCCTCGGTATGGGGCCTGTCACCATCGCCGTCGATTCTTACGGCCCGGTCACCGACAATGCGCAGTCGGTCTACGAGCTTTCCTTGATTGAGCAGCTTCCAAACATCAAGCAGGAACTGAAGAAAGACTTCGACATCGACGTCGACTTCGAGCGCGCCAAGCATCTGCTCGAAGCCAACGACGGCGCCGGCAACACATTCAAAGCCACCGCCAAACCGGTGCTGATCGGTACCGCGGTGGTCGGCGCAACGACCATGATTTTCTCCATCATCATGGCGCTCACCAACGGCCTTACCGCGAATGTCAACAACCTCTCCCTGCTGCACGCTCCTTTCGTGCTCGGTCTCATCACCGGCGGCGCCATGATTTATTGGTTCACCGGCGCGTCCACGCAAGCCGTGACGACCGGCGCCTACCGCGCTGTCGAATTCATCAGACGGCACATCAAGCTCGAAGGTGTCGAAAAGGCCAGCGTCACCGATTCCAAGAAGGTCGTCGAAATTTGTACGCAGTACGCCCAAAAGGGCATGCTCAACATTTTTATCGCTGTGTTCTTCGCCACGCTCTCCTTCGCCTTCGTCGAGCCGTTCTTCTTCATCGGCTACCTTGTCTCCATCGCCACCTTCGGGCTGTATCAGGCCATCTTCATGGCCAATGCCGGGGGCGCATGGGACAACGCCAAGAAGATCGTCGAAGTAGAGCTGAAGCAAAAGGGCACACCACTGCATGACGCGACCGTCGTCGGCGACACCGTCGGCGACCCGTTCAAGGACACTTCTTCCGTCGCACTCAACCCGGTCATCAAGTTCACGACCCTGTTCGGCCTGCTCGCCGTCGAACTCGCCGTCAGGCTCACATCTGAAACTGGCGGCACGCTGTCGCACCTCCTAGCTGCCGCGTTCTTCATCGTCTCGTTCTTCTTCGTCTATCGTTCCTTCTTCGGCATGCGCATCAAAGGCGCCGCCGAGTAGCTTTGGAGTACAACGGCGTTGCGGACCGAAAGGCGTGCCCGTAACGCAGCGTTCGACGCAAATCGTTAGGGGGCAACTCATGCGAGTACGAACATTTGCGACCTTCTGCGGGAGCTTTGCGCTCCTGGCCGCCACACCCGCATTCGCCCAGGTCGATGCCAAGTGGAAAATTCACGATCCCGACCGCCCGGTGCCTCCGGTCGTCACTCCCGGCGCCTCAAGCACACAGGAATCGCCGGGCAAGGCTCCATCTGACGCCGTCGTGCTCTTCGATGGCAGGAATCTCGATCAATGGGCCGCCAAGGATGAAAGTCCGGCGCAATGGAAGGTCGAAAACGGCTATTTCGAGATCGTTCCCAAGACCGGCTACATCCACACGAAAAAACCCTTCGGCGATTGTCAGCTTCACGTCGAGTTTTCCGAGCCGGTTCCGCCAAGAGGCGAGAGCCAGGAGCGCGGCAATAGCGGCGTCTTTCTGATGGGCGATTACGAAATTCAGGTGCTCGATTCTTATGACAACAAGACCTACGCGGATGGCCAGGCCTCGGCCGTCTACGGCCAGTATCCGCCTCTGGTCAATCCGGCTCGTCCCCCGGGCCAGTGGCAAACCTACGATATCGTCTTTCACGGCCCGCGCTTCGATCCACAAGGAAAGCTGCTTCGCCCCGCGCGAGTGACGGTTTTCTTCAATGGCGTGCTGGTGCAGGATAACGTCGAACTGACGGGCCCAACGGCGAACAAGGCGCG
>DATFTB010000195.1:0-28588 GCA_035262325.1 Candidatus Acidiferrum sp.
TCGAACGGAATCCAGGGTGATCCCACCCATCATCTCGGAACTGGACCCAGCGCGCATGATGAGAGCGTTGCCGGGAGAGCCGGAAGCGACGAGCGTAGCCTTAAAGCCTCGTGCCAGAGACAGCATAGCCACAAACACCCCAACCGTGCCGGCGATACCGAGCACGGCGACAATCGTTGAGGTCCAGCGTTCTTTGATGCTGCGGAAGTTGTAGGAGATGGGGACCGAACCCACAAACGGGGCCAGCAAGCCGGCAATGATTCCGCCAACGACGATCAGGATAAGCAGAAGAGCCACGATCGCCGCGACAGTGACCAGCAAACCGAGAACCAGCTTTGGAACCATTTTCAAACCCTCCGAAGTGCATTCACCACGCGCATCCGCATGGCTCCAAGACCAGGAAGAAAACCGCTGATGAAACCCACAAAGAGAGCTGCCACGAACCCAAACAGCAGGATGGTCGGAGAGAGAAAGAGAACCGGCACTAGCCCGGTCAACGCGCGGCTAAGGAGCGGAACCGCCACGAGCGCAAGGCCAAGGCCAAGAAGCCCGCCGACGACGGCGATCACGAGTGACTCGCCAAGGACAAAGGCGAGGACTTTGCGGTCGGAAAAACCGATGGCTTTCAGTACGGCAAGCTCGCCGGTGCGCTCGCGAACCGAGATGGCCATGGTGTTGCCCGTCACAAGAAGCAGCGTAAAGAAAACGACGGCGCCGATGGTCACGATCAGGAACTTGATGTTGCCGAACTGCTTGACCCAACCTGCCGCAAACGCGGATTCGGTTTCTGTTTTGGTTTCGTTCGGAGAATTGGCGAATTCCGCATCGATGGCCTTGGCGATGCGGGGGGCATCATCCGGATTGTCGACCTTCACAACGTACCACCCGATCTGCCCCTTAAAGGTCTGCGGAACGCGCTCTTCAAAATAGTCCCACTGAAACCAAAACTGCGTCTCGTCGTCCCCGGGGCGCTTTCCGTGATACACACCATCAATGTTGAATTCCCAGGAGCCCCACATGGTCGTCTTGATGGGAATGCGGTCGCCGATTTTCCAATGGAAGCGCTCCATCGTTCGCGCGCCGACAATGGCGCCTTCACGGTCCTTCAGAAACGCGTTCCATTGGTCGTCTGGGACGATGAGCTCGGGTACAACCTTCCGCTGATTCTCCGGATCGATGACGAACTGCGGGAAGAAGTTCTTCTCGTCGATGTAGGTACCGCCGAACCAGTTGTTGTGCGTGACAGCCTTGACTCCCGGAATGCGGAGGATTTTGTCGCGGTAGGAAAGCGGGATCGGATTGATGATGGAAGTGCGGTTAATGATGACGAGGCGATCGGCGCTGGCGAGATCGGTGCGGCTGAAGGCGTCTCGAACCACACCCAGAAAGGCGAAGAGAAACAGCGCGACCGCGAAGGACCCGATGGTGAGCAACAAGCGCACCTTCTTGCGAAACAAGTTGGCTAGGATGATCCGACTGAATTTCATACGACGCCCCCTGCGTTAACGGCCTGCGGAGAACGGCCCGCTTCGACCAGCACCCCCTTATCGAGGTGCAGAATGGTATGCGCGCGCGAGGACACGAGCGGGTCGTGCGTGACCATCAAAACCGTCTTGTTGTACTGGCTGACAAGCTCGGCGATGAGCGCCATCACTTCGTCGGCGCTTTTCCGGTCCAGATCGCCAGTGGGCTCGTCGCAAAGCAGGAAGGTGGGATCGGAAACGATCGCGCGGGCAATGGTCACGCGTTGCTCCTGACCGCCCGAGAGTTGCCGCGGGAAATGCTGCATCCGGTCCGCCAATCCGACAATCGAAAGCGCAGTTTCAACGTGCGCGCGGCGCTCGGCCTTCGAGAGCTTGGTCAGCAACAGCGGCAGTTCCACGTTCTGGAACGCCGTGAGCACCGGAATGAGGTTGTACATCTGGAAGATAAACCCGACATGCCGGGCCCGCCATTCCGTGAGCTTGCCCGCAGACATGTGGGTGATCTCGTCGCCGGCGACCGTGATACTGCCCCGTGTCGGGACGTCCAGGCCGCCAAGCAGGTTCAGCAGCGTTGTTTTGCCGGAACCGCTCGGGCCCATGAAGGCCACAAATTCGCCCTTTGAAACGTCGAGGTTGAGGCCCTGCAGCACATGAATTTCCTCCCCGCCCCGGCGATAGGTTTTGTCGAGGTCGCGGACCTGAATCAGGCTGGAATCTCCACCGTTGCCGTCAACTTTCACCATTAGAGGCTCCTATTGTTTAATCTGGACGGCCTGGCCGTCGCGAAGGGAAACAGGACCGGCCACCACAACCGCCTGGTCCGGTTGAAGGCCCGCGAGAATTTCAACGTCGGAGCCGCGCTCCGATCCGAGGGTCACAGCGCGGCGCTCAAGCACGCCGTCTTTCACCAGGAACACGTATTTCGACGAACTGTCTTGCCGAATGGCTTTCTGGGGCACAAGCGCCACGGCGGGGGACTTGGCTTCGTTTTTCTTCGACTTTTCGGTCTCTTCGAGGAAAGTCACCTTGACCCCCATATCCGGTAGGATGCGCGGATCGGCCGCCGGGTCAAAGAGGTGAACATGGTCAGGAGCGGTGAACGAGATTCGCACTTTCACGGTGGCCTTCTGCCGATCGGCGGTCGGAATGACGGTACGGACTTTCGCGGGAATGGTCCAGTCCGGATAGGCATCAAGGACCGCGTTGACCCCCTGATCGTTCCGCACCTTCGCGATATACGACTCGCTCACGTCGACCTCAATTTCGTTCGAATGCAGGTCCACAATGGTGGCGATGCCGGTGCGCGTGAATCCGCCGCCCGCCGAGACCGGTGACACCATCTCGCCGACCTGGGCGTCCTTCGAAACTACAATACCGGCGAACGGCGCGCGGATCGTGCAATTGTCCACCGCCTGTTGTTGTTCGCGAATGCGCGCCTCAGCCGCAACGACTTGCTGCTTGGCCAGCACGATTTTCGCGCGCAGACTGTCCGCGGAGGTGTGCGCGTTGTCGAGGAACTCCTGCGTCTGCACGCCTTCCTTCTGTAGTTGCTCCGCGCGCCGTAGCTGAATTTCAGCATTGCGCAACTGCACTTCGTAGTCGGCAATAGCGGCCTGCGAAGAATCACGGTCCGCCTTGGCCGACTCGAGCGCCCGGCGAACGTCCGAATCATCAAGCGTGGCCAGAAGCTGGCCTTCCGTTACGCGAGTGCCCTCGTCGAAATGTACACCCGTAACGCGGCCGGTAATCTTCGCGGCAATCGTAGCGCGGCGGCGCGGCGTGATATAGCCGCTGGCGTTCAGGACCCCGGTCGGGCCCGTGGCAGGCTTCGCCGAATTGGCGACCTGAACTTCGGTCTTGTGGTTAAGAAAGGCCGAAGCAGCGGCGGCAATCAGAACGAGCACGATAAGTGCCAGCACGATCCAGACCCAGCGCTTTCCCGAACCGGAGCTTGTGCGCTTGGTGTCATGAATGCGCAGCGAAGCCAGGTCGGGCTTCAGCGCCTTTGGTGTCGTCGCCATTTCGGACGCTAGCTCCTTGGGCGGAAAGGGATTCTTAGTTTAGATACGCGCCCGGACCGTTAAAAGTATCGATTCCGCCGGAGAGGAATTCGGTACCTCCTATTTTACCGGGCTGGCAGCAATTGTGGGAACCGAAATCAGGAGAGGCGCAGGTCAGCGGCGCGAACCATGATAGAAGAACTGCCCCAACCCGACCGTGAAGATGAAGTTACCGAAGAGCGCATGGTCAAGGCATGTCAACAGCAACGAGCCGGAGTACTGGTAGGTGAGCGCAAACAAAAGACCCCCGATCAAGCAGAGCACAACAGATATCCAGTTGCCGAGGATGACGTGCGCGAAACCAAAGGCGAAGGCGCTGGCAAGGAGCATGCGCCATCCCGAACCGAACAGCGGCTGGTAGCGATGAAAGAAGAAGGCCCGGTAGAGGAGTTCCTGCGGATACACCGAAAGCAGCGGGTACAGCAGCATGATCGCGACCCAAAAGAGGGGCGCTCTTCTCACCAGCGAAAAAAGGAGATGCGGCGCAAATCGCCAGACGGCGGCTCCCAGGAAGGACAGGAAAAGGGCATCACGAAGGAGCAGCGGCAGAAGAAACGGAGCCGCGTGTCCCCAGGAAAACAGTCGGGATTGATCAAACCTAGGGTCGTGGCGCAAAAACGCAAACGCACAGACGCCGGCCACGACAAGGTACGGTATGGGCGCATTCGGAACCACGCGACCGTAGACGAGCAACGGAACCGCCACGAAAATGGAGGAGAACTCGAGCCCCAGTAGCAGCAGTCTAGGCATATTGTCCCGAATGGAATGTATCAGGAAGCCGGTTTTTTATCGACGAGCATGGTGCAACTCGGGAATTCCGCCTCAGCGCATTGCGGAGGCTGACCACGGCGGGCTGCGCCCCGTGAACCTGCTGCTGAATCGACTTCGTGTTGGCGCGCTCGGCTGCGGATAGAGAGACGGGAGGTCGACCAGCAGTTCGGCGTGTCCGAGAATTGCGCTGGATCACCTTCCAGAACAGCGACAGAATGCCGGTTTCAAATTCAGTACTAGGCCGAGGCGAAGAACTGGAGATTCCGCGCCCTTTTCCTCCTAAAGCATCTATCGTATTGACAGAATAGCGCGGAACGGCTATGACTAAGCCGCGCCACGTAAGTCATTTCGGCTCGCCCCGGGGGTTCAATGGACGCCTCACGCCGTGACTTTCTGAAGCTCGCCACGATAGGCGGGACAGCCGCCGCCGTATTCGGATTCGACCTCGAACCCGCACAAGCCGCGCTCCGCACGCTAAAAATAGCGCGAGCCAATGAAACGCGCTCTACGTGTCCCTATTGCTCGGTCAGCTGTGGCGTGATCATCTACACGATTGGCGACCGTGCGAAGAATGTCACCGCGCAAGTCGTTCACGTCGAAGGCGATCCGGACCATCCCATCAACCGCGGCACGCTCTGCCCTAAAGGCTCCTCGCTGCAACAGGATATTCTGAACGACCGGCGACTGCTGAAGCCACAAGTGCGCCGCCCCGGCGGCACCGACTGGGAAGACATCTCGTGGGATCAAGCAATTTCCGAAATTGCCGCTAAGGTCAAGAAGACCCGTGACGATACTTTTATTGAGACGGACGCAGCGGGACATCGCGTGAATCGCTGCGAATCCATCGCTTTCACCGGTGGTTGCACCGACACCAACGAATTCAATTATCTTATCGTCAAGTCCATGCGCGCCCTGGGGGTCGTGCACCTCGAGAATCAGGCCCGGGTTTGACACGGCCCCACGGTCTCAAGTTTGGGACCAACGTTTGGACGGGGCGCGATGACCAACGGTTGGGTTGACATAAAAAATAGCGACATGATGTTGGTCATGGGCGGCAATCCGGCGGAAAACCATCCCTGCGGTTTCAAGTGGGTCATCGAAGCCAAGCGAACCAGAAACGCTAGGCTGATTGTTGTCGATCCGCGCTTCACACGTACGGCGACGGTCGCCGACCTGTTTTGTCAGATTCGCGTGGGCACGGATATCGCGTTCTTGGGCGGGCTCATCCATTACGCCGCTGAAAACAACCGCATCGCTAAGGACTACCTCCTGAATTACACGAATGCGGCCTTCGTCATCAAGGAGGGTTTCAAGCTTCCCGAGGACGGGTTGTTCTCCGGCTTTGACCCGGCCACGTACAGCTACGACAAAACGACTTGGAATTACGAGGAGGGCGGTGACGTCACGGGCAAGACGCCTTCGAGCAAAGTGCCTGCACCGCAAGCCACGAAGCTCACCGCCGACGGCAAACCGGCTCCCCTAAACCTTCCCGAAAATGTCGCGTACGATCTTTCCTTGCAGCATCCCCGCTGCGTCTTTCAGCTATTGCGCAAGCAATACTCGCGCTTTACGCCAGAGATAGTCGAGCGAATTACGGGCGTGCCCAAAGATCAGTTCCTGAAGGTCGCGGACTTGTTCACATCAGTGCGTAAGGATGGGGACATGAAGAAGGTCGCCACGATCATTTACGCAGTGGGCTGGACGCAGCACACCTTTGGAACCCAGATCATTCGCACTGCAGCTATGCTGCAACTGCTGCTCGGCAACGTCGGGCGCGCCGGTGGAGGCATCAACGCCCTCCGGGGGCACTCCAACATTCAGGGCGCCACGGACATGGCCGGCATTTTCGAGATCCTACCGGGCTACTTGAAGGTACCGATTCCCACCGACAGCGATTTCCAGACCTACCTCAAGCGCATCACACCCACAGCGTCCAAGCCGCACGTCTGGGACTCTTTCAATTACTGGTCGAACACTCCCAAATTCGCGGTTAGCTTCATGAAGGCAATGTATGGCGATGCCGCAACCAAGGAAAATGACTGGGCATTTCATTACCTGCCCAAGGTCGACCGCAATTACTCGTGGACCTATATCTGGGACGACATGTACCGCGGAAACGTGAAAGGTATTTTTGCTTTCGGCATGAACGGCGTGCAGATCGGTCCGGACTCCGGGAAAAACATTGACGCCTTGAAAAGGGCTGATTGGCTGGTCGTCGGCGAAATCTATCCCGACGAAACGAGTGAATTCTGGAGAGCCCCCGGCACTTCCACGGAGGAAATGAGAAAGATTCAAACCACCGTTTACCGCGTGCCGTGCGCCGGCTTCGCTGAGAAAGACGGCGCGTTCGTCAATTCCGCCCGCTGGCTGCAGTGGAAGAATGCAGCACTCCCGCCTCCCGGCGATGCCAAGCTTGATCAGGAGATCCTTGCCCGCATTTTCCTGAAGGTTCGTGAGTTATACCAGAAGGAGGGCGGAAAATTCCCCGACCCGATTCTGCACGTCGCTTGGAACTACACAAACCCGCTCAACCCTGCTCTCGCGGAAGTCGCCAAAGAGATCAATGGCAAAGCCTTCGCCGATCTGAAGGACGAGAAGACCGGTCAGGAGGTCAAGGCCGGCCAGCAGCTTCCGGGATACGCCTGGCTGAAGGACGACGGCAGCACGTCCTCCGGAAACTGGTTGTACTGCGGCTCCTTCACCGAAGCGGGAAATCTGATGGCGCGTCGTGGAACGGAGGATCCGTCCGGGCTCGGCATCTATCCTAATTGGGCATTCTCGTGGCCGGCCAATCGCCGCGTGATGTACAACCGCGCCTCTTGCGATGTGGATGGCAAGCCGTGGGATCCCACTCGGCGCCAGATTTGGTGGAGCGAATCAGCACAAAAGTGGGTTGGCAATGACGTTCCGGATTTTAAGGCCGACTCACATCCCAAAGATCACATGGGTCCATTCATTATGAATCCGGAAGGGGTAGGGCGCTTGTTCGTCCCGCTCGGCGCTGTTGTCGACGGACCTTTCCCCGAATACTACGAACCAATTGAAAGCCCCGTCGAGAATATCCTCCACCCGAAGCAGGCGCACAATCCGGTCGTCAGGAGATTCACGACCGACCGGGATAAATACGGCACCGTCAAAGATTACCCCTTCATATGCACCACGTATCGGTTGACGGAACACTACCACTACTGGACCAAGAACAACCCCATGAACGTTCAACTCGTTCCGGAGCCTTTTATCGAGATTCCCGCTGAAATGGCCAATGAAATGGGCATTCGCGGCGGTGAGAAGCTCAAAGTCTCGAGCGCTCGGGGAACGTATATCGCTAAGGCCATGGTGACCAAACGCATCAAGCCGATGACGATCGATGGCAAGAAGACATACCAGATTGGCGTCCCCATCCACTGGGGCTACCGCGGGATTGCGGAAGACGAAGACAAGACAGCGATGACCCCGGCTAACCTCCTCTCTCCAACGGTGATCGATCCCAACGCTTGGACCCCGGAATTCAAGGGATTTCTTGTGAAGGTCGAGAAGGCGTAGGAGCGCGCGATGAGCCAAGCCACACTGCGCATTCAAAAAATCAGCGGCCACGCGGGAACTGTTCCTGGCGAAGACACACAGCGCACCGAAACCCTCTGCAAATTAGTCGACACGACGACCTGCATCGGTTGCAAGGCTTGCGAAGTGGCTTGCGTCGAGTGGAATGACATGCCGTTCTCGCAAACCACATTCGAGAACACCTATCAGACGATGCCGGATACTCGCTGGAACTATTGGAACTTGATTCTTTTCAATGAGCACGAACAAGCAGATGGCTCGCTGCAGTGGCTCATGCGCAAACACCAGTGCATGCACTGCGCCGAGCCCGGCTGCCTGGAGGCCTGCCCTGCGGACGGCGCGATCGTGCAGTACACCAACGGCGTCGTCGATTTTCAGCAGGACCACTGCATCGGCTGCGGCTATTGCATCACCGGCTGCCCCTTCAATATTCCGAAGCTCAACTCCGTCACCAAACGCGTTTACAAATGCACACTCTGCACCGACCGGATCAGCGAAGGCCTTGAGCCCGCTTGCATCAAGTCGTGCCCAACAGGCTGCCTGCACTTCGGCACAAAGGATGACATGAAGAATCTTGCAGGCCAGCGCGCAAAGCAGTTGCGGGATCAGTACGGTTTTGCCAATGCGGGCGTCTACGATCCTCCGGGCGTCGGCGGCACGGGCGTAATCTACGTTCTCCACGACGCGACCAAGCCGGAACTCTACGGTGGCTTACCGAGCAATCCCCGCATTCCAATCGCCGTCAAGCTCTGGAAGCATCCGCTGAAGTGGCTGGGCAACTTCGCCCTCATCGGCGGGCTCGTCGGCTTGTTTGCGCACTATCTGAGGTTCGGGCCCAAGGCCCATGAGGAGGAAGACATTCCTCCGACAGGAGCAAGGCCATGACCGACCATCCGGAACGCCTCGCTCCGCATCATCACGTCCTCCGCTATACCTTCGCGGAAAGATTGAACCATTGGCTTGCAGCGGGGTCCTATCTCTATCTGCTGGTCACAGGACTGGCGTTCTGGTCCCCCTGGCTGTTCTGGATGGCCGTCGTCTTGGGCGGCGGCCAAATCTCGCGCCAACTGCACCCCTGGGTCGGACTGCTCTTCGCCGGCTCCGTTTTCTACATGTACGCACTCTGGGCCGGCCAGATGGGTTTCGATGCGGTTGACCGCGAGTGGTGGAGCAATCTGCGCTACTACATCACCAATCAGGACGACAAGATGCCGCCCGCCGGCCGCTACAACGCCGGCCAGAAAATGCTCTTCTGGACCTTCTTCTACGGCGCCATTGTGCTGCTGCTGACCGGGCTCGTACTTTGGTTCACCGACTATCTTCCCTGGAGCCTGCGCTGGCTGCGCTACCTCGCCGTCCTGCTTCATCCGATCGCAGCGCTTGTCACAATCGGGAATTTCTTCATCCACGTCTACATGGGCGTCTTTGCGGAACGCGGCGCGTTTGGCTCCGTAATCCGCGGCGATGTTTCCCTGGCGTTCGCCAAGCGCTACCATCCCGGCTGGTACCAAGAGATTGTAGGTTCTTCCGACGATCGCAAATGACCATTCTCGCCGCCGGGAAAGTGAATTACCGGGCTCGAATCGAGCGCGCCAGATTGCTTGCCTCGCGTCATGCCTTCGCTCGGGAAGTCCTTCTCTTCTATGAAGTGCTGGCGGCCTTTCAAAAGGATTTACTCGAACGCCTACCGAAGGAGTGGGGACGCCAGCCGCCCGGAGGCCTAATCCGCGCGCCATTGAATCTGCCCATCCTCTGGAAGCCTTTCGAAGCTTTCCTCGCACTCGTCGAATCGCGTGCACCGGGCCCACTCGCCGCTGGAGCGCGACTCGTCAAGCGCGAGGGAGAGACCGCCTGGAGCACAACTCTCGAAGAATTCTGGATGACAGGATTGCAGGAATCGCCTCCACGAAACGAAACGGGCGAACCGCTCAAAGAATTTCTGGCGCGCGCCTTCCTTCAGCCTTGCGCCGAGTTTGCAGCGAGCGCCATGCTTCCCCCTGCCCTCCCGGTGACGGTCTATCGCTGTCCCAGATGCAATTCCTTGCCCTTGCTTGGCATCCTCAGGCAAGAAGGAGACGGCGGAAAGCGCTTCTTGCACTGTTCGTTTTGCAGCCAGGAATGGGAGTTCCGCCGGATTCTTTGCGCCCACTGCGGGGAAGATAAAGAGCAAAAGCTTGCGGTGTATGTCGCCGAGCAGTTCCCTCACATCCGCGTCGAGGCATGCGAGACCTGCAAATATTTTCTTCGTACGATCGATTTGACCAAAGACGGCAACGCCGTCCCCATCGTCGACGACCTTGCCGCTATACCCCTCAGTTTGTGGGCGCAACAAAATGGGTATACAAGAATTCAGGGTAATCTACTGGGAACTTAGGTGCTCTTGGAGACCTTTATGACGTGTCATTCCGAGCGGAGCGAGAAATCCCAAAAACCGAGAAAAGAGGGATTCCTTACTTCGCGGACTTCGGACGCAATGAGGAATCCGGACTTTTCCACCAGCCTGTTGGTCGCTCTTGATCACGCTCACAGAACAGAAAATGGTCTAGCGCCTTGCCGTCAGCGCGGCCCAAGCCTTGTGCAGGTAGTCGCCCAGCGACAAATGACTGGATTCGGCGCCGCGGCTCGCGGAATCTGCGGAATTTGGCGAGCCCGGTGACGAAACTGCGGAAATGCTCATCCAACCGCTGGCGCGAAAATCTTCGTTCGTGCCGTACATGATTCTCGCAAGACTGAAGTTTGGCATAAAGGGACCCCCGTCGACGGAGAGCTGCATCTCCTGATTGTGCGCTAGCGGCGGAGGAAAAGAGACAGAAGCGAAGAACCTTGGTGTGGGATGGGTAACTGTCCGGCGGGCCAGGCCTGCTGCGAACGGAGGAGACCAGAAAATGGCTGAGAAGAGCAATCAAAGCTTCGCAAATCACGTAAAGCTAGTGCCGACGTTTCATTTTTTCGTCTTGCCGGTCCTGACTCTGAATCTCGTGCAGTCAATCTACAGGTTGGTGCACACGGGGTTCAGATGGGATGCATTGGTTGGTGTGCTCACAGCCGCGGCCCTCTTGCTGCTCGCGTTCCACGCACGGCTCTTCGCTTTGCGCGTGCAGGACCGAGTCATCCGCCTCGAAGAGCGAATGCGCCTCGAGAGACTTTTGCCGGAGGACTTGAGGCCGCGCATCGGCGAATTTCAAACGGGGCAGCTTGTTGCGTTACGATTTGCATGCGATGCGGAGTTACCCGCGTTGGCCCGCAAGGTGCTCAGCGACAGGCTGACCGACCGGACCACGATAAAGAAGATGGTGCAAACCTGGCGTGCCGACTATCTCCGCGTTTGATTGCATGTCTGCCACTCCGGCTAGTGATCCTCAAGCACGCGTCTCGAGACCCTGGCTCAGACTTTCGCCCTACAAAATACTCTGCACCACGCCCGCCTCGGCGCGCACCGGCGCTCCGTTGATCGCCACCGACTGCGTACTCGCAACGAACGCAACCACCACCGCCACCTCTTCGGGCGTCTCGAAGCGCTTCAGCAGCGACGTAGGGCGCGCCGAGACAAAGAACCGCTTTTCAACCTCAGCGGGGCTCACGCCCTGTTGTTTGGCCATGGATTCGACAAAGGTGGTCGCACCCTCGGAGGCGGTCGGTCCGGCAAGAACCGAATTGACCGTGACTCCGGTGCCGGCAACCGACTGGGCAATGCCTCGCGCTATCGAAATCTGCGCCGTCTTCGTCATGCCATAGTGAACCATTTCCACCGGGATGTTTTGCGCAGATTCACTCGAAATGAAAATGATCCGGCCCCAATTCCTGCCGAGCATCCCGGGCAGATAAAAGCGGCTGAGCCGGACGCCGCTCATCACGTTCACTTCGAAAAAGCGAAACCAATCGGCGTCCGTAATCTCCAGGAATGGCTTAATTTCGAATATGCCGAGATTGTTCACCAGGATGTCGGCATTCGAAACCTCTTTGACCAGTGTTTCGACTCCCGCCGCGGTGCCAAGGTCAGCCGCAACGCCGAGAAATTCCGCGCCGCGGTTCCGCAAACGGAGTTTCACGAGCGCCGCCTCCACCCGCTCTTGCGTACGGCCATTGACCACCACGCGCGCGCCTTCATCGGCGAGCGTTGCCGCGATAGCATAACCGATGCCCGCAGTCGAACCGGTCACGACCGCGAGCTTGCCCTGTAGTCCGAGGTTCATTCTGTCATCCCCTTTTAGCGCGCTGCCCGCCCGGGGCGCTCAGGAAGCAGCTTTCGCCAGCGCAATGTTACCGGCAACCGTTTCGATCTGCTCGATCTCTTCAGCTCCTAGCCGGAAATGGCCCGCGCGAAACGCCTGCTCTACCTGTTTCGCGCTGCGCGCCCCGACGATCGCTCCGGTAACAGCGGGGTTCCGCAGCGTCCACGCGATCGCGACTTCGCCGGCAGTGCGACCGTGACGGGCACCAACCTCTTTCAGTTTTTCCGCCAATTCCAGATTCTTCGAAAGCCTGGGCTCGCGAAATTCAGGATTGCGTTTGCGGTGATCGTCCGCCGGCAGCGCGGCGGCGCGCTCGCGCGTCATTCCTCCGGTCAGCATACCCGAAAACATCGGCGAATAGACGATAACACCGATGCGATGGCTCTCGCAGTAAGGCAGCGTTTCCTCTTCGATCTTGCGCCGTAGGATCGAATAGGGCGGCTGCAACGAGGTCACCGATGCGATTTTGCTCGCGCGGTTCAATTGCGCGGCATCAAAATTCGAAACGCCGATCCAGCGCACCTTTCCCTCCTTTTGAAGAGCCGCAAGCGTCTGCCAGGCCTCCTCGAGGCCGGAGCCATTATCCACCGGTGGCCAATGAATCTGGTACAGGTCGATGACATTCACCTGCAGGCGCCTCAGGCTGTCTTCGCACTCCTTGCGGATGGACGCAGCCGAATGATTTGGAGCGATTTTGCCCGCGGCATCCCAACGCAGGACGCACTTGGTGAAAACATAGGGCCGCGCACCGCGCCAGTCTTGAACCGCTCGCGACACAATTTCTTCCGAATGTCCCAGGCCGTAAACGGCCGCGGTGTCAATCCAGTTGACGCCCAACTCCAGGGCCTTGTGGATCGCCGCGATCGATTCGGCATCGTTTTGCGGGCCCCAGCCGTATTCCCAGCCTCCACCGCCAATGGCCCAGGCGCCAAACCCCACAGGTGTAATGTGCAGATCGGAATTCCCCAGTTTACGAGTGTTCATTCGCTCCACGCTGAATCGGATGTCGCCCAAGATGCAGGTTTAACTCAAAAAAAGAGCTCGGGCGCTTCCTTTATGATGAGATAGAACAGGCAAAGGTTAAGCAGGAATCATTACGCGACGAGCGTGGCATCCCGCTAAGCAATTTCACCGTCGGGACCGCAGAAGCGCGGAAGGCAACAGCAAACTGGCTGCCATCCCTGTTCGTCGAGTACCACCCAGAGAAGACGACGGAGGCCTCGATAAAACCGCGTCTTAGCCGAGGCAAAAAAATCAGCGCCCTGGTTTGACCCAGGGCGCCGCTAGAGGAGAACTACTATGCGTTGAGGAACCTTAAATCGTCTTCGGCCCTACGCCGGCTCCCGCCGGGGCCACCGCGCTGCGCGAGAACGAGCTGCCCCCCGATTCCTTTTCGCTGGTCTTGTCGATCTCGATCGATCCCTTGAAGTACGCGCCGTCTTCGATCATGATGCGCGCCGTCGTCAGATCGCCGTTGACGGAGCCGTCTTTCTTAATCTCGATGCGGTCTTTCGCGCGAAGGTTCCCTTTCACCGAGCCATACACCACGACTTCACGGGCGATAATATCCGCCGTCAACTTGGCCGTTGCGCCAACCGTCAGTTTGCGCTCGTCCAGTTGCACGAGACCTTCGACCGTTCCTTCGATCGTCAGATCTTCGTTACCGGAGATTTCCCCCTTGATATGTAGACTGGGCCCGAGCCGTGCCGTAGCGCGGTCTGCGGTTGCCCCTAGCGGACGCATTGCATCTGTACTCATCGCAGTAGTTTCCTCCCGAATTGTCGCAGCCGACTTTGGCGGCGGATTTACTGGAAAGCTTTTGATCTCCGGTTGGCCAAGTACTGGCGTTTCCGGTTTTTTATTGCCCCACATCATACCTCCAAGGGACAGCTTACCCCACGCGAGTTTCCAGCATGGGATAAGCAAAAAGATAGTCCGCGGGAGCGCTCGTAACAAACACAATAACGAAAGCACTTGCCTGAAAGTAACTAGTCTCAAGAACAGGTTCGTCACTGTACTAACGTTATGGGAGAAGCCCTAGCGAAACACCACCGAGGTGATTGAATCCGTCCGTCGATCGTGGTCCGCCGGGGTCGCAGCTGCTTCGCAGGCCTGCCAGGTTGACGGCCTCCGTCACAGGTTTGCGACCGAACTCGTCGAGGTACGAGACCGCCAGTTCAAAAGCTCTCTACAACGAGAGATGGCGATCCACTTCGCTCATGAGGTTTTACTTTACTGAGTCGCTGGCGGTGGGCCTATCCGCATTCCGCCGTCAAATTTCCGCTATTCCACTCACTTATCCCGCATGTACGCCGTCGCAGGCATTCCGCTAACCGAGAAAAAGCATTGTACGCAATCGCCCGCTGGGCGTGCGTCGGGGTGGATTGTTTTGGCGCTTCACTGGCGGACTCCTCGCAAAGGGAAAATATTTACGATGGCCGAATTTGGCTCGGGGCGCGCTGCGGTCGAACAGTCTGGCGCTATCCTCGGGCTAGTTAGGACGTCGGTTTATCCGGCACGGGCTGCCGGGCAAGAAAATCAACCGAGAAGCGCCGGGCGTAGGAAGCCAGCAACACCTCGATGCGTTGCGGCGATGCTGACTTCAGGACGAACCCCGCGTGGTGGTACTTCTTGATGCGATAGACAATCTCCGGATCCATGTAGGCTGAGGTGTCGGGCTCGTCCTGCCGCGCCAGCGAAATGATCACGCCGGCGTAGTCTTCGCGTGGCAGCGGGAGCTGGTACGGCAGCTTGCCCGCCGCGACTTCGAGATGAGCCCATTCACGCCACAGGTTGATTCCCGTGGCAGCCTCAATCACGTCCGAAATGTACGCTCCGCCCACCCGCGCGGCAATTTCGAGAAAATAAAACCGATTGTCCGCGTGGGCCTTCAGGAATTCCGCGTGCGTAACACCACGAACCAGCCCCAAGCCCTCGATCAGCTTCTGGTTAATCTCCTTGATCGGCAGTGTTTCGGACGAGTCCCGCGGCAGCGTGCGCGTCGTGAAGACGCCGCCCTGATGCGATACGTCAAGCGGAGGCGCGCCATACGCGTGCGCCTCGGCAAAAAGCACCGTGCGGTCCGACACCACGGCGTCCACGTGATAGACGCTCCCTGGAATGAACTGCTCGAGCAGGTATTCGGACTGCGCATCGCCTAGCTGATCGAGCCAGGGCCAAAGCTCGTCGGGCGCCTGAATTTTCTTCATGCCGATGCCGGACGCTTGTGACCGCGGCTTGAGCAGCCACGGCCCTGGCACGCTCCCCAAGAACTCGCGCAGGTCATCGTAGTTAAGGATATGGATGAACTCCGGCACGAGCACGCCGACTTCCTGCGCCCGCGCACGCATCGCCAGCTTGTCGCGGAAATACCGAGTCGTGGTCAGCCCAATGCCAGGCAAGCGCAAATGCTCGCGGATCGCCGCCACATTTTCCATGTCGAACTCATCGAGCGCTACTACGCGGTCGAAGTGCCGAGTACGTGCAGCGTAGCTGACGGCGTGCAACAGCTCTTTCAGCGGCAGTTCCTCCGGCATGAAAAACATCTCGTCGATCGCTTCCCGCGGCCAGTTGGCGTTCCGCAGTTTTTCGACCGTCAACAAATACACTGTGCAGCCCAGCCCTTTGCAAACCCGCAGAAACTCCTGCCCTTTTTCATAAGAGGAAACGCAGAGAATGGCGATGGGTCTAGCGGCGGTCATTGCTCTCCCCGGGCCCCCGACTCGCCGGCCGGGCAGGCTCGGCGGGGAATCCCTCTTTAGAACAGGTGCCGGGCTCTTTTGGCCGAGCCTTTCGCCAACCAGGCTTGCTACAGCGCGCAAAAGATGCGCGGATTATATACGTGATTCGCCCGATTTTGACCATTGACGATCGGGCCATTTCAAGGCTCGTCAATCCTGAGGGCCGCGAACTGCCCGCAGGAGCTCATCCGATAAGCTTACGCCCGAGCCAAAAGTTGAGCGCTCATCTGGCATAGATGACACGAGCGCAGGAATCGTTTCGCCATGAGCGTCAGCGCGCGGGAAACAGGAATTGCAAAAACGGCCCCACGCGTCGCGCCCAGGCAGCCTCATTGTGTTCAGCACCTTCGACGCGCTGGTAATGCAAATCGCGCCCCACTTGCCAGCCCTTGCCTAGCAGGATGTCGCGGAACCGCTCCACGTCGTCGACGATACGCGGGCCTTCCCGCGTGCCAATATCCAGCCAGACGCGGGGCAAGGGACGAACCGAAGCCGCCGCGGCAAGGCGCAGAATGACACGCTGGTTCCACCACACCGAAGGCGAAAGCGCCGCGATCTTCCCGAAAATGTTTGGCTGGCGCAGCCCGAGATACAACGAAACGAGCCCGCCTAATGACGAGCCGCCAATCCCTGTGTTCTCGACTCCCTGCAATACGCGGTAGTTGCGCTCGAGAAACGGCCGGACCTCTTCCAGCAGAAATTTAGCGTAGCGATTCGCCCGGCCGCCGCCAAGCCGTGGCGCTCGCGTCGGGGTGTATTCAGCGAGCCGCTGCTTGCCCGTGTTGTACACGCCCACAATAATGAGCGGTTCCACTCGCCCCGCTCCGATGCACGCATCGGCGGTCTGGCCCACATGCCAATCTTCTCCCGGGATAAAAGAGGTCGCGCCATCGAAGAGGTTCTGTCCGTCATGCAGGTAGAGCACCGGAAACCGGCGCTTCGGCTGATCGTCGTAGCCAGGCGGCAAGTACACAATCAGGTCGCGCCGGTTCTTCAGCAACCGCGAAGCAAACTGTTCATGCTTGATCAGGTGCGGGCCGCTCACGGAGCGATGACTGCCAGCAAGTCTTTGGCTTCGACGTGTTGTCCCGGCGCGACCAGCAGCTTGGCGATCCTTCCGCTGATGGGCGCATAAATGTTGGATTGCATCTTCATGGCTTCCAGTGTGAATAGTTTAGCACCACGCTCGACCTCGTGGTTTGCCTGCACCGCGATGCTGCTGATGAGCCCTGCTGTTGGCGCTCCCACGTGGCCGGAATCTTCCGGGTCGGCCTTGGGGTGGCTTCGTTCGACGACGCGCAGGGCGCGATCGCGCACGTTCACTTCGCGCGGCTGCCCGTTCAATTCGAAGAAAAGCGTGCGCGTGCCGTCCGGATGCGCCTCACTGATGGTGAGGAATTTCACGATCATGGTTTTGCCGGGCTCGATTTCGACGGCAATTTCCTCGCCCGGCTTCAATCCGTAGAAGAACGCCGGCGTCGGCAACACGCCCACGTCTGCATACGCCTGCCGGAAGGCATTGAATTTCAGATAAACGTCGGGATAGAGCAAGTAGCTCAGCAAGGCATCCCGCTCGACCGGCTGATTCACTTTTTTCTCGAGCTTTGCCTGCTCCTCTTCGAAATTTGCCGGCACAAGACTGGCCCCCGGTCTTCCCTTCCGTGGCGCCTGGCCACGCAAGATAATGCGCTGCAGCTTCCTTGGCCAGCCGCCCTGGGGGACTCCCAGTGTTCCGGAGAACATTTCGACAACGGAGTTGGGCAACGAGAGGTCGTGATGTTCGTCGAGTTCCAGCAGATCCGATGGTTTCATTTCATTGGCGAGCAGGAAGAGCGCCATGTCCCCGACCACCTTGCTCGAAGGAGTCACCTTCACAATATCTCCGAAAAGTTGGTTCACTTCGGCGTAGGTTCGCTCCACGTCACGCCAACGGTGTCCCAAACCCATCGCCGTGGCTTGTTCGCGCAAATTCGTGAATTGCCCGCCCGGAATTTCATGCTGGTAAAGCCGCGCAGAGCCAGCCTTTTGCGCCGCATCGAAAGGCAGATAATAGGCACGCACCGTCTCCCAAAAGTCCGAGCACTCATTCAAGACTTCGATATCGAGTTCAGTGTCGCGCGCCGTATGTCGCAGCGCTTCCACCACAGAATTCAGATTCGGTTGGCTCGTGGCGCCGCTCACCGCCGCCACCGCCCCATCCGCCACGTCCACGCCCGCGTCGGCGGCTTTCAGCAGCGACGCGGCGTTGACGCCGCTAGTGTCGTGGGTGTGAAAGTGAACGGGAATGCCGATCTCTTCGCGTAACGACTTCACCAGTTCGAATGCCGCGTACGGTTTGCAGAGTCCCGCCATGTCCTTGATGCATAGGAAGTGCCCGCCAAGTTTTTCCAGTTCTTTAGCCATCTGCACGTAGTACTTCAAGGAATACTTGGGCCGGCCCTGGTCCAGCATGTCACCGGTATAGCAAATCGCCGGTTCGCACACAGCGCCGGTTTCCAGCACGGCGTCGAGCGAAACACGCATGTTCTCGATGGAATTCAGCGAATCGAAGATGCGGAAGATATCGATACCCTGCCGGTGCGACTCGCGCACAAACGCAGCGATGACATTGTCCGGATACGAGGTGTAGCCGACCGCGTTGGCCCCGCGCAAAAGCATTTGGAAGCAAATGTTGGGAATGGCCCGGCGCAATTCACGCAGCCGCTGCCACGGATCCTCGTGCAGAAACCGCATCGAGGTATCAAACGTAGCCCCACCCCACATCTCAACGCTAAAGAGATTCGGCAAGCGCTGAGCGACAGCCTGCGCCGTCGAGAGCAGGTCGTATGTCCGCACCCGGGTGGCCAGCAAGGACTGGTGCGCATCGCGAAACGTCGTGTCCGTCAGCAGCAGCCGCTTTTCTTTCCTGGCCCAGGCGGCAAATTTCTGCGGCCCCAGTTTCTGGAGCAATTGCCGCGTTCCGGGCTTCGGCGCGATTCCGGCTAACTTCGGAATTACAGCCTTTGCGATCTCCGCCGGGACCGCCTTCCCCTTCACTTCCGGGTTGCCGTTCAGGATGACGTCCCCGATGTACGACAACAATTTGGTCGCGCGGTCGGCCCGTCCGGCGAACCGGAAAAGCTCCGGCGAATCATCCAGAAACGAGGTGGTCACCTCGCCTGCGCGAAAGCGCGGATGGTTCACCACATTTTCAAGGAAGGGAATGTTAGTCTTCACGCCCCGGATGCGAAATTCCCGCAGTGCCCGGTCCATCCGCTGGCAGGCCTCCGGAAGATTCTTGCCCCATGCGGTCACCTTTACGAGCAGCGAGTCGTAATACGCGGCAAGTAACGCGCCGGCGTAGGCGGTGCCGCCGTCGAGGCGAATGCCGAAACCCGCCGGCGACCGATAGGTGGAGATTTTCCCGTAATCTGGCGCAAAGTTTTTTTCGGGGTCCTCCGTCGTAACTCGGCACTGCAACGCCGCGCCGTACAAGGGAATCTTGTCCTGCTCGGGCAATGCCAACTCCTCGTCATGCAGCTTGTGGCCCTGCGCAACCAGAATCTGCGCACGAACGATATCCACGCCGGTCACAACTTCAGTAACCGTATGCTCTACCTGAATCCGCGGATTGACCTCGATGAAGTACCACTTCTCTGAATCCACGTCGTAAAGAAACTCTGCCGTCCCGGCGTTCCGATAATTCGCCTTTCGCGCCAGTGCGACCGCAGCCTCGCACAACTCCCCGCGCACGCGATCCGGCAGGTTCACCGCCGGCGCCACTTCCACTACTTTCTGGTGACGCCGCTGCACGGAACAATCGCGCTCGTACAAATGGAGCAAGTTACCATGCTCGTCCGCCAAGATCTGCACCTCGATGTGGCGCGCCCGCGGCAGATATTTTTCGAGGAAAACCGAAGCATCCCCAAAAGCAGACTTGGCTTCACCTCGCGCTTCCTCAAGGCGCGCCGCGAGTTGCTCCGGGTCGTGCACAACGCGCATGCCGCGCCCGCCGCCGCCCTTCGCGGCCTTCACAATCATCGGATAGCCAATTTCCGCGGCGATCTTTTTGGCTTCCGCTGCCGTGGCGACCGGTTTTTCCGTTCCCGGAAGCACGGACACACCGGCGGCGGCGGCGAGCCGCCGCGCCGCCGTCTTGTCGCCGAGCAGTTCGAGCAGCTCGGGAGTAGGTCCAACAAACGCTAGCCCCGCCTTCGCGCAAGCCCGCGCCAACGCTGGATTTTCCGAGAGAAAGCCATACCCCGGATGAATCGCGTCGACCTGGTGCTCCTTCGCAATCGCGATGATCCCCGAAATATCCAAATACGCTTCGACCGGCCCTTTGCCCGCTCCGACCTGATAGGCCTCGTCGGCCTTGAAGCGGTGCAGCGCCAGCCGATCTTCCTGCGAATAAATCGCCACTGTGCGCAAGCCAAGTTCATTGGCCGCGCGGAAGATGCGAATCGCGATTTCGCTCCGGTTTGCCGCGAGCAGTTTACGAATGGGCCGGTGTTTCTTCATACGAGCACGTCAGTGGGCCTTCAGGGTGACACAAAATTCTACATTCTTTCATGATCGCGGCGGCCCGGAGCATGCATTTTTCCAATGCCTTCGACTCTCATTTTGAATACTCCTCGAAACAGCGGTCCCTGCGCCAATTGTTTTCCTCTAACCCGGTCGGGGCGAAGGATGGCAACCTACAAATCTCGCGCAAACTTTCGGTTGAAAGAACTGCCAGGAAGGCCCAGCGCCGGCCTGCCGCTTGCAGCTTCATGCCAGCCGTTAGCGCTTAAGCAGCGGCGTCGCAAATTTTATCGGCACTCCGAAGTTCGAGCCGCCGAATCCCTTCACAATCGCAAAGGTTACGCCGATCACTCCGCCGTGCCGGTTCAGCAGCGGTCCGCCCGACCCGCCGGAGGTTGTCTGCGCATCGTAGACAATCTTGTCGGGCAGCACGTCGCCGACGTGCCCTTGCGTCACGAGCGGCCGGATCAGTTTCCGCTTTGCCAGTTCGGTCAGCACCAGATTCGGTTCGCCGCCCGTGAGCTTCACGATGTCCCGAACGGCATCCTCCCCCGCGCGTGCCAGGATGGCGTCTAATCCGGTCGCATAGCCCACGCTGATCAGCGCCTCGCCGCTGACCGCCGCATCCTTGTCGAGCCGCAGTATCGGCCGCTTCAATTCCGTCAAATCCCCATGGATCAGCGCGAGGTCCGCCTCGTCGGAAATCTGCGAGATGCCCACCGGAATGGCGTTCGTTGCATTCGGGAAGTAGGCCTCGATCGCCCCGATCACCGGTTCCAGTCCTTGCTGGACGATCCCATTTAGATCCTCATCCTCCCACCACGGCTGCACCACGTGATGATTGGTCAGAATTTTGCCTTCACCGGCGATAAATCCGGTCCCAAAAAAATCAGCGCGCACTTCGGGCGCGCGACCTTCCGTCGTGTACACGGTATTGCCGTCGCTATCCTTTAGCGGGGAGCCATCGCTCGAGATGCCCCCATAGCGCAACCGCCGCCCACTCGATTTTTCGTTGAACGCCACGGAAACGTGCAACAGGCACACGCTCGGTGCGAAATCGTGAATGATGGCTTCGGCCGCCTGGGCGTTTCCTTCAATCTTGTTGAGCCGCGCCGTGGTGTCTTGCAGCTGCTTGCGCAACTCCGTCACGTCACTGCCGTCCGGCGCGGAAAGCTTTTGCTGCAGGGCCTGGCTTTTCTGCTGCAACTGCTGCCTCTGTTCCAGCAGGTCGGCATTCGCGGGATCTTCCCGTAGCCGTCGCGCCGACGCCAGCAGCTGCTGCTCATTCTGGACGCTGTGCTCTAACTGCGCGATAACCGTGTAGGCGCGCTTGGTCTCTTTCTCGGCCTTGTGGGAATACAAGAAGAAAATGCCCGCAATCGCGACCGCCAGTGCCAGTAGGGCCCCGACACCGATTTTCAGGATACGCTCGAGGGAGAAGGCGTCACGCGTCATCTTTTCCGTAACCGCCAGCGCCTGAAACGCCGTCTGCGCTACCTGGTAGCTCTCCTCGGCGTTTCGCACCTTCGTGCCCAACTCGCTGATTGCGCGTTTCTGCCGCAACTGCGTTCGCACCCGGGCCAGAAGTTCCTCTTCGTCCGCAGGAACGGTAATGGCGTCGTCAGCGCCCAATTGCAGAGCCCGGACCCGCTCGGCCGCGCCGCCGCCGATCAGTGCGATCACTCGGACCTGTGCAGAGTTGGCAAGCTCCTTGATTTCGGTAAGCGGGTTGGCCCCGCGCGGGTCGGCGGTGTCCATTCCGAGCACGATTATGTCTGGCGGAGAATTCAGGGCGACACGCAGCCCTTCTGCGACAGACTCGGCCGCCACAGGGTTGGTGCTCCCTTGCAGCAGGAGCGTTCGAAGTCGTTCACGCTGTGAGGCATCTGCCTCGACGATGAGAACGGTTTCTGGTTGGGTGGCCAAGGGAGTGTCCTGCGCGGTGTACCGCGCTTCTGTAAAAAGGTCCCTAGTTTACCAGACCGCGGCGAAATCGCGTCATTCGCGGTGCGGCCTGGGACCGGCTAGGGAGGTGCAGCCCTCGCGGGTAGTGCGTCTGAATTTTCCTTGCGGGAGCCTGCGGATCAAGAATTTCGTGCCTTCACCGGGGTTTGCATTCTAACCCGCAACTTAGCTGGACTGGTCCCAGTGTCTCATCGAATACCTGGCTGTGGTCACCCGGGAAACTCAGTATTTCCGCAGTACGCCGATGACCCGGCCCTGAATTTTTACGTCGCTGGCTGGGACCATGATCGGCGCCATCTCGGAGTTCGCGGGCTGCAGCCGGACCTTTCCGGCGCCCTCCCTGTAGAAGCGCTTCAGCGTAGCCTCTTCTCCCCCGACCAGCGCCACGACGATGTCTCCCGCGTTGGCAACCTGCGTCTGCTCGCACACCACGTAGTCGCCGTCCATGATGTGGTCTTCGATCATGGAATTGCCTTTCACCTGCAATACGAACGAGCTTCCGCCGCGCGCAAAATCTCCGAGGGAAAGCGTCTCGCGCTCTTCTACCGCCTCTAGCGGACGCCCCGCGGCGATCCGCCCGACCAGTGGCAACTCCTGAATGCGTCGCTCAATCACTTGCTCCTTCACCGGCTTCGGCAACTGCACAATTTCGATCGAGCGGCTCTGGTTGTAGCCGCGCCGGATGAAGCCCTTCTTCTCGAGCGTGCTGATGTGCTTGTGAACCGTTGCGAGCGAGGTGAGTTTCAGCCCCTTTCCGATCTCTTCAAAGCTCGGCGCGTACCCGTGGCGGGTTTCAAAGGAAACCAGATAATCGAGCACTTCCTTCTGGCGTTTGGTTAAGGCCATGACTGCCTCCGAAGATCCGCTGTCGTCCACCACTCTAGGCGAAAAGAAAGCGAACGTCAAGTATCGTTTCCGATACGCCACGCCACGTTTCGTACTATTCCCCTTTTCCTCTCTGTGTTGTCATCTGGAAAGTGATGACAAACAGATATCACCGTTCCGCTGGCGTGACTGCCGCCGCAACTTTCGCTCTCCTCGCGAGTACCTCTGCTCTTCTTGCCTGGGGTTATGTCTTGCTTCCCCTTTTCAATGCGCCGCCCGACGCGGCCGGGCGGCACGCTTATCAGACATATCCAATCGAGTTTGCTTTGTTCACTTTCTTGCCCCCGCTTTTGATAGCCTTCACGGTGCGCACAGCCATCGGCATTCTCCAGTTGCGCCCCTGGGCACGGCTCGCTGCCCTCCTTTGGGCCGCCGCTGCTCTCGCCCTGTGCCTCTCGATCATCGCCTTTCGTCCGTTTCAAACCTTCTTCATCCCCGGGCGCTTCGTGAGCCAAGCCGAATCCTTCAAGCAGCTCGTGACCATATCGTTTGTCATCGTGTTCCTGCCCGCAAGCCTGTGGTGGCTGTTTTTCTTCCGCCTTTCGAGCGTGAAGCGCCAGTTTCAGCAAGTCAGCGGCGCTCCTTCACTCCGCAACCCCGACGTGAGCCCCTAAGCGCCATTCCGCTCGAATTTTTCCAGAGACAGAGCCCTCGCCGTCTTGACAGAAGTCACGGTCTAGTGTGCTCTCGCTCACACCACCAAGCGCTCCCAAAGCTTACGCTGTCCCCTGTGTTATTCTTACCTGGCCGGCTCCTGGCGGTCCGGCACTCGTCCCGATTCTAACCGTGCCGCCCACCTCCAGGGGCCTTGCCCTCTCCGCAAGGCGAGGACTGGCCGTATGACGGGGGGTCTCGCATCACGATGTCGACACTCACTGAAGTTCCTTCGAGCAAACCAAGGCGCGAGGTCATTGAGCAAGCAGTCATCCGCTTCGCCGGCGACTCGGGCGACGGCATGCAAGTTACCGGAAGCCAATTCACCAACACCGTTGCGCTTTACGGAAATGACATCGCCACATTTCCGGACTACCCCGCGGAAATCCGCGCCCCCGCGGGAACGGAGCCGGGCGTCAGCGGATTCCAGCTGAATTTCTCATCGGGTGAGGTCCACACGCCGGGCGACGCGGTCGATGTGCTGATCGCCATGAACCCGGCGGCGCTAAAGGTCAACATCGGCGACCTGAAAGCCAACGGAATCCTGATCGTGAACTCCGACAGTTTCAAGGAGACCGATCTCCGCAAAGCGCATCTGACGGCCAATCCCCTCGAGGATCACACCCTCGACAAATTCCGCGTCTTCCCCGTCGAACTCCAACGGCTCACGCGAGCGGCCCTACAACACCTTGGCCTCGACGCCAAGGCCATGGACCGCTGCAAGAACTTCTTCGCTCTGGGCATGTGCTATTGGCTCTATAACCGCTCCATGGAGCCGACCGTGCGCTGGATCGACGACAAGTTCAAAAAGAAGCCCCTGCTCGCCGAGGCCAACCAGCTCGCCCTCAAAGCCGGTTATTCCTACTGCGAAGCCACCGAGGTCTTCCAGACCAGCTACGAAATTCCTCCGGCGCAGCTCAGCCCGGGCGTGTATCGCAATATCAGTGGCAACCAAGCGCTTGCTCTCGGATTCGTAACCGCGGCCCACAAGGCCGGCCTCCAGCTTTTCCTCGGCAGCTATCCCATCACGCCCGCTTCCGATATTCTTCACGAACTCTCGCAGTACAAGAATTTCGGCGTGTTGACCTTCCAGGCGGAAGATGAGATTGCGTCCATTACTTCGGCCATCGGGGCTTCCTACGCTGGCAAGCTCGCCATCACGACCACCTCGGGACCAGGAATGGCGTTGAAGACCGAAGCTCTCGGTCTCGCTGTCATGACCGAACTGCCACTCGTGATCTGCGACATCCAGCGCGGCGGACCTTCCACCGGATTGCCGACCAAGACCGAACAAGCCGACCTTCTCCAGGCACTCTTCGGCCGTAACTCCGAAGCTCCAATTCCGGTGCTCGCGGCGGCCACGCCCGGCGATTGCTTTTGGATCGCCGTCGAAGCTTGCCGCATCGCCTTGAAATACATGGTGCCGGTGATCGTGCTCTCGGACGGATACCTCGCCAACGGTGCCGAGCCTTGGCGGATCCCGAGCGTCGACGAAATCCCTGGTATCACGGTGCAGTTCGCTACCGATCCCCGTGATTTCCACCCGTACAAGCGCCATCCCGAGACGCTCGCGCGGCCCTGGGCCATTCCGGGCACTCCTGGCCTTGAACACCGCATCGGCGGGCTCGAAAAGCAGGATGTGACCGGCAACGTCAACTACGAGCCGCTGAACCACGAGAACATGGTGCGCATCCGCGCTGCAAAGATTGACGCCATCACGCAGGATGTCCCGAACGTGATGCCCAACGGCGATCCGGAAGGCGACCTTCTGATCGTTTCCTGGGGCTCCACTTGCGGCTCCATCACCCAGTCCGTCAAGGCGCAGCGCGAAAAGGGCCGGAGAATTGGCCATCTGCACCTCCGTTACCTCAATCCCCTGCCCGGGAACGTGGGTGACATTCTGAAGCGTTACAGGAAGGTTCTCGTGCCCGAGCTCAACATGGGCCAGCTTCTCTGGGTCCTCCGCGCCAAGTATCTCGTCAACGCCATCGGCCTCAACAAGATTCAGGGACGCCCTTTCAAGCAGTCCGAACTCGATCAGAAGATCGAAGAAGTCTTGGGACTTTAGGAGTCAACAATGACCGCTTTCGCCACCCCACTTTCGAAGAAAGATTTTCAGACCGACCAGGAGGTTCGCTGGTGCCCGGGCTGCGGTGACTACGCCATTCTCGCCGCCGTGCAGTCCGTGTTCCCCGAGCTCGGCATTGCCCGCGAGAATTTTGTGGTTGTGTCCGGCATAGGCTGCTCGAGCCGCTTCCCGTATTACATGAACACCTTCGGCTTCCACACCATTCACGGCCGCGCCCCGGCCGTGGCCTCGGGCATCAAGATCGCGCACCCGGAGCTGGAGGTTTGGATCGCGACCGGCGACGGCGACGCGCTTGCGATCGGCGGCAACCACACGATTCACTTGCTACGCCGCAATGTCGGCGTCAAGGTGCTGCTCTTCAACAACCGCATCTACGGACTGACCAAGGGCCAGTATTCGCCTACGTCCGAATTCCACAAGGTAACCAAGTCCACTCCCTTCGGCTCGGCCGACCGCCCGTTTAATCCCGTCTCGCTGGCCATCGGCGCCGAATCGACTTTTGTCGCGCGGTCCGTGGACATCTTCCAAGCTCACCTGAAGGACACGCTGAAGGCCGCCGCCGCTCACAAGGGCTCCGCGTTTGTCGAAATCCTCCAGAACTGCAACATCTTCAACGACGACGCCTGGATCCATTTGACAGAAAAAGACGCGCGCAGCGAGCACGTGCTGCAACTCCAGCATGGCAAGCCGCTCATCTTCGGCAAAAACCGCGACAAAGGCATTCGCCGCAAGCCCGATGGCGACATTGAAGTCGTTCTTCTCGGCAACGGCGTCGCCGAGTCCGATCTCATTGTGCATGACGCGCATCACCCCCGGCCGTCTTACGCCTTCTTGCTGTCGCACATGGAACACCGGCCGGGTTTCCCCACTCCTATCGGCGTCTTCCGCGCCTGGGATGACCTGCCGCGCTACGAAGACGTGATGAACGAACAGGTACGCGAAATCATCGCCAACAAGGGTGCCGGCGACCTTGTGAAGCTCCTGAATACCGGCGACACCTGGGAAGTGAAATAATTCCGATTTGCGTCAGCCTGGCTGCCGACCTAGCGGTCGATCGCTTCGTCCTAGTGCGAATCCGTGTGCCAACCCCAGGCAGTCGGTCGACTCGCTTGACGCCGCGCAAAGAATGCGCTTGATGCCGCGCAAGGAATTCGCTTGACGCCGCGCAAAGAATTCCACAGAAAATCGCGATAAGTTACTGAGGTGATGTTCGGACCTCGGCTCCCTGCAATTTTCAAAAGATCGAATCCGCATTCACTCCCGCCCTCGGGGTTCCCCCTGCTTCGGAGCGCCTGGTGCGACTGCGAGCAACGCCGGCGATCTGTGCTTTGGGCCTTGCGTTTCTTAGAACTCTCGCGGAGGAGTGTGGGCGAAAAGGTCTCCTTGCCCTCTTTGGCATGAAACTCGGGTCCCAATGTCCAGCAAAACCCAGGAAAAGCAACCACACAAACGCTTTGAAAGAGCTTAAAGTTCTAGTATTGATAGCGATACTGCTGCTCGCGTTCTGTGGGTTTTTCCGCATTTTTCAAGGCGAAATCCCTAAGTCCCCGCTTACGCTCAACGATTTCCCGTCCTTTCGGTTTTTCTCGAGCAACATCGATTTCCCATCACCAACCGACGCTTCTTCCCTCCGTCCCGTCTATCCCTACTCGGTCATCCCGCGCGGCGTAGAAACCGCGGAGGAGTTGCGGACCGCGATTCATCGAGATCCGGTCGTCTCTGCGCACTATTCCGATTTTCGCGTTGGCGCCGTCCGCGCCGTGCGCTTGCCACGCGAGCACCAGTTCTTCGTCTCCTACCGCGTCGGAAACCAGGTCTACTGGACAAAGAAAAAGATTACCCTGCCCTCCGGTGAGACGCTGCTGACCGACGGTGAACACCTCGCTCGCACCCGCTGCGGCAATCGCCTCTCGGAAATCCCTCTGGCCCCCACCGCTCCCTCCGAGCCAAGCGATCACTCCTTCAACACTCCCGTCGTGCCGCTTCGCCCGGAGCTGACCTCACAGCCGTTGTCCGGTTCGCCGATCTGGCCCGCCAGCCCCGCACCCGTTCTTCTTCTCTCCTCTGGCGTTACTCCGGAGCCGGCTCCGAGTCCCGATGGCTTCTTTCCGCCGTTCATCCCGATCGCTTGTTGCGTCTCCTCCTCCGGGTCTTCGTCGAACCCCAGTTCGCCGGTTCACCCACCGCCGCCTTCTTCTCCGACTCCGCCATCACAGCCCGCGCCCTATTTCCCTGCGGAGCCTCCCTCTCCGCCTCAACCTCCAGCTCCGCCCATCGCTACGCCGGAACCGGGCGCCTTGGTGCTCGGCGCTGCTGGCCTGATTCTGATGCTAGGCCTCAGAGGGTTGCGTCGCGCCCGATCGCCGATTCAATCGCCTGGAGATTGACCCCTGCGATAGCAACGCTCTACGATACTCTCCGTTCCTCTGAGACTTTTGTGCAAACCCGCACGCTCGTCCGCCGCGCCTTGCGCGTTTTTGCGCTCTTTCTGCTTTACTTCGCTGCAGGCCTGCTCACGTTGTGGGCGGCGGCGGCCCTAACCCTCGACCTGACGCTGCCGACTATCAAGCATCTGGCCGGTATTTCTTATGCGGCCTTGATCCTGTTTGTGGCTAGCCGTGTATCCAACCATTTCCGACGGTTC
>DATFTB010000196.1:0-13741 GCA_035262325.1 Candidatus Acidiferrum sp.
CCAAAAATCCCGAGCAGCAGGTCAAAGACCGAAAAAAAGGTTCGCAAAGACTTTGAAGCGTCTAGCAGCGAAAACGCGTTGAATCCCATCGACTTGATGGAAGCTTCGAGCGCCTCGACCTTCGACGGAGAGCTGGCGCGCACGGAGAGCGAGGGAAACGTCACCTTGTTGGCCGTGCTTCCGCGAACGATATCCCGCAAGTCATTCACTTGCGCCGCCCGCAGCGTCGAAGCGGTGTCGAGCGGCATCAATAGCCGGGCGTTGCCATATCCGCCGTAACCGGCCGCCGGTTCCGTCTCGACCACGCCAATGATTTTCAGTTTCAGCTCCTTGGGCACGACGGAGAAGCCTTCTGACGCTTCTGAAGGGGCGCTCGAGCTGTCGCCAGCCGCCGGAATGGCCTGGCGCTCGGCGTAGCGCAGCGTGATCGCTTGGCCCAGCAGGGATGCAGGCTTGTCCGAGAGGTCTTTGGCGAACTCGATTTGCAGGATGGCTTCGTCCGCCGTCGGCGAAGAAAAGAAATTCCCCTGCATGCCGTCAAATGCTCCCGAATTCCGCGAAGACTCCGGCAATCCCGCGACAACCGTAGCATACGGCTTGTTGTTGAACCGCACCTCGGTAAAGAAGCGAATCTGCGGGAACACCTCGATTACGTTCGGCAACTTCTCGAATTCCTTGCGCGCGCCTTCATCGAGCGGCCGGGGCGGCTTATCCGATTCCATTTCGCGTTGCGCTCGTCCCATGCCGCGAAAGCTGTTCTTCGGCGTTACAAAGATGGTGTCAAACAGCCCGCTTTGCGATAGCCGCTTTGAGGCGAGTTGCTGCAGACCAACGCCAAGGGAAAGCATGGCCACGAGCGACGCGACTCCCACCGCCACGCCAAGCGTAGTCAGGACATTGCGCAATATCGCTTCGCGAAGGTTGCGCAATGCGAGATCGGTCAGGTCTCGCGGCTTCATTCGAGCGCGCCTTCCGGGTTTGCCGTAACCTCGAGCAGCTTTCCGTCTCCCATCGTTGCCCGACGGTCTGCAAAGCGTTCCGCCAGGAGACGCTCGTGCGTGACCATCACGACAGTCATCCCGAGCTCGTCCCGCAAGTCACGAAGCAGGGTAAGAATCGCCTCGCCGGTTGCGGAATCTAGGTTTCCCGTCGGCTCGTCGGCGAGCAATATTTGCGGCCGGTTCACCAATGCGCGCGCGATGGCCACGCGCTGTTGTTCGCCGCCTGAAAGCTCCGTCGGGCGGTGCCCTACCCGATGCGTGAGGTGAACCCGCTCGAGAGCCTCCCTCACACGCGATGCGCGCTCCGGGCGATCAACTTCGGCAAGCCGCAGCGGCAACTCCACGTTCTCCTCGAGCGTCATGCGCGACAGGAGATTGAAGGACTGGAAAATCATGCCGACCGTGTTCCGCCGATAGCGCGCCAGTTCGAGCGAAGAAAGCATTGCCAGATTCTGCCCGTTCGCAAGAATCGCGCCGGAGGTTGGCCGGTCCAGGCCAGCCACCAGATTCAGCAGAGTCGATTTGCCGGAACCGGAAGAGCCCAGCAGCGCCAGGAATTCGCCCCGCGGCACGGAAAGGGAAACATCATCGACGGCCCGGACGCTCGTCTCGCCCATCGAATAGTGCCGCGAGATATGCTCCAGCCGGATGGCGGGTTGGTGATCGGTCATAAGCTCAATACATGATACGTCCGCGGGGGTCGGAAAATTGCAGCGCGGTAGGAGACGCCGTTCACCCTGCTGGCAAGCCCGCGCGAGCGCGCACGGCGTCGGAAATATTCGCACCGCTCACGACCAGAACGACCGGCCCCTCCCCTGGCGGCTGTTCGAGAAACGCTGCCGCTGCCGCGGCCCCCGCCGGCTCGGCCACCACCTTCTCACGCTCGTAAAGCAGCCGAATCGCAGCGAGCAACTGCTCCTCCGCCGCAAGCGCGACGTCGTCGACCAACTCCCTGATCGCCTGTACATTTTCGGGTACGGCTGTCTTGGTTGCCAGGCCGTCGGCGCAGGTTTCGCCGATTTCTACCTCCACCGGCTTGCCTTCCTTCCAGGAAAGATAGTAAGAAGGCGCTCGTTCGGCCTGAACGCCAACGATCTTGACGTGCGGATGGGCCGCCTTTATCGCGGCTCCTATGCCGCGAATCAACGCCGTGTCTCCCATCGGCACATAAACCGCTCGCACCGAGGGTAACTGCGACAGGACTTCGAGGCCAATGGTTCCGGGGCCTGCGGGCAGAACCGGGTCGGTCGCATCATTCAGAAAGTAGGCGCCGGTCCTCGAAGAATATTCCAAAGCCTCCCGAGACGCGTGCGTAATGTCAAGGCCGCCTACTTCCACGATGCGCGCGCCAAGCTCCGCAATTTTCTTCCGCTTCACCGGATTCGGGTTTGCCGGAAGGAAAATCGTCGCCGGAACGGCTAGCGTCTTTGCGGCCCAGGCCACAGCCGCTCCATGATTCCCGGTGCTCGATGCGGTTACTTCGGCGACTTTGCGACGGCCTAACGCCTGCGCCAGCGCGAACAACGCGCCGCGCGGCTTGAACGACCCGGTGGGAAGGTGCGTTTCAAGTTTCAGAAATGCCTCCACGCCGGGCTGCGAAACCCCGGGGGCGCGAACGAGAGGCGTCGGTCGGAAGTAGGCTGAAAGCATCCGTTGTGCTTCAAGAATCTCGGCAAAAGTAGGCTTCGACGGCATCTGCGGTTGTTCCTCGCTTTTCGATTCCACGACCGGCGCCGCCGTTACCACCGTCGGCCACGGCGGCGATCATCCTACCCTGAACTCTTCACGGGCGTATGCTAGCATCGATAATTGGACGGCAAGGGGAACGCGGGCGGCGGAATCCTCCCCTTTCTGAGGTGCGCGCAAGCGATGGCGACATTGATGAAGGCGTTGCGGAAGACGCAACCGGGAAAAGGTTTGCAGCTCGAGAAAGTCGCGGTGCCGGCCGTTGGCCCGAGCGAAGTCCTTGTACACGTGAAAGCCGCCTCGATCTGCGGAACCGATCTTCACATTTACGGCTGGGACCGCTGGTCCGAAGGCCGCATCAAGCCCCCGGTCACTCTCGGACATGAGTTCTGCGGCGTTGTCGAGCGCGTCGGCGAAGAGGTAACCGCCCTAAAGCCCGGCGATTTCGTCAGCGCCGAAATGCACGTGAATTGCGGTCATTGCCACCAGTGCCGTCTCGGCGAATCGCACATCTGCCAGAACCTGCGGATCATCGGCCTGGACATCGACGGCGCTTTCGCCGAATTTGTGAAAATTCCCGGCACCAACATCTGGAAGCTGGACCCAGCGATCCCGGAGCGTTACGCCGCCATTCTGGATCCGCTCGGAAATGCCGTGCACACCGTGCTCGCCGGACCCATTGCCGGGCAGACCGTGCTGGTCACCGGCTGCGGTCCCATCGGCCTCATGTCCATCGCCGTCGCCAAAGCTTGCGGCAGCTCCACTGTGTTCGCCACCGAAACCAATGAGCACCGCCGAACCATGGCCAAGGAAATGGGCGCTGACTTCGTTCTCAATCCCGCGGCCGAAGACCCGGTCAAGAAAATCCTCGAGGCGACGGGCGGCACCGGTGTCGATGCTCTTCTCGAAATGAGTGGCCAGCCCGCCGCGATCCAGCAAGGATTCAAGGCTCTGCGCGCGGGCGGACGGGCGTCGCTCCTCGGCATACCCACAGAAAATGTGCCGCTCGACCTGGTCCAGGACGTCATCTTCAAAGGCGCTACCGTGCAAGGCATCTACGGCCGCCGAATGTACGAAACCTGGGTGCAGATGACCGCCCTGCTCAAGGCCGGCCGCGTCAATCTCGATCCGCTCTTTGGCGAACGCATGGATCTCGCGAATTTTGAGGCCGCTTTTGCAAAACTCCAGAATGGCCTCGCGGGAAAAATCCTGATGTACCCGAACGGCCTCCTCGAAACAGGAACGAAATCTGCCGCCAAATACGGCACAAAAATCAGCGTTGGGGGAACAAAATGAGCGAATTTGGGGCGCAGGCGACGAAACGGAATCCCTTGCAGTACGTGAGCGAGACCTTACAGGATTTGCGCGCCAAAGGTGTTGCCCCGAAACTCCGCGTTCTGGAAGGCGAGCAAAAGCCCGTCTGCCCGTTTGACGGCCGCGAGGTCGTCAACCTGGCTTCCAACAACTATCTCGGCCTCACCACGCACCGGGCCTTGCGCAAGGCTTCCGTGGAGGCCGTTCGAAAGTTGGGTGTCGGCGCCGGTGCGGTCCGCAGCATCGCGGGAACCATGAAACTGCACATGGATCTGGAAGAGCAGATCGCCCGATTCAAACAGGCGGAAGCTTGCGTCGTCTTTCAGTCCGGTTTTACCGCCAATGCCGGCACGGTTTCCGCGGTTTTGGGGAAAGACGACCTGATCGTTTCCGATGAGTTGAACCACGCATCGATCATCGATGGCGCGCGTCTTTCAAAGGCCACCATCCAGGTGTTCAGGCACAAGGATCTTGCCGACTGCGAGCGAATCCTCGAGGAGCACGCTTCCTTCTCTGGGAAAAAGTTAATCATCACCGATGGCGTCTTCTCGATGGACGGCGACATCGCTCCGTTGCCGCAGCTCTGCGACCTAGCCGAGAAGTATGGCTGCATCATGATGGTCGATGATGCTCACGCGAGCGGAGTGCTCGGCCGCGGCGGGCGTGGCTCCATTGATCATTTCAATTGCCATGGCCGCGTGCACATTCAGGTCGGCACGCTGAGCAAGGCTATCGGCTCGATGGGCGGTTACGTTTGCGGTTCACGCGACCTAATCGATTTTCTGTACCTTCGCGCCCGGCCATTTCTTTTCTCAACTTCTCACCCTCCGGCAACCGCGGCCGCCTGCCAGGCGGCATTCGCCTTGCTCGATTCGGCAGAAGGCGAAAAACTCGTGAAAAAGCTCTGGGCCAATACGAAGTTTTTCAAAAAAGAGCTGAAGAAGCGCGGTTTTCAGTTCCAGGCCAGCGAGACGCCGATCATTCCGATTCATGTCGGCGATGCCGCAAAGGCCTTCGAATTCTCCCGCCGGCTTTTTGATGCGGGCGTTTTTGCCCCGGCGGTCGGCTACCCAACCGTGGCCGAAGGAAAAGCGCGGCTGCGCGCAATCGTCAGCGCCTCCCACAAGCGGGAACATCTGCTGAAGGCCGCAGACACACTCGTGGAGGTCGGAAAAGCCCTCGAGGTCGTCTAGCGGCGGCTCAACCGGGCAATTTGAGGATGTGGCAACGGTGCATTCTGCCGGTTGGGGCGTAGATTTCCTCGTGCGTGAACTCGAACCCCAGTTTTTCGAGCACGCGGGCCGACGCTTTGTTGTCCGGATACTGTCCGGCGAATAGGGCGCGCGCCTCGAGCGACTCTGAAGCGAGATGAATCACCGCGCGGGCCGCTTCGACAGCAAGGCCTTGACCCCAGTACTGGGGCCGAAAATGGAATCCCAATTCACAGATCCCTTCTTCGGACTTGTAGGGCCGCAGGCCGCAGCAACCGGCAAACGCGCCGTCCGCAAGCAAAAACACGGGCCAATATTGAATGCCGTGCTGGCTCATGGACGCGATTTCGCCTGCCAGGCGGTCCCTAATCTGGGCTTTCGAAAAGGGTCCGCCGATGAACCGCGTCACCGCGATGTCTCCCCACAACAACATTGCCAGTCGAGAATCCGCCCGCGACCAATGCCGGAATCCCAGGCGGGCGGTGGTCAGAAAATAGCTTGGCGTCGCTTGTATGTTCACACGTGTTCGTCGCATTCGCGGCCCTCGCGGTCTATCACCTGCGCTCGCGAACGAGCGCGCGGGTCCTCGTTTGTTATACTCCCGAGATGGCCCGCCAGGTAGAAACTTCCAAAAAACTTTTTCTCGTGGATGCCATGGCGCACATCTACCGTGCGTTCTACGCCCCCATGGTGCGCATGAACGCGCCTAGCGGAATTCCCACGAAAGTCCCTTTTCTTTTCGCCAACATTGTTCGCCGCCTGATCAAGGACTACCAACCGGAATACATCGGCGTCGTTTTCGACACCAGCAAACCCACCTTTCGCGACAAGCTCTTTGAAGCTTACAAGGCGCAGCGTCCGCCGATGCCCGACGAGATGAGCATGCAACTGCCTTATGTGCGCCGCCTTTGCGAGGCCATGAGTTTGCCGATTCTGGAGCTCGACGGCTTCGAAGCTGACGACGTCATTGGTACAGTTGCGAAGCAGGCCGCCAACAAGAAGCTCGACGTCTTCGTCATTTCGAACGACAAGGACATGATGCAACTGGTCAATTCCGGGGTGCGCGTTCTGCGCACCGGTTCGGGCGGCGCCAAGGCTGACACCCTCGTCGACGCGAAAAAGGTCGAGGAAATCCTAGGCGTTCCTCCTGAAAGAGTAATCGACCTGATGTCCCTGCTCGGCGACACGGTCGACAACATTCCAGGTGCCAAGGGAATCGGCGAAAAGGGCGCCACCGAGCTCATCCAGAAATATGGCACCGTTGAAAACGCGCTGAAGCATGCTGAAGAAGTTCCGAACAAGCGCTACCGCGAAGCGCTGCGGCAGCAAAAAGAGCAGGTGCTGATGAGCAAGCAGCTGGCGACGATTGATACCGACGTACCGCTGGAGCTCGATCTCAACAAACTGCAAATGCGTGAGCCGGATGCCACTGCGCTCGTGTCCCTCTACCGCGAACTCGGCTTCAATTCCCTGTTGAAGGAATTGCTGGCCTCGGGCGCGCTCAAGAAAAGCGGCGCAGCTCCGGAAGAAGCGACCACCCCCGCCATTGACCAGAAAAAAGACTACGCGGAGTTCGAAAGCGTCGAAGCGTTTCGCGGCTACTTGACGAAGCCGCCGGCAGACGCCGAACTCGCCGTCTGGCTGAACGTGGACACGGGCGGGCGCGAGTCCGAAGGCTTCGGCACGCAAGTTGCCGGCGTCGAGGTTTCTTCGAACGCGGGTGAGGGGCGCGCTCTTTGGAGCGATGAGAAGGGCGAAGCACTGCGAGCCCTCGGTCAGGCTCTGCGTGATCAAAAGAGGCCCAAAATTGTTCACGACCCGAAGCTCTTTCATTTGCTGGCCGGCCGGACGGAGAACATCAAGCACGCCACGCAGTTGTACGCCTACCTTTTGCGCCCCACGACCGCCAGACACGATTTGGTCGACGTGGTTTTCCGTCAGTTCAATGCTCCGATTGGGGGCGGCGCCGGCGAACACGCCGATTTCCTGCAGAAACTGGCTCCCCTGCTCCGCAAGCAGATCGATGAGCGGGATCTGACCACGGTTTATGAAGCCATCGAACTGCCCCTCGCCGGCGTTTTGGCCGAGATGGAGCGCACCGGCATTCGCGTCGATCCTCAAGCGCTTGAAAAAATGTCGCACTCCATGGAGCAGGAGGTCCGCCGACTCGAAAAAGAGATCTGGAAGCTCGCGGGCTCTGAATTCAACGTGAATTCTCCGGCCCAGCTTGCGGAAATTCTCTTCGACAGGTTGAATCTGCAGGTTCCTTCCCGCCGGGGCAGGGGCAAGGTTCGGTCCACCGCCGCGGAGATTCTCGAAGAACTCTCAGACCAGCATGAATTGCCGCAAAAGGTGATCGAGTACCGGGAAATCGCCAAACTGAAATCCACCTACGTCGACGCGTTGCCGAAGCTGATCCATCCGGATTCGGGGCGCTTGCACACCAGCTACTCCCAGACCGGGACGGCTACAGGCCGCCTCAGCTCAAGCGATCCGAATCTGCAGAACATTCCCATCCGCAGCGAGCTTGGCCGCGAGATTCGCGCCGCCTTCGTGGCCGAACCAGGCAAGGTTCTTCTCTCCGCCGACTATTCGCAAATCGAGCTCCGCATCATGGCCCACTTCTCGCAGGATCCGGTGCTCGTCCAAGCCTTCCGGGACGGTGAAGACATCCACGCGCGAACCGCTCAGGAAGTCTTCGGCGTCGGCCCCATGGCGCAGTCCGCCGAACACCGCCGAGCCGCCAAGGCCATCAATTTCGGCATCATCTATGGTTTGTCGGCGTTCGGTTTGGCTCGGCAGCTCGGAATCGCGCAAAAGGAAGCGGCGCAGTTCATCAACGCTTACTTCACGCGCTACCGCGGGGTCAAGGACTACCTGGACCGCGTGCTCGTCGAGACCCGCAAAACCGAAATCGCCAAGACTCTCTTCGGAAGAATCCGGCCGATCTCCGAAATCAACTCGCCGCAAATGCAGCTGCGCAGTTTCGCCGAACGGACCGCCTTGAACTCGCCGTTGCAGGGTACGGCCGCCGATCTTATCAAGCTGGCCATGATCTCCATCGACAAGCGCCTGCGCCTTGAAAGGTTCGCCGCGCGCATGATTCTCCAGGTTCACGACGAACTGCTTTTCGAGGCCCCGGCGGAGGAAATCGACTCCCTCGGGAAACTCGTGCGCGAAGAAATGGAAGGCGTCCACAAGCTTGCCGTTCCCCTGGTTGTCGAAGTCGGGACCGGACCAAACTGGCGCGATCTCGATTGAACGGGCATCCCGCCGCCGGTTTCAGTCATCTATAGCAAAAGCCCAGGTAAGCCTGTCCCCGCGTACAGGAAATGAGTTGGTCACGGAGGTATTCCGAGGAGCCCTGCCGCTTTTCGCCTGCGTGCTAGCCTGAAACCGGCTTGCGGACGTTGGGGGATACAATGCGTCGAGCCACTCTCTTCTTATTGGTACTCGTCGTCGCCGCCGGCTTTTCAGGCTGCAGCGGTTTGTCAAACGCCAAGAATAGCGGCGGTGGCGGCAATCCCGGCGCAATTACGGTCACCGTTGCTCCCCAGTCCCCCACGGCTGTCGTCAACCAGACCGTCGCCTTTCAGGCGACTGTGACCGGCACAACGAATACCGCGGTCGTCTGGGAGGTCAATGGAGTCATGTCGGGCAATTCCACGGTTGGAACCATCAACGCCTCCGGCGCCTACACAGCCCCCGGCACCGTCCCCAACCCCTCGACAGTCATGGTCACCGCCGTTTCCCAAGCCGACACGACCAAGTCCGGTTCCAGTAGCGTCTTGATCGTGCCCTCCAATTCCAATCAAATGGCGCAGAACATTCCCGTCAAACTCGGCACTTCGGGCGGCAACGCCAAGGATTCGAGCCTTCAGGGCAAGCTTACTTTCTGCTGCTCCGGCACCCTCGGCGCCCTGGTACAGCGCAACGGGACACTCTACATTCTCAGCAACAATCACGTTCTCGCGCGCAGCGACTCCGCCAGTATTGGGGACGCCATTACACAGCCTGGCTTGATCGATGCCAACTGTTCGAGCACTGGAACGACGACGGTTGGAAATCTCTCCCAATTCGTGAACCTCGCAACTACAGGCACCAACGTCGATGCCGCGATCGCTCAGATCGTTACCGGAACTGTGGACACGACGGGAAGCATCCTCTCCCTCGGGGCCACAGCGACGGGAAGCGTTGCAGACGCGGGCCCACCACACGCTGGCCCTGGCATCGCCGCCACCGTCGGAGAGAACGTCGCAAAAAGTGGCCGCACCACCGGGTTGACGTGCTCCTCGGTGAGTTCGATCTCTCTCGCAACATCCATCGTTTATCAGCAGGGTTGCAGTACTGGCTCGACCTTTACGGTCAACTTTACGAATCAGATTTCGGTTGCTGGAGGTTCGTTCAGCGCTTCCGGCGATTCCGGCTCATTGATCGTCGACGAGGCCACAGCCGACCCTGTCGCGCTACTGTTCGGCGGTTCGGACACGGATACGGTAGGCAATCCTGTGGCCGAGGTTCTGGCTGCTCTGGTCGATCAGAGCAACAATAAACCGGCCTTCGTTGGCAGCGCCGCCACGCATCAGGTCGTCGGTTGCACGCTGGCTGCAAATGGCGTGAAGACCCAGGCGCAAACGACCATCGCTGTAGATCCCGGGAAGATTGCCTTAGCGGAGCGAGCCCGCGACATGCACGCTCCCGAGCTGCTCGCGAATGCCTATGTGCAGGCCGTCGGCGTGGGGCCGAGCATGGACCGGCCCGGCGAAGCCGCGGTGATCCTGGTCGTAAATCCCGGGCAGATTCCCACGGCGCTTCCTGCGGAGTTGGAGGGCATCGGCACGCGCATCGTCGCAGCCGGCAACCAGGGTCCGCACGGCATCTTTGATACGGCGATGGCCGCGCGCGTGGCGCCCGTCCTCGATACGTTCGCCGTCAACAGCCTCACCAAGACCGAACTCGATCGCGCTAGGGTTGTACACGCGGCCCACGTGAGCGAGCTCATGAAGCAGCATGGTATTCAGGGCGTCGGCATCACCTCGAGTGCCGATTCTCCGGGCGAAGCGGCCTTGCTGATCTTTGTCATCCGCGGCGTAGCCTACGATCCCATCCCCGCCGTGATCGATGGCCTGCGGACACGCGTCCGCGAATCCAGCCGCTTCACCGCTGGAAAGCGCGGCGAAGAACCGGTCCGCGGTTGCAGCGTCCCTACGGCAAAATCACCGCTCGCCGTCAACAAGCCATAACCCCGGGGCGCACTGACTCTCTGAGGCGCCGGGCTTTCCTCGCGCCACTTGCTTGCTCTCGGGACGCCCGCGGTGCTCTCTCCGCGGGCCGCTGTGATACGCTTTGCCTGATTCTGTAGGGATCGAACGGGAGGGTGCCATGGCGCATGCGCAAAGGTTTCTCGCTCTCGTAAATGACGCGAAAAAGCGCGTCAAGGAGAGCAACGTGGCCGACGTCAAGCGGCGTCTCGACGCCGGAGAAAAACTTGTTCTGATTGATGTACGCGAGGAAAGCGAGTGGGCACGCGGCCATCTTCCCGGCGCGATTCATCTCGGCAAAGGAGTCATCGAGCGCGACATCGAGCAGCGCCTGCCCGACGCCGGCACCAAGGTG
Organism: Candidatus Acidiferrum sp.; assembly: GCA_035262325.1. Lineage (GTDB taxonomy): Bacteria > Acidobacteriota > Terriglobia > Acidiferrales > UBA7541 > Acidiferrum. The sequence goes on from DATFTB010000196.1 coordinate 10,829, forward strand.
GTTCTCTACTGTGGCGGCGGATTCCGCTCCGCGCTGGCCGCCGACAATCTGCAAAAGATGGGCTATACCAACGTCGAATCGATGGATGGCGGGTGGAAGGGGTGGCTCGAAGCCGGTTTCCCCACGCAAAAGGACTGAAGAATGGGCCGGGGCGGAAGCATTCGAATTGCCATCCCAAAATTCCAAGCCTCACCGTTTGAAGGCGTTACCAGCCGCCTCCCAATCTAACTGCTAGAAACTGTTAGAGGCACTCTCAGGGCCGTATCGCCAGTGGAATTCCGGGGCCTGCAACCATCCGAATTTGTTAGTGCTGCCCTTTAGCTTTGGACTCGTCCGCCCCGAAGCCTAGCCAACATGGGAGGTCAGAGCTTCACGATCACTTCCATTCCGGTAGCGGCTGCCGGTACCATCCCTCCTTTTCAATCTAACGGTAACTTGACTAGGTCTTTCAATGTCAGCTTCGGTGGGACAATCGTCCCCATCAGCGATTCAGGAAGTTACCACTCAATCAGGATTGCACTTTCACGGCGAATCTACCTGAGGTCGGAGAGGTCTGGAATTTTGGTCCCAGTTGAGGGAGGTAAGGAACTCAAATTCATGCATGTCCAATACAAACGAAACCCTATTCGATGCCAGTTCACGACGGTTCGGGGAGTAACCAAGACGAGAGGTTTCCTCCACCCAGACCAGAACGTTCTCAACGCACCCCAGAACAGCTTGTGCAGGGCAGTCAATCGAGTGCGAGGCGGAAAGGAAAATCCAACCGCGAATCCCGGCAGTATCGTGCCAAAAATTTTTCCTGGCCGGTCCCCCCAGCGCTTGCTTTTACACCTAGGGGCATGTTTCCAAAAGTGGCCTGGATGTTGAGCGGCCTCTAACGGCTTGACGCGACCCAAAAGGCCATCACAATGCCCGCACACAGTGCGAGGCCGAGGAGCGCCACACCCGCAACCACAACCGCGACCAGCTTTGCCTCTGCGTGAAATGGACTGTTCATTGCTGTCCTCCTGTGACGGCTCGCGAGAATGGAGCTGGATCTGGCGGCAAATTCCACACAGGTTGGAGGAAAGATCAATCTGCTTCGATGCGGAAGCACAACGACTGCGTAATTTCTTTGTGAGCTACGTGTAAAGAGTACGCAAACGGGCCCCTATTTTTTGGGACCCGGTGGGACTTATTTTCAGAGTGGCCGAAAATGTGCCGATTTTTACCCTGTGCCAGTACCTCCGTACTACTACGGGCCGACTCGAAGTGGAGTTAGAATTGCCGCTATCGACAGGTTCCCAGCCAACCTACGTAGTCCGCCGGGGAGGACTATATGTGGGAAGATATTTCGTACTGCTGGGTCGTGACCCTGCAAGAATCACATCTGTCACGTTCCGCTCAACTTCATCTTAGATAAGAGATCCGATCAAGAAACAGTCTATTGGCGAGATGAAACATGCGGAAGTGCTCATCGAAAGGATTCTATTCTCGATGGCACACCAAATCTGACTAAGCACCTTGACATCACCGTCGGAAAGAACTCAAAGAACAGGTGGAGAGCGACCTGAAACTCGAGATTGAAGCGGTGGCCATGTATAACCGTGCCATCGAGACCGCTCAGGAGGGAGCCGATAACGCCTCACGCGAGCTGTTCGAGCGTTTGCTGAAGGATGAAGAGGAGCACGTCGATTGGTTTGAGGCGCAAATGCACCAAATGAAAGAACTGGGATACGAGCGCTATCTGAGCCAGCAGATCACCGAAGAAGAGTGACCAGAGATGGGAGACTGAATGTAGATTTGTCTTGCCTGCGTGCAACTACATTTCTTGTGAATTTGCGAGAAATTCTCCACACGCCTGCAGTGGTAAGGTGCCGGTAAAGAATGTAAGCGGCGTGTAAGAAATGAAGTGTGAATGTGAATATATAACGAGTAAACATGCTGAAGGGTGGTGAATGTAATTTTTGCTGAGCGCATGTGCGGAAAGTGTGACCATGGATTTCCCCAATATTCAGCACCCTGTTATTTCATGCTAAGCCTCGCCCGCCATTCTCCAGCTTGTTATCAAGAGTGTAACTTTGTGCTACGAATTGCGCTCTGACCTTATACAGTTTTACGCCGCAACGAAGTATATTTTGCGGGTGGTGATTGTACTGCTCGAAGGGAAACTCCTCATGTCCCGTCATGCGCGGAGCACAAGCTTTCACGAGAGGGCGGGAGAGTTCTTCGCTGGCTCGCCGGCACCGTTCGCGGATGAGTTCATTCACTCCCTTGTCGAGTGTCATGAACGGTGTACGGGGGAGGAGCGCTGACATCGGGCTCCGCGCCCGTTCGATTAAAAGCAGGGAATCCCCAGAAAATCCAAATCTGTTTTCACCGTACGAGGAGGGCCGTATGGATTGGTCGAAGCTTATGAACTTGAAGGGTAGACGCGTTCGCGCGAGGTCTATCCTTTTCGCCGCGTTTCTCCTGCTGGGTGTGGCGCTCGCCGATTGTCATGCCGCCTACGCCATTCCGGCTTTTGCGCGAAAGTACGGTATGCCTTGCTCATCGTGCCACGAGGCTTGGCCGAAACTCAGTCCCTTCGGCCAGCAATTCAAAGACAACGGCTACCAGATGGGCAACGACCGCGACGCTCCCATCTTCCAAAGCCCCGCCTATTGGCCCATCGCCCTGCGTATCACTCCCAACTGGCATCTGGAGCATCAAGAGAACGTGATCGTCGATGGCGCCGGCGGGCCGAACACCGCTTTGGCCAACATCACGACCCATGGCTTTGATTTCGGCGGCCTCGATATTCTGACCGCAGGCACGCTGGCTCATAACATCAGTTTCCAGCTGGTGCCTTCTTCCGACGAAACCGGCGCCTTTCACTTGGAATCGGTAAACGTGCGCTTCGACAACATCCTGAACTCAAGTTGGCTGAACGTC
>DATFTB010000197.1:0-7943 GCA_035262325.1 Candidatus Acidiferrum sp.
TGGCCCCCGCGAAGTTATGCTTCGCAGAGTCGCAAAACCCGCATTCCGAGTTCAAATCGAGACCAAGAAAATTCATCATTTACGTGTTCCCCATCAACGACTTACGCGACCCGGAAATCAGAACGTTGGGACAGTAGTGACAGCTTATAAAGAGTAATCTCAGGTATGGAGCCAGTCATCGGCGTTCGCCAGGTCCCGCAGATGCGGGTGGCGTCCAGAATACATGGTGATTCCGCGTGCGAATCGCACTCCTACGCTAACGTATGATTCCCCTAAGCGTCGAAACAGCCAATGGAAGCCTGGTTCTCCATCGTGAGGAACCGTGCCGCCGAGAGGCCAACACGCGCTGAAGCCTGAGCAAGAATTTACACGCGCGCCTCCTCCCGGGCGCGTCCGGAGAGGAGTTGGTATTGCCTTTTGCCGGAACCTCAGCTGCAATTCCAGTTGCCACCGATCATGAAGTTGCTGTTCTCGGCGTGGAACCTGGGCTCCAATCAGATTCGACACTCAGGCGGTTGCCGCGCTCGATTCACCGAAGGACCTAACGGCTGCCGCCTCGTCGTCTCTAATGTCGAAGACTGTATGTAACTTTGTAAGCTGGAACAAGTCCTGTACGTGTTTCCTAGGGTTGAGCAGCTTCAGTTCTCCCTCCTGCATCCGCACGCTTTTGAGGGCACTGATTATATAGGCCAAGCCTGCGGTGTCGATGCGCTCGACATTGGCAAGATTCAGCAGAATCTTCTTGTGTCCCTTGCTTAACAGATCGCCTATCACATCGCGCAGCGAGGCACTTTCTTTGCCGAGGACAATCTGGCCGCTAATGTCCACAATGGCGACGAAACCTACTTGTCGGGTTGTTGCAGTCATTTTCATTGGCGATCTTCCTGAAACACTTTAGATGAGCTTGAACTGGCCGGCTCAGACCACACTTCCCGTTCGTTTCGCAAAGCAGGCCAAAGACAAGCGCAGGTTCAAGGAGCCCTGGTTGAGTATAGAGGCGTGAATGGGCGCCGGGCTACTGGGAAATCCCTAGACGCAAGTCAAAGCACCCGGGAAGAACGGGCCAATCGGAGATGTACCACGCTACCCGGGTCGCCCTTCCTGCGCTGGCGGGGCAGTTTGGCGCCACCTAAGCGATCCCGATCATCTACGTGCCCGTGCTGATGATCACACACTTCGTCGCATTCTATTTGCTGCTCCGTCCTCAGCCCAAGGGGGCTCGGGTCCTCGCCGGCGATGTGGCCGCATCTTAGCACCAGCTACCCTTCGGGGTGGTTGTATGACCCAGAGAGAAGGTGCGACTCTGGTGCCGCTCCTTAGCCGGTCCGCGAGTGCCGGTTTTTTGGGCCTCGTTGAATGTCCGCAACAGCTTACGGCAGGGAGCCGTGGATCGTGACACCTGGTTGCCGCCCGCAGCGAAGCGAGCATGTCTCACCCGCGCCGATGGAGAAATCCGCGTAAGCAATCATTTTCGCGTTGAGACCAACCTTTGCTGAGCTGTTGTTTTCCCCCGCCGCTCGCAAAGCCCAGGCGATTAGCTTCTTGTCTCCTCGCAGTGGTCCGCAATAATTGTGTTCGGGCCTATCTGTGCGTCAGCTTCGGGCTTGTAACGTGCCTCTGCCTAATCGCGTTGATCCTAAAGCCGTTCGACCGCAAGCTGCTCCGTGAAACCACGGTCTTACAAGATTTTTACGGGGCCCAAGTCGTCTTTCATGCGTTGAAAAGCGGTAGTGTTTTTCTTGGCCGCATCCCAGTGGCTTTCGGGATACTCGCGCATGAGTTGCACGGTCAAAAAGCTACCGCGAATTACGCTCGACTCATGGTCCGACCACAGTTTGCTGGTGGTGCGGTTGCCGTAGCGATTGATGATGATGCGCGAAAAATTGGGCGCCTCGCGTGGGTCGTAGCCATGTTCGATGACATTCTGTAGGCCCAGCCGGTCCGCCTGATTTTCGAGTTCTCGCTGGTGACCATTGACCGCAGAAGCGATTCCAATTTGCGCCATGAAAACCCCGGCGTTTCCGATGAACGCGCCTGCGGCGAGCCCGGCGATGGTCAATCCGACACGCGCCCCGCGTGTCTCCTCCACTTCGCGCCGATAGTGCACTTGCAACACGTGAGCCATTTCGTGGCTCAAAACAAAAGCGAGCTGCGCTTCATTCTCGAGCGCGCCCAGCAAGCCGGTATTGATGAGCAGCGTTCCGTCCGGCAGCGATGCAGCGTTAATTTCTGGATCTTCCACCACAAAAAAGCGAAACTCAATGGGCCGCCTGGTACCTTTCGCGCCTTCCGGGATCAACGAGTCGCCCAGGTGCGAAACATACTCCTGGACGCTCCGTTCTGCGAGCAGCTTCATTCGTCCTTGGACCTTCTTGCCCTGCCGAAATTCGAGCACGTCGATTCCCGTCTGGGCGTCCTTGCCGGTTACGATCTCCAAGTTATGTGGCATCTTGTAATCGTCGGCCGGCGCGGGCGGGCCGAGCTCGACGTCTTCTGCTTCGATGCACCCGTCTTTGCGGCGTGTACCCGCATACTTCACGCGGTAACCGGCGAGGGTCCCGGCTTCTCGCGAAGCGCTCGCGGAAAGGCCCTGCCCTGCCTTCGCCGGGTTCCATGCCCGCTTCGTGGCGGCGTTCAGGCTCAAGCGGTAGCCGTCCAGTTTTAGCTCGCTCGGTTCTCCGGCTGCAATCTTTGCGGCATCCGCCGGCTCTTCCTGCAAATACGCGGATCCGTGAATTTTCTTTTCGTCTTCTGCCAAGTCTACGGTGAGCATTTCCGCAAAGAATCTGTGTTTGTCGAGCCACTGGCCTTCGGCCTCGACCAGCATTCCGGGAGAAAGCGCCTTGGCATCGAAGGGATGTTCGCCAGAGGCGTCTTTGCTGAGGACGCGGCTGGCGGAGGTTAGCTCGATCCGGTCATCGAGAATCAGCACGGTGTTGGCTTCGGCTCGCGCGGTAAGGTAACCGCTGAGCTTCATCTTGGTAACGGCGGCCGCACTGTCGAAACTGGCGAAAACGAGGCAATTTGCCAGTGCAAAGGCGAGCCAGGCGGAAGGCCGGATAGAAGGTTTTGGCATGAGAACAAGCCCCCGGCTTTCAGGAGGGTTTCGAAACAGCCTCAGGGGCTGCCGTTTTCGCGCCCTCGGCCAGCGCTTTTTTCATCACTTTGACGATTTCGTGCGCCGCGCCTTTCGCCATCACCTTCTCATTCCATCTGGGATCAACTTTCACGTGGACATGCAGAGCACAAAGGTTCTGTTTATCACTGCGTCGGACGACGTCGGCGTCCATCTTCAGGCTCTTGAAACCGGCACCGAAGCCGATCAACGCGCTTTCGACGACGTTGCCTTTTTTGTATTCGGTGATGGTTCCGCTGATCACCAACGATCTCGAAGCATCGAGGTCATCTACTGTTTCGCCTTCGCCGATGACCTCTTTCACTAGCTTCGCTTTGGCCAGCTCGTTTCGCAACTCGGCGTAAAAATAGTCCACGAAAGCGGGGCTCAACTCGACTCCTTCTGCGGTGGTGAAGTGCTTGGCTTCGGCCGTCTTGTACGGCGGGGCTTCGTCCTTCGGCGCTGCAGCCGCGCCGATCGCGAACGTGGCTGCAATCAGTGTTACCGTGAAGATACGCATTGCTCCTTCTCTCCTCTCCTGTAACGTCCAATCGTTCGAGCCTCTAGGAACAGCCAGCGGCGCAACGGCCAAATCTTGCTTCTGCAGCGCTGACTCCGCAGAATTCTTAGCGAGACGTTGGCGAAGCGATGGCGGCGGGCGCGGCCGCCGGCGAGGCCCCGGCTCCTTTCGACAAAGCTGCCACTGCTTCTTTCAGTTGCGCGCCGCGCAGAAAATTCCGAGTGGCGTCGCGCAGAGCGGCCTCGATGTCCTGTTCCACATTCTTCTGCAGGTTCTTTTTGCGCCGGGCGCCGTCGGCGATGGACGTGCCCGCCGCTTTTACCTCGAGCGATTCGCTGGTTTTGGGATTCTTGACCATCGCGGAGAATTCGACCTTGCCGAAGAAATCTAGGGCGGAGCCGGAAGCCAAACCAAATTGAAAAAGATAGACGCGCAGCACGAGGTCGGCGGAGGCTTCGTCAGCGGCCAGCAGGTTCGCCGCCTTGAGCGATTGTTCGAGCGAGTCTTTCATGATTGCGGTGGGTTGCTTGTCGAGAAAGACGCCGCCCCGCGACTTCATCACCAGCAACGGCTGGGGATTTCCGGAGCGATCGGCGACGCCGGCAATCCAGAATTTCGACGAGTGGTCAAATTTCTGCGCTGGAACAGGGTCCCCGAGCTGAATGCTGATGGTGTTTTCCGGCGTGGGCTTCGGCTCGTCGACCGGCGCCGTAGAGCCAGTCTTGCAGGGGACGGCGAAAAGCAATAGAGAGATGCAAGAACGTAGGGAGCCGCGAAGGGGCATAGGACTCTCCGCCGGGCATCGAAGTGGGCACCGCCGCGAGGCTTCTATGGGGCCGCCGGCCTCGATGATGAGCCGTTAGTTCGCTTTGCTGGACCTGTCAGCCACGAGGTTATACGGCACGCCCGACGACCGCAAGAAGGAAGCGCCGCGCGTGTGTTCAAATAGAGAAGGCTTGAGAGGCGTCAGACGCACAGGCGCGGTGATGAAGCTCGATGCATGGCGACGCCACGTGGACGCTATTCTTTCGGGTTGATGAAGGCCTGGTACACCACCGATTCAACGGTCTGCAAGTGTCCGGCGGCGTCAAACACCGGTTCCGAATCGTCCATCGTCTGGAAGGAATCCTCTCGCAGCGATAGTATCTTAGCCGAGGGGGCCTGGGATCGTTGAGTAGTCGGTGCTATGACCATCGATTCACAGCTACATGCGGCGTATTCGATATACCGCGAGTTTCCCGTTTCCACGCGGCTGGCGGCCCGGTTCCTGTGCTTCTGGACCCAGAATATCGTCGGGCGGAAGGGTGACTATCGGCATCAAGTCCTGCCGGATGGCTGTGCCGATATTGTTTTCATCAACGATGAAGAGCCTGTGGTAGTGGGGCCTTGGACGGAGCCTTTCGATGTTAGCCTGATAAAGGGCACGCGCATTTTTGGTATAAGAATGCACCCGGGTTGCGCAGCGGATGTTCTTGGGTTGCCTGCGTCAGAGTTGCTCAACCAATCGGTGCCGCTGCGCGAAGTTTGTCGCCAACTGTCCGTGGGATTCGATCAAATACGCGAACCGAAGGTGGATCCAGCAGAAAAAGCCGTGCTTGCCGAGGCCGCTCTAAATGCTCTTGAACCTAGGGTTACCTTGGACCGAGCAGTAATGTTAGGCATTCAATGGATTGCCAAGCATCCCGCAGGCCGAATCGGACAGCTCAGCCGACTAGTCGGTGTCGGTGAGCGGCAACTGCGTCGGCGTTTTTCGATTGCCATCGGCTACGGTCCGAAAATGTTCCAGTCCGTAATACGTTTTCAGCGTCTCCTCAAAACCGCAGCCGAAACGAAGGGTGCGATCCGTTTGGCGGACCTCGCTGTGAACGTGGGATACGCTGATCAAGCCCACATGACACGCGAGGTGCAGCGGTTTGCTGATGGTAAGCCGACCGCGGTGCTGACCCACGCTGAATGCACACTGCAAATGTCCGATTTGTTCAAGGCCTAGAATTCCCTCCGGGGTAAGCTCACGGAAATGAGGCGAAGAGACCTGTTTGCCAGTCTGGCCGCAGCCGGAAGTCCTTTTGCTGTGGGAGAAGGAGCTCCCATGTTAGGCAGGGTATTCAGCCTACAACCAGCGCCGGACGCTTGCCTTGTACCTCTCGTATTCGTCGCCGAAGCACGCTTCGAGGTAGCGCTCCTCGCGAGGTATGACGACGAACGACATCACAAAAATCGCCGGGAGCAGCGTGACCAAGAGCCAGGCGTCGTTGACCCCGAGCGCGAGTCCAGTCTGAAACAGCGAGAACGCGAGATAGATGGGGTTGCGACTGAAGCGGTACGGCCCGGCCTTGGCGATGGTGGTGGTGGGTCGATTCCCGGGCACCGGCGTGCCCGCTGCGTGGAATGTTCTGATCGACCAGATGAAAAGCGCAGCGGCAAAAACCGCTATCAGCGCGCCGAACGGCATCGCCAAGCTGGGAACGAGTGGGATCGGCCAGGCAAAATGCAACACCAAGCCCGTGACAATCGTAGTCAGATAGATGGCTGGGGGACGCACCAGGCCGCGGTTCGCGGCAAGTGGCGCCGCGTGCTGGTTTTGCGAAGTCCGCTGAGCCATTTAGCGTGCGCTCGAGTATTGCATACTGGCTTTCCGAAGGAATAGTCGGCCTTCGCGATTTTTCACTGCGAGTTCGCACATGGCCCCCCGGCGAAGAGTCGGTAACTCTCCCTACTAAATCGATTTCGTCCGGGTTGCCCATGATCCGACCTGGCGTGTGCCCGAAGCTGTGCCACGAGATCAATGGCAGCCCCAAAGCCTTGCATGCGGGGCGCGGCACCCGGCGAGCAAATTCCAGAGGTTGCCTGGAGTCTGTTTGCGGGTTGGGGAAACGAAGTCGTCCGGGCCCGTCTGCCGCGAGCGGGCCAGCTGTGTTTCAAGCCCTCGCGCACCGGTCGGCTCGTCGGGAGGTTCCCTTTGCTGCTCTTCGTCTTCGTTCGGCCGAACTCGCCCGCACTAGAATAGCGCCGCGAATGAAATCAACCCATCGAAGTGCAAGAAGATCGCCGATTCGCAGGCCCGTCAGAACAGCAATGCGCACGGGAGCACGACAGGGCTCGGGAAGGGAAGTGAGCAGTCGGCCTTCCTCTTCGGCGTGGAGATAAGGACTCTCTGCTTTTGCTGCCCGGTCGTCAGTCTGGATTCTTCTTGCGGATTTTGTTCAAAGGTTCCAATCTACAGTGGCTTCGAACACTTTCGAAGTCGCAGTCCGCATCCTGGGTGCACTAGGAGCAAAAACTATGCCGCCCAGGAACCTTTTTCGGCCAATGGCTGCGCGGCATCCTGACGTCGCCGCTGGTCCTGCTGCCGGTGGTTTTCTGCCCGTCCCTGTGGGCACAGAGCCCGCCGATCTACGAGTTGCGCTATGCCACGCCCGGCGATCACATGGTATCGGTGAAAATTGCTGCTTTCTGTTTCTCCTTTCGCGGCCTTCAGGCGCCTTGCCCGGCAACGCGGAAATCTTCTCGGTCCGCTGCGCTCGGGTTGTGCCAGCCACCTGGTGGCGCGACGATTTGATCGGCTTGGGTCGGACCCCAGGTGCCGTTCTCATATTCGTAGACCGCGGAGTCCGTTTTGAGGATTGGATCGACGATTCGCCAGGCCTGTTCGACGTAATCCTCGCGTGCAAAATTTGTGGGATCTCCGGACAACTCGTCGCCTAAGATGCGCTCGTAGGCCTCCATCTCCTCAGGACGCGGCCTACGGCTAGCGATCATTTCCACCATTTCGCCTTTCATCTCGTCGTTTTCGCCCAAGACGGTCGCGCCGACGGCGATGGTCATCTCCGGGCTGATGCGAAATCGCACGTGGTTTTGCAAGAGAGCGCACTCCGGAATGAACGCAGGGGGCTTGCGCAATCGGGCCAGAACCTCCGTGCAAGTAACGGGTAGATTCTTGCCGGCGCGGAGGTAGAAGGGCACGCCTTTCCAGCGCCAGGAATCAACCTCCAGTTTAAGCGCGGCAAATGTCTCAGTTTTGGAATCCTGGGCTACACCCTTTTCCTGACGGTAACCTCGGAACTGCCCACGTATGACGCTCTTTGTCTGCAGGGAAGGTATCGCTTTTAGTACTTTCACCTTCTCGTCGCGAGTGCTTTCGCTGTCATTGCGAACCGGTGGTTCCATGGCCAGACTTGAGAGGATTTGGAAAAGATGGTTTTGGATCACGTCGCGTATGGTTCCGTTTTGGCCGTAGAACGCGCCGCGTCCTTCGATGCCGAAATTTTCAGCCATGGTGATCTGAACGCTCTCGATGTGGTTTCGATT
>DATFTB010000198.1:0-17214 GCA_035262325.1 Candidatus Acidiferrum sp.
GCGGGACCGGATAGGGCCTGAAGACCAAGGCATCCACCATGCTGAACGTGGCAGCGACCATGCCGATGCCGAGAGCGAGCGTGATGATCACGAATACGGTCAGGCCCGGCGTTCGCTGCAGGCTGCGGAGGGCAAAGCGCAAGTCCTGAAGCAAATTCTCAAGGAGCAGCAAGCCGCGCTCGGCGCGATAGTCTTGCTTCATCGCTTCAACGCTGCCGAATTTCAGCATGGCCAGGCGGTGCGCTTCGGTTGGGGAGAGTCCGGCGCGAAGATTTTCGTCGGTTTGCAGGGCGATGTGTTCGGCGATTTCTTCGCGAAGACGTTCTTGCTGCTCGCACCTGGCCATGGAGTTGAACAGACGAGTGAAGAAGCGTCGCAGAGATCTCATGTCCAGTCCTCCGCTTTGGCTTTGAAGAAGCGAGCGATGATGGCCGCGGTGTGAGGATGGAGAGCCCCTTGATTAACGGTGAGGAGATGGCCGCTCATCTGCTCGATGCGGCGGCCGAGAACGTCCAGAGTTTTCGGAACCGTTAGTGCCCGGGCGCCGGGGAGGACTTCGGTCTTCTGTTTCGGGGTCACGGCGTTCTTTCTCCTCTTGGTTTCCCACAGGACGATAGCAGACTTCCTTTGGGAAAACAACAGGTGCTAACATAACGAAGTTAGCGCCGGAAATGTTTCAGGTCTGTGTGAAGAGATTTATTTGACTTCGCATTGGCGATCGTCCGGCCTTGGCCCTGGATATTCGAGGTAGAAGGCCGAGAGAGCGGATTTGGGCCACGGACCTCCGACTCCCGAACCGTAAGGCAAATTCCCTCGGCCGTGGCAACCCTGCTGCCATTCGTCAGAGCGTGTAAGGGACGCCCAGCCGACAACCTTGCCATCCACCACGGACACGGGGACTCGATGCCTTTCGTGCGGCCATTGCGTGTGTTCGGCCACGGATTTTGGCTCGATGTCAAACCTCGCCGTCGCGCTCAAGATGGCCTCATTGCGGATGTCAGCAAAAGGCTTGCGCATCGGCCGAATCGGCCCGACGAATCTTCGGGAACGCCTCGGTGGTCATATTAAACCCTGTGGACTCAACTGGTCCGACAATCAATATGCGCGGGCACTCGGCCGACACCCGACTGACTAATCAGGCGCTTTGTGGTCGGTGGACTCGCTGAGTCTGGCCGCTTGCAGCATCAAGTAATTCCGCTCAGGAATACTGGGCGCACGGCTGGCCGCACTCCGGTAGTGCGTGATCGCAGCCTCGTGCTCGCCGGCCATTTCGAGCAGGTGGGCACGAACGGCCTCGAGACGATGACGCTCGGCGAGCCGTGGATCGGAGTCGAGTGCGCCTAGCAGCTCCAGTCCTTTTCTTGGCCCGTGCACCATGGCTGCGGCGATGGCGTGATTAAGCAAGATCATCGGATTATCGGACATGCGTTTCAGAAGGTCGTAGAGCGCCAGTATCTGCGACCAGTCGGTATCCTCGGCACGCGCCGCCTCGTCATGCACGGCCGCGATGGCTGCCTGCAATTGGTACGGTCCAACCGATCCTTTGGGCAGCACCGCGGAGAGAAGCGCGATGCCCTCCGCGATCTGTTGCCGGTCCCAGAGTGTCCTGTTCTGCTGCGCGAGTGGGATGAGCTCCCCGTCGGGGCCAGTTCGCGCAGCGCGGCGCGCGTCGGTCAAGAGCATGAGTGCGAGCAGGCCCGCAACCTCGTTATCGGATTGGCGGTGGTACACGATGCGCGTGAGACGGATGGCCTCATCGGACAAATCAGCTCGGCGCAGGTGAGGCCCAGCGCTGCTGGCGTACCCTTCATTAAAGATTAGGTAGAGGACGTGCAGGACGGCTCGCAGGCGCTGCGCGCGGTCTTCGGCAGTCGGTAATTGGAAGGGAATGCCCGACTCCTTGATGCTTTGCTTGGCGCGGGTGATGCGCTGTGCCATGGTGGCCTCAGGCACGAGAAACGCGTTTGCGATTTCCGCTGTGGTCAAGCCGCCGACCGCCCGGAGGGTCAGGGCAATCGCGGAAGCTGGAGTAAGAGCAGGATGGCAGCACATGAAGAGCAGGACCAGGGCGTCGTCCTCGGCGGTTTCCGTGAAGGCGTCGACCGGCAGAGCCAACCGTTCAGTCTCCTCCGCAGCGACCTGCTCGCGGTGGCGTCGGGCGACCTCGCTTCGGATGTGGTCGGCCATTCGCCGCGAGGCAACCTGAATAAGCCAGGCGCGCGGATTGGCAGGCACACCATCGCGAGGCCATTGCGCCGTAGCCGCGATCAAGGCTTCTTGCACGGCGTCCTCGGCCGCCGCGAAGTCGCGAAATCTTCGCACGACCGGGCTGAGCACTTGCGGGGCCAATTCGCGCAGCAGATGCTCGATGGGACGGTCAGAAGGATCGGACATCGTTCCACTCAGCACATGTACGCTGTCAGAGTCCTAGATCAGCGTGACTGCCAAGAACTGGGCGAACCTCGACCGGCAGGCTTCCCGACTTGCCTCCGGGTCCAGGCGCGGCCGAGACTCTGGCGGCGATTTTGTAAGCTTGCTCAGGGCTTTCCACATCAATGATCCAATAGCCTGCGAGAAATTCCTTCGATTCTGGGAAGACGCCGTCCGTGATCGGCTCGCCGTTTTTCCCGGCGTGCACCATCTTGGCTTCGCCGGGCCAGGCCAAGCCCTCGGTGGCAACAAACACGCCGGAGTCCTTGAGTTCCTTACTGAAGGCGCGCATGAAGGTGACGTTTCGCTCCAGGTCTCCCTTCGACCATTTCGTGTATTCGTCCCAATCGGCCTTTTTTGCCGTCATCATGAGAATAAATTTCATATCCTTTTTGCTCCTCTCATTCTATTTCCCGCAGCAGATGCGCATGCGCCGCTTGCCTCAGTCTTTGTCGAAGGATGCCGGGAAACCTAACGTCGGTCCGAGCCCGGCCCCGGGTAGGTCGCGAAGCCACGCACTTCGATCGGCATGTTTGTCGGCATTCCCCCGGGCCCTGGCGCGGCCGAAATTCGCCCAGCGATGGCGTAAGCGCGCTCTCGAGTCGCGACGTCGACGATCCAGTAACCCAAAAGAAACTCCTTCGACTCGGGGAATACGCCGTCCGTAACCGGCATGCCCCCTTTCTCCCCACGCACCACGTTGGCTTCCTCGGGCCCGGCTAATCCCTGCGTGCTGACAAACTCTCCTGATGAGGTCAACTCCTGAGCGATGCGCTGCAAGACTGCCATGTGCGCGTCTCTATCCTTTTGGGACCATGCAAGATAGCTCTCAACCCCTACCTTGGTGCCGGTCATCAGCAAAATATATTTCATGTCTTTTTGCTCCTATGTCGTTTCTTTACCACAGGCTGCAGTTCTGCTAATCCTTCTTGTCTGTTTGAAACATCCAACGAACACCAAACTTGTCGTTGAGTGCGCCGTAAGTGCCAAAAAACTGCTCTGTCAGTGGGTCGGTTAATTCTGCGCCCTCCGAAAGTTTCTCGAACAGGGCTTTCAACTCTCGCAATGTTCCTCCGCTCAGGAAGAGACAAACGGTGTTGCCTCGAATTGGAGTTCGGTCGGGTCGGAGCCAGTCTGATGCCGAAATCTCCACATTGCGGCTTCTGAGTCGCGCATGGATGACCTTTTCGTGCTGGACTGTTGGCATCCTGTCCTTCACGGGAGAATCCTTCACCTTTGTGACCGTCAACTCTCCCCCGAAGCAGGACGAGTAAAACTCCATTGCCTCACGGCAATGGCCATCGAATAAAAGGTACGGCGTCAAGGCTGTCATTTCATCTCCTTGGATTTTCTGCATCTTAGCGGCTGCTATGGAACGACTGGGCCAACCGGCCAATATTGCCGTGCAGAGCCCGGAGGTGATCAAACGGCGGCGAGAGATTTTGTAGGCTTTCGACATGGCCGACCTCCTTGGCTGCTCGTACTTGGCGGTCCGAACTTAGCCGCTGCGCTTTCATAGGTAGGTCGGAGCCGGCCCTGATTTCTCGACATGCCATCTAGCAATTTCTTGAAAAAAATGTTGCTGCACCTTGTCGATTTTGCGGTTTGCGGACCGACTTTCACACAGAGGTACGAAGAAAATGACCGACACAATGGTACTAGACGTAAGTCAAGACTGGGCAAGCGCCTGCGACGTTCAGGAAGGGTTTATGCACCGCCCTGTGCTTACTGCCGAGGGCATCAGCTACGCTGGGCGTTGCCGGCAACTACGGGCGCTCGGCGGCGACTGCTATGACTTTCTGCCGCTAAGGCACAACCAACTGGCCTTTGCTATTGGCGACGCCTCCGGCAAAAGCCTTCCCGCAGCGCTGATGATCGCGAATGTCCAGTCGTCGCTGCGCACCGCGGCTTTGTTCGCGGGAGACGATCCCGCGGTGGCGCTTGGCGCGGTGAATCGTCAACTACACACATCGTCGCTGGCGGACCGATTCGTCACATTATTCTATGGGGTGTTCGACGCAGACACGCACACGCTGCGCTATGCCAATGCGGGCCACAATCCGCCCCTGGTCATTCGGCGATATGGCTCCATCGATTGGCTGGATACCGGGGGCCTGCCGCTCGGACTCTTTACGAATTCGACGTTCGAGGAAGGCAGCATTCAGCTGCATCCGGGCGATCGAGTCATCGCGTACACGGATGGCGTAATTGAAGCGGTAAATGGGTCAGGAGAGGAATGGGGAGTGAATGGCATCAGAAGAGCGGCTGTCGAAAGCAAGGCAACGAGCGCCGATGAACTCGTGGAAGCGATCTTTACGTCGTTTGACGAATTCTCCGGAGGACGCCAAACCGATGACGCGACGGTCGTCGTTTTGCTGGCTCATTGACCCACGCCCAAGATGATGTGGCCGGGACCATCAGTAATGGTCGTCCCTAGTGCGCCGTTGGGCCTGGTGGCACCGCCTTTGAGGGTTAGTCCCTCCTAACGCGCAGTGCTTAGCAACAACTCTCGGTTTCGGCGACAAGCAGAAAGGCATGCCTACGATTCGCTTTCACCGCTTTACCCTTCTGGCCGACGTTCCCGACCTTGCTACCATAGTTTCGTCGTGTCTAGAACATGCACCTGACCTAAATGCTGAACCACCGTGTCGTACATTTGTTTGGTTCCACCAGGTCCGTCGCCCGCTTTGCGGTTCCATAAGCAGATGAAATGTAGCTTCTGCCCACCCCAGGCCAGAGCTGCGTAAAGCTGCCACAAATTGTTGCGCGCATAAGGCTGTGCACCCTTTGGTAAAGGCCCCAGCACCTCTGGCATCTCGAGGACCGTCGAGCGGCTGTCTTGTTTCACCTCGTAATACTTCCGGACCCAATATTCACCAGCAAAACGCACCGACTCGTTCAGGAACATCGGCTCCGTAAAGGGGATTCGCACTCGTAGACCGACGCCGCGATCGAGGCACGCGCGCGCGAAGATTAGATCTCCGCCACACGCACCTCCGCAAAATGCAAGATCTCCAGCTGAAGCCCCGAGTTCGTCCAGTTTTGACGAGATCGCTGATGCCGCGATGGCTTCCTTTTCGGCCGGAAACCGTGGTTCGGCCCGGGCCTCGCGGTCAATCATATGGCCACTAAAGAGGAACACCCGGTTCGGGATCAGTTGCTCTGATGATGGCACCTTCGTTAGCTCTGCTTCGAATACCGCTTCCGCAGCAGCCACCTCGTCGGGCCTAAATCCGAGATCCTTCAGCAGTCTGATCTGTTGGAGTGTGGAATCCAGGGCGAATCTGTTGTTCTCCGCGACCGCTACCGCATCCCTGTAGAGCTCCTGGATACGGTTAGCGTTGTCACGCAGCAGAGCTAGATCGCCAAGAGTGGCCCTGGCCCAGTAGTCGTTAGGATCCGTGAGAATCGAGCATTGCGCTGCCCAGTTTACCCCGCCGCAGAGTGCCTCCCGTTCGGTGCTCTTCATTTTCTTTCGTGTAAGATGTTCAATAAGGCCGGACAACGTTAGGGCGTTGATTCCCGGGTAATAATTCCCGGGGCTTTTCACGAATCCCTCCTTGTATGTCGCCGCGGCCTTGCGCAGCAGTGCAATCTCCAGCGTGGCATCCTGTTTCATTTCGACGACCGTGCGGCCTGGCTTGCGCCATCGCGCAATCCAAGCGTCTTTCGCCACCCGACCGAGAAGGGCGAGCGTTTCGCCATCCTCCGGGTGATCCCTGGCTACATCACGTAGCCACACATCCGCCTCCTCGTACTGCTTCAGTCGGCCGAGCACTGTGCCTTTTTTCTGGCGCGCTTCCAGGTTCTCCGGGTCGAACCTGAGCGCCTCCTCGTACTGCTCAAGCGCGAAAGCGAACTCCCCCATACTCAACAGCGCCTTTCCCGCCGACAACCTCGCTTCCAGCTGAAGCGCGCGTGTCGGCGCTTCCCCGGCGAAAACCAGAATATCCGCCACGCGTCCACTCTTCTGGGCAACCCGGACACCGCTCTCCCATTTTTCCTGGGCAGTCCAGAACTCGTTTATGTCGCCCACTCGGAGGCGTTTCCAGCTAGGTGGTTCCAGATTTGGCAGCAGATGATAGACCGGGCTGACCTTGCGGCCATACCAGGACTCGAGTGTGGAAACGGCGAACTCGCTGACTCTCTGGCGGTCAGCCGCTAGCTGATCGCGATCCGGCGCACCATCCTTGATGTGGTACCGGACTGCCCGGTCTACGTACACGTCGAATGGCAGATGATCGCGTTTTCCTTGAATCTGGATCACTCCGCGGGGCCGCAGTGCGTGTCGAACGCCCAGTTCGTACCAGACGTTCGGATTGTCAATGGAAAGGTCAACTACCACCAGATCCGCAAGCAGGAGTTCCTGAAACATGTCGGTCCGGATGTCGCCTGCCCGCAACTCCTCATCAGCGCGAAACACCTCGAGCCCGGCGCTCTCGAGTGCGGGCTTGATCAGGTCAGCGTACACAAGATTAAAGTCAATGCCATCCTTGACTCCGTATGGCATCGCGACAAACGTATGAACGCTCAATTTCTGCCCCCGTAAACTGTTTCATCGGCTTCAGCTGGTCTACGGGCGACCTGGCACTCCGGCCGCCAGGTGGATCAGGTGCTCTTGGCGGCATCGCCCTTTTGCCTCGAATCCGGGCTTCCTTTTTGAGGAGTTTCCGGCGTCCCCTGCGGTGATTGGCGTTGTTGCTGAGGCAGCTGTTGCGACCATTGAGCGATCCACGCGCCATTTTCAACCGCTAAAGTCTCCTCGCAACGCCGAATGAACGAGTCGCGGTCCGCTTTGTCCGAATCCGTCTTGCCGCTGTCCAGCCACTGATCCTTGAGCAGTTGTAACCTTATTGCGGTAGTCTGATACAACCCGATCATTGATGCATAGCGTTGGTTTTTGACATAAGCGGTTACTGACGTCGTCACAGTCGCCAGCAGAGCGACCCAGAGTGAGAGGGAATGTATCGCCGAAACAGCACCAAACACCGCACTCACGACCGCTGCCGTCCATGAGACGTATCGCCAGAAATCGGCTCTCTTCTGAAGTCTGCCCACCGAACCGGAGTAATACGCGATCTGGTCGTCGACCCGGTCGCGGATATAGTCCGCTACCGTCATCTGCCCTGGTGCTGGCCGGTCCATCTTGCCCGGACGCAGTTCGATTCCAGCCAGTTCCTTCAGGATGCTTTCCGCCCGTTGTGTAAGTGTGGCCGACCGGTTCGGGTCATCGAACGGCGTAACTGATGCACAGTAGAGATAGACCGAACTTTTCAACGCTTCCGCTGCCGCACGGCATTTGACCCAGATTTTGTCACGGCTTCCGGATGACGCCTGTGTGGCCGCGAGGCCGGCAAGCGCCACCACGACAGACCCAATCACACCCAGAACCTTGGATGTGTAGGAAGTTGAATCTGGCGCCATGCGCTGAGCCACTGTCCCGATCACAGCGCCCGTGATTCCAAGCCACAAGCTGATCTTGGTGAACGTCTCGAGCTGTGACTTATGAAACGCGGATGTGGCTGCACATTGGCGGTACAGGCTCCAGGCTCCATTCACGCCGGCGGGGGCTGCGGTAGCCATAGAATGCTCCAGGGCCGACAGTCTATCATCGCATCGCTGGCACCCTCAATCCGGGAATCGGAACGGCGGTGCCCAATCATTGACGAAACAGAAGGATAATCGGCAGCGATTGTGATTTGCATTTGCAGCGCTGTATGCCAGCGAGCAGGAAATGCGCGGCCGACCGCCGGACGGAAGACTCAGAACGACGGACTTTTTGCGGAACACACTATTTTCAGCTCTCGATCGGCGCTTCATCAGAACTAGGCGCGCGTTGCAAAAGAACAAGATCGTGAAATGCGTCACGTGCATGGAGATCAGCCCATGCGAATCTTGCAGAATGAAGGCCCAGCCTGATCCGGACTTTGCTAGCATTCCTTTCCAAGATTATTGTGTTCCAATGGAACGGCGCGATTTCATTTCAGCAATAACGGGACTCGTGCTCGCCGGAATGGTGTCTCGAATGGACGGCAACGACAAGAACACGCGAGGGCCTATTATCGTTGGCGCTGGACGGCGGGTAGACGCCCCTGATACCAACGTCCGTCGCTTCCCGCCCCAAAACGTGCCGAAAGTCCGCAACAAAATCCAACAACTGCTTGCTGGCCAAAAGCCGCTTGCAATTGTGAGCGCCGCTGCCTGTGGAGCCGACCTTCTGCTGCTTGATGTTGCCGGCGAGATTCACGTCCGTTGTTACGTATTGTTGCCTTCAGAACCAGAGGAGTTTCGGGTGTCCTCGGTGACTGATCGTCCTGGCAATTGGGGTGAGCTCTACTCGAAGGTACTCCGTACCGCCAAAGTTGAGGTGCTTAAGTTGCCGGAAGGACAGGAGGGCTACCTCGAGACCAACCTGAGGCTCCTCGACCGCGGCGAAATGCTCGCCAAACACGAACACACGACTGTTAATGCATTGGTTGTATGGAATCAGGAATCGCGCGGGCCAGATGACGTAACCGCACACTTTCTCGAACAGGCCAAACTTCGCAAGATGCCGATCCTTGAAATTTCCACTCTATAGTGGCTTATTCCAGTTGAGCACACTAGAACGGTTGAATTGTGCCTGTGCGGCGGCCGCTCGCCCGCCTGCACCCAGGACCAGGTCTTGACCTTATATGGTACCATGGTACATAGTTACCATGGTTGAGGCGGGGGCACTCATGATAGAAGTCGAACGAGTACAGACCGGGGTTCGGATGGAAAAACGGTTGCTCAAGGTGTTGAAGGCGTTTGCGGAGCTCAAGGACATCACACTGGGGGATTTGCTCGAAGGTATCGTGCTGCATGCCTTCGAAGGCAAGGCGCCATTTGGGAAGGAATCGCTCGGACAGATCGTCGAACTGAGGAAGATCTATGGCCTGACCCTGCGGGCGAGCGACAGCCACAAGTTGAAGGAGAAAGGGTCGTGAAAAGCGTGTGGTTATTTGTGATTGGAGCGGTGACTGGGGCTGCTGTGACAGCCTTTCCCCGGATCGCGACGCACCTGCATACGGCGCTGCGCGGTGGCTCCAGTCGTCGGGACTCTGGCATCATGCGGGCACATAGCGAGGAAAGATTCGCCTTTACTGCACGTGCGCCGATCGAGCAGGTGGCACCGCTCTTTGGTGCGGACAAGGAGCGCGTGTGGGCCCCGGGGTGGGATCCGCACTTTGTTCACCCCGTGCCATCCTCGGACGAGGAGGGCATGGTGTTTACCGTGGCTCACAGTCATTTGAGGTCGGTCTGGGTGAATACGGAGTTCGACCTAAAGGCCGGGCGCGTCCAGTATGTTTGTTTGATTCCGGACACAATGGTCACGATGATTACGCTGAGACTGATAGCGGAGGGAAAGCAAACGCGAGTGGAAGTTGAATACGACCGCACGGCAGTCAGTGAGGAGGGCGACGTACAGGTACGGCATATGGGCGAGCAGGACCGCGGAGCGGGACCGGATTGGGCGAAGCAAGTAAACGAGTACCTGGAGAAGGGCAAGGGATAAATCGAGAACGATTGGTCGCCAGCGGTCTTCATGATGGCATCCGAGGCGAGCAAAAGCGGAAGGGGCCAGGACCTCCGGTACCTCGCCGTCTGCACATACGAGCGCGTGTGGGATGGTTGGATATCGGCGCGCGTGTGGCGTTGACGGGAGCTTCAGCTAAAATGCAGGGGCTATGGCAAAACTAACTTTTTTGGGTGCGGCGGGAAGCGTGACGGGCTCAAAATACCTGCTGGAAGCGGCCGGGAAGAAGCTGCTGGTGGATTGCGGTTTGTTCCAGGGGACGGAGGACTTGAAGGAGCGTAACTGGAATCCGCTGCCAATCGATCCAAAAACGATTGATTATCTGGTGCTCACGCATGCGCACCTGGACCACACGGGATGGCTGCCGGTGCTGGTGCGCGACGGATACAAGAAAACGATTTTCGCGAATCCCGCGACGATTGAACTGGTGGGGATACTGCTGAAGGATTCCGGCCACTTGCAGGAGGAAGAGACCGAAGACGCACAGAAACACAGGTGGAGCAAGCACGCGCAGCCTCGGGCGCTGTACACCAGCGAGGACATTGATCCCGTTTTGCGGCTGCTGAAGCCGATGCCCAGAAGCGGCGGATTCGACATTTCGCCGGAATTTCATGTGGAGTCCTACGACGCCGGTCACATCCTCGGGTCCTCGAGCCTGGAGCTGACCATCACGGAGAATGGCAAGAAGAGCGTGGTCGTCTTTTCGGGGGATGTCGGACGCTACGACCAGCCCATCCTGAACGATCCGAAGACGCCGACAGCAAAGCAGGTGGATGTGTTGCTTTGCGAATCCACGTACGGCGACCGGGAGCACGAAGCGGGCGATCCACTGCAATTGCTTGGGGACATTGTGAACCGCGTGGTGAAGCGCGGTGGATCCATCGTGATTCCCGCTTTTGCCGTCGGACGAACGCAGACATTCATGTACTACCTGCGGCAACTGGAGGATTTGCAGCGAATTCCAAAAGTACCTGTGTATGTCGACAGTCCCATGGCTTTGAGCGCAACGGATTTGTATCTGAAGTACAAAGAGGATCACGATGTCGAATTTGCGCTGGAAGAGAAAAATGGCGGCGATCCACTGAACGTGCACGAATTTCACCTGGCGCGCAGCGTGGAGGAATCCAAACAGATCAACAACGTGAAGACCTGCATCATCATTTCGGCGAGCGGGATGGTGACGGGCGGGCGCGTGCTGCACCATCTGGCGCACCGGCTCGCTGAGGCCAGAAATTGCGTGATTCTCGGGGGCTTCCAGGCTCAGGGGACGAGAGGGCGAGCACTCGAGGAAGGCGCGAAGTCGCTGAACCTTTTTGGGCAGGCCGTGCCGGTGTTGGCGGAGATTGTGGAGATGGGTCAGTTTTCCGCGCACGCCGGAAAAAGTGAATTGCTGCGATGGCTAACGGCATTGCAGGCTCCGCCGAAGCAGGTCTACCTCACACACGGGGAACCGGCCGCCGCGCAATCGCTCGAGCAGGCCATCACACGGAATTTTCGCTGGAAGGCAGCGGTGGCGAGGTACCTGGACACTGTGGAAATTAGTTGATCGGATACCAAAAAATGGATGCTTTGTTCGATAGTGAGACAACACAAGCCGATCGATTGAAAGGAGTTAAATTCAAAAAAATCTTTGGGTAGCGAAGAAACATTTGCTGGGGATGGCTCGTCTATACTAGCAAGACCACTCGCGGGGTAGGAGACTGACCACCACAGGGCAACCGACCAACAGTCTCCTACCCCTATATACAACAAAACAATACTGTAAACCCCAGTCTCACGCGACTAGCGTTCGCGCGCTGATACCATGCCAACCGGACTCGTCGCTCTTCCTCGCAACATCGGCGGAATTTCTCCGAGCCGCAATTCTGCGACGAACATCGGGATCGGGGAAACACGCCCCCAACGGTTTAATTCCCACTTGGCTTGGAGAAAAGTTACCTCCGGGCGGAGCGAAATGTCCAGTACCATTTTCGTGGTACCGCGGTAAAACTGTTGTGGAAGCTTGAGGAGTGGCTTCTTGCCGAAGTCGCGACCATCAGCGGAGCCCCAGATGGAAACGTCGAGGGATTCCTGCTCGATCTGGTCCGTGACCGTGAGGCGGCAGAGAAACGTACGAGTCTCGCTCGCGGAGACGTTCAACGGCGAGCCTTCGCCGTTTGTTTCGAGCTTGGTTCGAGCCGGGATAAGGGCGAGTTCAAGCGCCAACGGCCGTTCCTCCCTAGTCCAATCGAGTGTAGCACAACCAAATTGGAGGTACTGTGACGTCTGCCAGAACGCGAGGCCACGTCGTCCGCAGAACCTATTGTGTGATTTGCCGCTAGGCCATACGCCCTGAGGGTTAGCAAATTCTGGAGAAGAGGCTGATCGATTTCAGCACCCCGCGGTGAAGTCCGGCAATAGCACCCCTGGTAAAACCAATCCAGAAGCCTCCGGGAAACTTAGGGGACTCCCAGCGCCTCGCCCACAAGAGGGCCAACGAGCCCGCCGGCAAGGCGATCACTCAGCGCGAAGCCCACTAGCGCTCCCGCGAGGGTTGAAGGTGGGCGAGACGGGTTTCGGCGGCAGCGAGGGTTTCTTCTTTTTTGCAGAAGGTGAAACGGACCTGAGAGGCGCCGTCCCGGGGATCATTGTAGAAGCTGGAGCCGGGAACGCAGGCGACGCCGATGGTTTCGACAAGATACTTGGCAAAAGAAACGTCGCGGGTTTCGGCAGGATAGTTGGTCTCGTCGAAGTGAAAGCGCGAAATATCGGTCATGATGTAATATGCGCCCCGGGGCTTATAAACGATGAAGCCCGCGGTTTCGAGAATGCGCGTGAGCCGGGCGCGCTTTTCCGCATAGCTGGAGGCGAGACTGTCGTAATAGGAGCGCGGGAGCTTTAGCGCGAGAGCCCCGGCTTGCTGGAGCGGAGCTGCGGCTCCGACGGTAAGGAAGTCGTGAACCTTGCGAATGGCTTGGGTGGGTTCTGGAGGAGCGATGGCCCAGCCGACACGCCAGCCGGTAACGCTATAGGTTTTGGACATGCCATTGATGACGATGGTGCGTTCGCGCATGCCGTCGATGCGCGCCATGGTGACGTGCTCGGTGCCGTCGTAAAGGATGTGCTCGTAGATTTCGTCGGTGATGCAGTAGCAGTTCCAGCGCAGGCAGAGATCACGGATGAGCTCGAGCTCCGCACGGGTGTAGACCTTGCCGGTGGGATTGTTGGGGGTGTTGAGAATGATGGCCTTCGTGTGCGGGCCGAAAGCAGCGGCCAATTCCCTTTCGTCGAGAGCCCAATCGGGCGGGCGCAGCTTGACGAAGCGGGGAGCGGCGCCGGAGAGGATCGCGTCGGGACCGTAGTTTTCGTAGAAGGGTTCAAACACAACAATCTCGTCGCCGGGATTGATGATAGCCATCATGGCGGACATCATGGCTTCGGTCGAACCGCAACAAATGGTGATTTGGCGTTCAGGATCGACGGTTATGCCCTGCGTGGCAGCGAACTTTTCCGCAATGGCGTCGCGAAGCGGCTTCGCGCCCCAAGTGATCGCGTATTGGTTGATATCGTCGGCAATGGCGCGGCGCGCGGCTTCCTTCACCTGCTCAGGAGCAGCAAAATCCGGAAATCCCTGAGAAAGATTGACAGCATTGTGCCTTATAGCCAAGCGTGTCATTTCCCGAATGACGGATTCGGTGAATTGCTCGGCCTTGGTGGAAAGCATGCGTCGCGCGATGTGCGACATGTTGGTTTCGGCGGCAGACATGGGGAGAGGATATGATAACAGGAACCGGACTTCCCCCAAGCTGATAGGACGGCGCAAAAACAGCGAACCACGGGCCAAAAAAACCCCGGCGTGCCAGGGCTTCCGTTCCAGGGTGGCCCGGTCGTTGCATGGGTCCGATATCGGCCAAAGCTGCGAAACACGGGGCGAGAAGGCCTGAAGGACTTGGCTGAGATGAAGGCCCCCGAAACTAAGGGTGTAGGCTTACCTTGCCTGCGGCACTAGGCGGCGCCGCCAGAAAAGAGCAAGGGCAAAACAGGTTGTTACCGACTGTGGGTAAAGATGGCCGCACTGGTCTTGTTTTCTTGGGCGTAAATCATGCGGTACATCGCGGCGTTGCGCACGACGATCTGAACGTACTCGCGGGTCTCGGTGAAGGGTATGGATTCGACGAACTCGGGAATTTCGTCGTAGGGGCGCTCGGCTCTCCAGAGCGCAAGGCGGTCCTCACCGGCGTTGTAAGCGGCGGCAGCGTACTCGGGAGCGCCGGTGGAACGGGTGAGATCGGCGATGTAGAGCATGCCGAGCTCGATGTTGACCGTGGGATCGAAGAGCGAAGCTTTGGTATAGCGAACCTTACGCTCCTTGGCGAGGCGGCGGGCTTCTTTCGGGAGGATCTGCATCAGCCCGATGGCGTTGGCATGAGAGACCGCGTCGGCTTGAAAGGTGGATTCCTGACGAATGAGACCGGCGGCAAACATGGGATCGAAGTCGTTGCGCTCGGCTTCGCGGCGAAGGGTGCTCTCGTAGGGAAAAGGAAAAAGGACTTTCCAGACCGAAGCCGGAACATCGGAAAATCTGCGGGAATCAAAACCGGGAACGGCCTGACGGCCGTAGTTCATGCCGGTGGCGAAATGTCCCTGATCAAAAGCCGCTTGAGCAGCCTCGACAAGGAAACGAGAGGAAGCCGTGGCGGCGTAAGCGGCTTTCAATTCGAGTTCTGCGGAAGCATCGAAGGCGATGGTGCGAAGGGCCTGAGCGCGGTTCCAACGGTCAGCGACCGTGGGGGCGATCGGTTCGTCGAAAGGGCGAAGAAGTGGCGCAGGCGGAAGCTGGGCCAAGAAGTCGGGCGGCTCTTCTTCGCCGGGGCCAAGCCTGTCCAGGTGAGCTTGCGCCGCGTAGGCGAAATAGGTTGTCGGAAAGCGATCGACAGCCTTCTTGTAGTAGCCGCGGGCGTGCGCGGGATTGCCGCTCCGCTCGGCATTGCGGCCGAGCCAGTAGAGGGCGTTTACGGCGGCGCCCGAAGAGGGATATTTGCGCAGAAACGTCGTGATTTTTTCGTCGGCATAGGGTTGGCGTTCGAGAAAAGCCAGCCACGCTATGCGCCACTCGGCGTTGTAGGCATGCCTGCCGCCCGGAAAGGCGTCGAGGATGCGCTCGTAGTAGTGGACGGCCTTGTCGCGATCGAGTTCGACCCAAAAATAATTTCCGCCGGCCATCAGGGCTTCTTCGGTCCAGCGACTCTGGGGATAGAGTTCGGCGACCTTTTCAATGCTGGCGAGCATGGCGGTTTCGTTCTTTTCCGAACGATAAGCCTGAGAGAGGGCATAGAGGCGCTCGGCATCGACTTCGGGATCATTGGTCTTGAGACTGGCGAACAGGTAAGGGGTGGGCTTAGGATGCTGGCGGCACTCCGCGGTGCGGACAAGGGCCCGCTGGCGCAAAGGGTTCTCGGGATCCTTCAACATCGCGCTGAGTTTTTCGAATTCGACACGCGCTTCTTTCCACTTGTGAGCATCATAAAAGGCTTGCGCTCGCTGATCCTGCATCTCCGCGGTGGCGTAGGGAAATTCGCTGCGGAGTTCCCTGGTTAAGCGCGGAAGGGCGACTGCGGCATCCTTCGCTTCATCGGCAAGAGGGAATTTGTAATAAATTGCCTGATAATCCTTTGCGGCGAGCGCTGCCTTGTGAGCGGCTTCGTGGGCGCGGGCGCGAACCAGGAGGAGAGCAGGCCTCGAAGAGACAGGGGGATACGACGAGAGAGCGTCGAGCGCGTCCTGCGCGTGACCTGTCTCAAGCGCCGCTGGAACGTACGCTTCCAGAGTCTGTTCCTTGATGGCGGTGCCCGGGTAATCCTTGAGAATTGCTCTGAAATCCCGCAAAGCTTCGCTGTTCCGGTGCAGGGCGTGTTCCCCCTGCGCGCTCCAGAACAAAGTGTATTCGTGGAGCAGGGAGTCGGGCCTGGCTTTTTGCAGCCAGACCATAGCCTGCGGCAGACGGCCCTTGCTGTAGTCCTCGTAGCCGAGAGCAAGTGCAGCACGTTGCCCCCAGACGCTCGAGGCAGTCTTGTTGGCAAAAGCGGCGAGCTTTTCGTACGACCCCGGCGTCCCGTGATGTACATCGCGAGCGAGCAGGGCTAAATCGCGTTGTGCGGCTGCGTCTTCGGGCGTGGCGGAGTCGAGCGCGGGAGAGGTCGTATCGGGTTTGCACCCGCTCTTACAAGCAGGCGATTTCGGGTGCGTGGGCTTTTTCTTTTTGTGCTGCGGATTCTGAGCGAGAAGGTCGAAGGTGAAAGCAAGAGCAAGGAAGGCGCAAAGAGCGAGGCAGAAGACGCGAGAACCGGAGGCCCGCATCGTTTTGGCGCTACCGCGACTTGCTGGCCGTGGCGTAAGGATATTCGCCGAGGCTTGAGGGGTCGCCGTCGGCGAGAATTTCCACCAGCCACCGGTAGAAGTAATCCACCGGATGGTCCATGATGGGTTTGAATCTACGATCGTACTCTCGATGGGCTTTCTCAATGTCGTCTTTCAACCGGATGCAGATATCTTTGTGTTCGCGGCCGAGCCGGACCTGCTCGGGACGCAACATCTTAATATCCTGCATCGAAACTTTGGCAACGCGATTTGCGCGACGATGAAGCTCCTGCTCCTCAGCAGTCAACTGATTGATATCGAACTCCGTCTTCGCGCCAACCGGAACATCAGCTGTCTCTAATTCTATCGAAGTTTGTGAGGGATGCGTGGCAGCAAAGTCATGGGCCGGTGGCTCCGCCAGTACCGTCGTGGCTGGGTCCGCGGCCTGGGGTTCAGGCACACTGGGGGAGGGACGAACGGGGGCGGCCGGCGCTTCGGGCGCGACAACCCCGATCGCCTGAGTGATCTTCTCCTCGAACGGACTGCGCGGGCCGGGCTGCATGGTCATCGCGATGAAGCGCGAAAGAACTTCGAAAGCAGCCGCGAGCGAGGCGGCAGAGGTCTGGGCGCGCAGCAAGGGAGGCAAAGCATTCGTTGGTTTGCTGCTCGAGCAGGCGGCAATGACGTCGTTGACGGCCTGCTGGAGTTCGTCGCTATTGCGCTGCATGCGCTCGAGGTTGTCGCGGAGCGCGCGAGCAATAGCTAGGTCAACGGCGCTGGGTTCTGGTGGCATACCCTGTTTTATGGGTGTTTTGCCCACAATTCTCCCGTTTTGTCATTTTGCGGTGGGGCGGGCAGGGCGTCAACTGCCCCGGGCGAGCCTGTGCCTA
>DATFTB010000199.1:0-15414 GCA_035262325.1 Candidatus Acidiferrum sp.
TTCCCGAGAATCGCGTCAGCGACTCCCCGCGCGCCGCGAAGCCCGGTAACGATTCCGCCGACCGTGGTCACTTTCACTTGCGCCGCGGCGTCACCCACCAGGTAGACTTCCGCATTTCCCACGGTGCGCCGGATGGGCACCCATTGTCGGTAGACCGGGATTCGCGCCCCTTGCCACTCGAGCGGCTCGAATCCCTTCTTTTCGAGGAAGCGGTCGAAGGCCCGCTTGGTGTCCCGGCCCTGCTCGCCAATCACCCCCAAGGCCGCGCGCTCGGGCGATTCCGGAATCAGCCAATAAAAGTATGGCGTGTCGTCGGGAATGAACCAGATGCGCGTCGTGTCTCGGGGACAATCCTTCGGCAACCGTACGAGGGCTTGTACCAGAGGCACCGTCTCTACCGGCGGCCAGCCGGCCGCCCGGGCCACACGGCTCACCGCTCCATCGGCGCCCACCAGGCTCCGGGCGTGCAGTTCGACTCGCCTTCCGGCGTGGTCGGCCTCGACGCGCAATCCGCTAGGGTTTGGCGCCAGGCCCAGGAAGCGCGTGTTGTACTCCATTCTCGCTCCGGCCGCTTCGGCTTCCGCGCGAAGAGCCCGGATCAGCCGCGAGCGTTCGATGATCAGGTCGGGCCGCTTCAGCGAGATCATCGCCGAACGTCCGTCGGTAAACAGTTCGAGCCGACGAATTTCGTTTACGATGCTGGCACTGCCGGCCCCATTTACCTGTCCGCGAAAGTGGTCCGTGACGATCAGCGTGCGGCTTACGGGGTCAAGATCCGGCCGGGATTCGAGTACACGCACCGCCTTTCCGCCATTCGCCAGGTGCGTTGCGGTGCTGAAGCCGGCTGCAGACCCCCCAACCACAATCACTTCGCTTGCGTCCCGCATCGTGCGGGACTCGAGTCCCCCATTCATAATCTTCGATTGACCTCGATCCGATGGAGTCGCACCTTTTCTCAGGTCTTGCCGAGAAATTCTCCGCGAAGCCCGCACCCCGACATTCTTCGACCTTCGAGAGACCCTCGAGTATAGCGGATACTCCCGGACACACCAAACCGTTCCCTGGTCGTACTTTAACGGTGGCCAGAGGGCCAAAAACCGGAATTTCAGCCAGAGAATTTTCGGGTTTGACGCTCGTACGGCGCTTGTTCAAGCCAGACCACGGCGAGCGCCACGGCGGTCACTGCCAACAGGGCAACGATTGCTGCTCCCAAACTGGACGCATAGGCCGTCACGACCGCCGCCGAGCCGCCGATTGCGCCCCCGAGATACATCGCGACGACGGCGCCGCGTTCTCCCAAGCCGAGATTTGCCAGACGATGCGCGGAGTGATCTTTCCCCGGCGCGGCAAAAGGCAGCAGGCCGCGCCGCGAACGCGAAATGGTGACGAGCGTTGTGTCAAAAATCGTCGCGCCCAGGATCAGTACCGGCGCGAGCCAGCCTGCTAGGTTGCTCGACTGCTCGAGGCGCAGTTTCAAGCCGAGCGCTGCCATCAGGAAGCCGAGAAACATCGCGCCGCCATCCCCCATGAATATCTTGGCGGGCTTAAAGTTCCAACGCAGGAACCCTGCCGCGGCGCCTAAGGTTGCGGCCGCCAGGGTGGTCACAACGGTCTGCCCGTTGAGGTAGGCCAGAAGAGCGAAGAATGCCGAGGCCATCGCCGCCACCCCGGCGCAAAGACCGTCCATATGGTCAAGAATGCTGAACGACGCCGTAACGCCCACAACCCATGCAATCGTCAGCGCCGCGTCCAACCATGTGCCGGTCTTACCGCCTACCAGGACGTGGAAGATGTTCGCGTGAACACCGCTCGCGAGCAGGATGACGGCAGCGACTGGCATCCCCAAAAACAGTTTGATCTGATGGTGGAGCCATCCACGGTCATCGAGGAAGCCGACAATCGCCACGATCGTCGCGCCCGTGAAGATCCCGACGCTCTGGGCACGCGCGGGGCCGTCAAAAACCGCAAAAATGGCCAACATCACGGCGCCATAAATGGCCAGGCCGCCGAGCAACGGAATGGGCGTTAAATGGACTTTGCGCGGTCCTGGAAGATCAACCATGCCTACACGGATAGCCAGCGCACGCACAGGCACCGTCAGAACCAGTGAGGCTGACAAAGCGATCAAAAAAGCCAGCAGGCCCGAACTCATGAGTCCTTCTTATGCTCGCTCTGAATAAACTGGCAGGCGGAACGTACCAGTGATTTACAGACACGTTACCGGTTTGAGGCCCGGCTCCCAAATTAACCACGGCGGTGGCGGTGAACGAGAAACGGGCGGCGAAGACGCCCTGAACCGCGCACTCAAAATACCGCGAAAATCCAGATAGCGCCAGTGAAATCGTGCGCGGGTAGGTGGGACGGTCTTGGCCGATTAGATATTTTCAACTGCAGTACACAATCTATTCATCCGGCTGCCCACCCGGCCTCGTCGGAACCCTGGCCCGTTCGAGAATCGACACGAACCTCTTGAGTTCCTTGCCTCTCTCGTACTCGGGCGCCGCCCTCCGGGCCCGCTCCCCCATTTTCCGAAGCCGGTCCGGATCGTCGACGAGCTGCCGGACCGAGGCCGCAAACTGCGCGGGGTCGTCCGGATCGGCCGAGATCGAAAATCCTCTCCTCTCGCCGATCGAGACCACGTCGCACTCCCGCGGAGCCACCGCCACAATCGGCTTCCCGGCGGCAAGAATGCCATACATCTTACTGGGAACCACGACTCCCTCGAGGCCGCGCTTTACCGTGATCAAATGCGCGTCGGCCGCCGCCAGCACCGACGAGATCTTGCTTGCCGGAAAGAAGGGAAGAAAGCGCACGTTCGATTGGCCGTTGGCTCGAGCCCGCAGCCGCGCGTACTCGGCCCCATCGCCCACGAACACGAGACCTACGCCTTCATCGGCGAGCGACCGGGCGCCCACGAGCAGTGTCTCCCAGGCTCCATAAAAGCCCAGGTTCCCTGCGTGCAGCAGAACAAACTTGAAATTGCCGCGGATAGCGGACACGACTTGCTTGTCCAGCCGAGCGCGAGCCTCGGTAGCCGCTACTTCCACACCATCGCGAACCACCTCAACGCTTTCTCGCTTTAGGCCCTTAGCCAGAATGCGGTTGCGCATGTCTTCGCCGAGCACGATCACCCGCGTCGCACGCCGCAAAGCCCAGCGGTGCAAACCCTCCCAGACGCGGGCGAGAGCGCCGGGCGGCACGATCGAACCGCCCACCGCCATATCCGGATACATGTCCCGGATGTTGTACACATAGGGTTTCCGCTTCAAAAGCGCCACCAAGGCTCCCACAATGCCCTCGAAGGGCGGGTCGGTCATGGCCAGGACGACGTCGCACGGAAGAAACAGCGCGCGCGGGACAGACAAAAAGACGTAGCTCAGGTAGTTCCATATGCGCTTTTTCATCTCCACGCGCGGGTAGTCGCTCGATCCCACGCGCAGGATACATACCCTTCCGGTTCTTTCCGCCTGATACAGCCGCCAGGGCCGCCTCTCGCTCGGATCGTACGACGGACGCCCGCACACCACGGTCACATCGTGGTTCTCTGCGAGGGCGTTAACGGCCGCTTGGGCCATCTTTGCCGTCGCGGACGTATCCGGCGGGTAGTAGAGATTCAGCAACAAAACGCGCACGGGAGGATTGTACAGGCAGAAGAAGGCGGCTTGAAGACGCGTCGTCGGCCGACATGCAAAACAGTGGCTCGCCTGACGCCCCCGATGAAAATAAGGGCCATTGCCCTAATCCTGTCCCCCGGGACAGTTCCCGCTTCCAGAAAAAATCTCTATTGTCGTTGTCCTCCACGTTCAATCGGTCGGGAGGAGCGAATGCAACCCAACCCTGGCGCTGTGTGTCGATCCCTCGCCGTAATGCTGCTCCTGTCCCTGGCTCCCTTCGGGGCCTGGGCCGGGCCAAGAGCGCTTCCCGATGCCGTCGTTCACGCGCGCTCCATCTTCCTCGAGAACGAAACCGGCTTCCACGAGCTCGAGTACAGCACGGTGCTCGAATTGTCCAAGTGGGGCCGCTTTGAACTCGCCGAAAGCCGCGAAAGAGCCGACCTTATTCTGCGCCTCAACAACGGCAACCGCGTGCGTGCCGTTCCCGAGGGTGAGTTCCCGGGCAAGGGAATCGACGCCTTTAGCGAGGAGCCGGTTCCCCCCGGTCATACGCGAATTGCGCTCGTCGATCCCAAGACGGGCGCGCTGCTGTGGTCCGACGTGCACAGGACCGACGGGGGCAAGGTCAAAAATGGCCACCTTCTCGATGGCCTGCGCGAGGCCTTCGACAGCTACGACAAAGGCAAGCGGTAAGGCTTTTTTCGCAGTCATCCAGCTCAAAAAATCTCGATCAGGGTGCGCCGCCGCGAAATGATTGCGGTTCGATTGCGGGCCGAAACGCGCAAGGGATGCGCTCGAGAACGCGCGCCCTCATGAGCGGGTAATCAGATAATTGCCGAGTGCCAGGGCGTCCATCTGCGTGCGCAGGAAACAGTCGAGCGCTTCTTCGGGCCGGCAAACGATGGGCTCATTGTCGTTGAACGACGTGTTCAGCACCACGGGTACTCCCGTCTGCCGTTCGAATTCTCGGATCAGGGCGTGATAGCGGGGATTCGCGTCCTCGGTCACCGTCTGCAACCTTCCCGTGCCGTCTACGTGCGTGGGCGCGGGGATTTTGTCGCGCCTTTCCCTTCGCACGGGATAGGCCAGCGTCATAAATGGCGATGGGTGCGACTTCTCGAACCATTCGCCGGTCTTTTCGGCCAGGATCGATGGAGCAAACGGCCGGAAGATTTCGCGGTGCTTGATGCGCCGGTTCAGAATTTCCTTCATCTCCGGCCGCCGCGGGTCGGCCACGATACTGCGGTTACCGAGAGCCCGGGGTCCCCACTCGGCCCGCCCTTGAAACCATCCAAGGATCTTTCCGTCGGCGATAATTGCTGCCGTTCGCCGCGTCAGCTCACCTTCCGGCAACTCGCTGACCGTGTAGCCTTCCCGCGGCAGTGCGCTTCCGTCAACGGCTTGGCGGATTTCCGCCGGCGTATAGCCGGGACCCCAATAGGCATGATCCATCACAAACGAACGCGGCTTACCGAGCGTCTCGTGCCACACATGATAAGCGGCGCCCACAGCCAGCCCGCCATCTCCCGCGGCGGGCTGCACGTAAACCTGTTCGAACGGCGTCTCGTCGAAAATCTTCCCGTTTGCGACGCAATTAAATGCCACGCCACCCGCCAGGCAAACCGCCTTTCGACCGGCGTTCTTCGCGAGCTTCCTCAGCATTCCGAGGTACACTTCCTCGAGCCGGGCCTGCAGCGAGGCCGCGAGATTGCGGTGGCGCGGTTCGAGGGCGTCCCCGGGCTGCCGCGCCGGCGAACGGAGGCGCCCCGCCATGGCGTCAGAAAACAGTCTGCCGAGCGTGGGGGTCTGGTCCGATTCCGCCCAGGACATTTGCGGCCCGGTCTTGTGATGGACGAAGTAATCCAGTCCCAGCCGGAATCCGAATTCGCCGCCGTTGCCGTTGAAGCGCACGATGTCGCGAAACGCTTCGAGGTTCTCCGGCTCTCCGTACGCCGCCAGCCCCATCACCTTGTACTCATCGCCAAACTTTAGAAAGCCGAGATACTGCGTGACGGCGCTGTAATACAGCCCAAGCGAATGGGGAAACGCAATCGCGCCATGGACCTCCATGCGGTTGCCCGAGCCCGTGCCCCACATCGAACTCGCGAAATCTCCTAGTCCATCCGCCGACAGCAGCGCGGCATGCTCAAACGGCGAGACAAAATAGCTGCTCGCCAGGTGCGCCCGGTGGTGCTCCACGCGGTGGAAGGCCGCTTTGATTTTCGACGGGTCGCATTCAAACGCCCCGGCCAAAGCCTCCCGAATACCGGTGAACTTCGCAATCACCCGCGCCCGTTCCCGCGCGAAGGAAGGCATGCGAATGGCAAAGAAGAGTTTGGTGGCAAGCCGCGCGTACGGATTTCGCGGCACCGCCACATGGTCGATCTCACCGACCGTTATGCCGGCTTCCTTCAGGCAGTAACGGATCGCAGCCGCGGGGAAACCGGCGGCGTACTTGACGCGGTTGAAGCGCTCTTCTTCAACGGCGGCGACCAGTCTTCCGTCACAAACGAGGGCCGCCGAGGCATTGCCGTGGTAAGCGTTGATCCCGAGAATGTTCATGGTCCAACCGAAAAAGTCTACCTTAAATTGCTTCACACGGATGTCGACCAACCATCGCGAGAGCGGCCACTCCGGCCGGTTTAGGAAAGATGCTTGCGGCACCACTCGTTCAAAACGTAGAGCGACCAGGGGCGGGACCAGCTCGTCGCTTTGCGTTCAAAACCGTCCCACACGGCTTTCACGCCCGCCGCATGCAGCTGGGGCTTGAGCACCGGCGCCAGCTCCTTCAGGCTGGCCTGAACGCGCGTGCCGAGCGTCGTGCGGAGCCATTCTTCCCACGGCAACGTGAAGGTGCGTTTTTTGCGCTCCAGGATTCGAGCGGGCAACAGGCCGTCGAGCGCCGCGCGCAGCAGCGCTTTCGGCCGTCCTGCCTCGACTCGCGCCGCATCGGGAAGGGCACTGACGAATTCGACCAGCGGTGTGTCAAGTAACGGCACGCGTACTTCGAGTGACCGCGCCATGCTCACCGAGTCCGTGTCGCGCAGGAGCGTGCTTGCCATATAGGTACGCATTTCGAGCCAGGAGGTTGCCGCAATGGGTTCGGCTCCGACCGCCTGATCGGCGGTTTGCTCGAGCCACCCGAGCCAGGTCGGATTGAGGGTCGCACCGTCCGATGCCACCGTACTTCTGCGGTAGCGCGGGTCGGCGAGCCGCCTGAGCTCCGACGGCGGAAAAAGCAAGCGCGTGAAGAAATAAGGATGGGGCAGCACATCGGGCGTCATCCAGGCGTCGCTGGCTTTGCGCGCGGCGTCCCTTGAGCCCCGGTGCGCCAGAAGCGAATTCACGAGCGGTGCGCTGATGCGCCGGAACGCGCCGGGAACAAAGCGCGACACCAATCCGAGGCGCGCCAGTTTCGCGGTGTCTGAGAATGTGCTGTAACCGGCAAACAGTTCATCCCCGCCGAGCCCGGAAAGCGCCACCTTCAAACCCACCTGGCGCGCCGCCCAGGAGACAAAATACGTGTTGATCCCATCCATGGTCGGCTGGTCGAGCGCGGCAACCGCTTCGTCGAGCCGCGCCAGCATGTCTTTGCCGTTGAGCGGCACTTCGGTATGCGTTGTTCCCGTGTGTTGCGCTATGACGCGCGCGAGCGGGGCTTCGTCGTAGGGAGTATCCGGGAACGACAGGGTGAAGCTTTGAATGCCTTTTTGCGCGCCGCAGGCGAACGCGGCGAGCGCGCCCGAATCGAGCCCGCTCGACAAAAACAATCCCACCGGCACATCCGCAACCAGGTGCGAGCGCACGGCATCTTCGATCAGCCCGCGAACCCGCGGGGCCGCGGAACGGAACACGCGCGGGTGCTTCGGGTCCCGCGCTGCCGCGCTGCGTGTCGGGTCCCACCACGGCCGCGCCCGCGGCGCACGCCGCCGCTCCGGCACATGCAGCAGAAGGCGGTGGCCCGGCGGCAGGGAGTAGACCCCCTCGACCAGCGTGACGGGCTCGGAAATGCTGCCAAACAGGAGATACGCGGTAAGAGCGTCGGCTGAGACCTTGTGGCGCAAGGCGCCTGACGCGAGCAGCGCGCGCACTTCCGAGGCGAAAAGAAAGCCCTTCTCCGTCTGCGCGTAGTAAAGCGGTTTTATGCCGAGCGGGTCGCGCGCCAGAAACAAGACGGGAACGGTCGCGAAGAGTTTGCGCAAGTCCACGAGGGCGAACGCAAACATCCCGCGGAGCTCATTGAGCAAGTCTTCGCCCCACTCTTCCCAGCCGTGAACCAGAGTCTCGGTGTCTGAATCGGTTTTGAACTTGTGCCCCGCCGCACTCAAGCGCTCGCGCAATTCCCGGTAATTGTAGATCTCTCCGTTGAAAACGACGGCGACGTCGCCGGACTCGTTCCAGATCGGCTGTTGGCCGCCCGGCAAGTCAATGATGCTCAGCCGGCGCATCCCGACAGCCACGTTCGGGGCGCGGACGTCGTGCAGAAGAAACCCTTCCGCGTCCGGCCCGCGGTGCGCCATGGCCACCGTCATGGCCCGCACTACGCGCGCAGCTTCACCGCCGGTTGAGGCGAATCCACAGATTCCGCACACGCTCTATTTGATCTCCGGGGTAAAGAAAGCCGCCGTCTCCCGCACGATGGCGTCCGAGAAGTCCCTAAGATGGCTCCTGAACGAATACTCCGAGGCGCTCCCGCCAATGGCGCCTGGGATAACCATTGTGGGCAAAGGATTGCCGAGCCACCTTATCGCACGGAATATGCGATGCCGCTTCACGGGTCAACCTCGGGCCCTGGGGTTTCGATTGTCCTACGTCCCACCCCGTGCCGCAAGGCTCTGATACGCTGCCTCCATTTCCGCGAGCGGCTCCTCCCAATCAAGTCGATGATATGCGATCTTGCAGCCGTCTTTCAGTTTCGTGCGCAATCCGTTATCTTCGAGGAGCCGCGCGAGCGCGCCACGCAAATCCTTTTCGTCGTGCTTCACGACCATTCCGGCCACGTCCTCGAGGAGCGGCGCGATTCCACACTGGTCCGTGACGATCACCGGCGTGCCCGCTGCCACCGCTTCCGCCGCCGTGTTGCCGAAATTTTCGTTTTGCGAAGGCAGCACAAAAATGTCAGCGTCCCGATAGGCTTGCCACTTGGCTTCGCCCTCGAGCGCGTCTGAAAAATGCACTCTTTCGCCGAGTCCGAGACTCTTCGCCATCTTCCGGAGCCGCGCTTTCATCCCGGTCTCGTCCGGCCCGACGAACGCCAAATCCGCGCGGCGCCCCCTTCCGGGGCCGGGTCCGGTCGCGCCCGCAAAGGCCTTCAGCAGCAGATCCGGGCTTTTTTTTTCCGACAACCGTCCCAAAAACAAGACCAGTTTTGCATTCGCCGGAATTTCGAATTCTTCTCGGAAACTGCCGCGCTCCGGCAAAACCGAGGGAGAATCCACGCCGTTACGCCGCAAAAGAATTTTCTCCTTCGCGATTCCACCGGACACAAGTTCGCGGCGTTCTTGTTCGGCGGTGGCGACCACGAGACTGGCTCCTTCGACCATCTCCCGGCCAAGGAAGCGGTGATAGATCCGCTTCAGCCACAAGTTGCGCACGATTGGCAGATACATTCCGATTGGTTCGATCACGTAAGGAATCCCGTGCTTGCGGCATTCCGCCGCCGTCCCGGGGCCCAGCAGATCGTAAAGCCCGAAAATGTGCGCCACATCAAAATTCTTCAACTCCGCCCGCAGATATTTCCGCAACCCGGGGTTCCAGCTGGCTGCCCGGTAATGAAGCCATTTGGCCAAATAGACGACCGCTACTCCGCCGATTTCCCGCGCGCGGCCGTAAGGCCCCTCGCTCGCCGGCGCTTCTTTCGGCGTTTTCTCGAACCGCCGCTCGAGCCCCCAATCCGTCGTCAAAACGCTTACCTGGTGCCCTCGGCGCGCCAGGCCCTCGGCGAGCGCGCGCACTTTCACGGGAGGGCCGCCAAACTCAAAAAAAGGGGCGTAGCTTTGCGTGACGTTCAGGATTCGCATAGTTCCCGCAGAATCTTTTTGAAGCCCTTGGCGAAGGTGTTGAAGCGGTATTCCTTTTCGACGCGTTCGCGTCCCCGCGCGCCCATCTGCTTCGCTAGTTCTGGATTCGCGAGCAGCGTATCGATCGAGGAGGCCAGCTGCGCCACATCGCCGTGTTGGACCAGGTAGCCTGTCTTTCCGTCCTCGATCACTTCGGGAGCGCCGCCGTGTGCGCCTCCGACGACGGGCTTCGCTCGCGCCATCGCTTCGAGGTAAACGAAGCCGAAGCCTTCCCCGCGGCTTGGCAGCGCGAAAACCTCCGCGGCCGCATAGCAAGCGGAAAGCTCGCGGTAAGTGACGTCAGTCAGAAAGTGGGTGTGCAGCTCGACGCCGCTGTCTCGCGCGATGTTCACAAGCCATTCGCGGTCGTCGCCCGAGCCCACCAGCGCTAGTTGAAGGTCCGGCCAGTGCAGCAACAATCGCGGCAACGCTTTGATCAGCGTATCCATTCCTTTGTAGCGTTCGGTCTTGAGCCAGCGTCCCACCGTCAGTATCACGCGGCCTCGCGGGAAATCGAGCGGTAGTGTGGCGGGAAATTGTCCGGAAAGTGTCGTGTCGAAATCCGGATCGAGTGCCCAGGGAAGGACCCGCACGCGCTCCGGGCGAACGCCTTGCATCGAGACGACGAACTCCGCGGTCGCACGGCTCGGGGCCAACACCAGTGTGGCGCGCCTGAGCGCCTGCCGGCGCACGGGCGAAAGCGGTTCCCAGACCTCGATTCCGTGGGAGCAAACCACGTTCTTCATTCGCGGAGCGATCAGTTTCATCGCCCGCGTGATGGGCGCGAGATTCGGGTGAGCCGCCAGCACCAGCTTTGGCTGGCGGCTCGCTGCTCTCATTGCCGTTGTTAGAAGACGCGCTTTGCCCCGCGCCGCGCCTGTAAAGACATACTCCTTGTCTCCGAGCCGCATCCGGTGCAGTTCCTGCGTGTCATTCAGGCTGAGCAACCTGTATTCCATCTGCTTGCTGGCAGCGTACTCGGCGAGCACCCGCGCCAGGTGGCGTCCCGCGCGTTGGATTCCGCCGGGCGCATCCAGTTCAGGAAACAGTCCAATCAGCACGCGGTGAGTCTGCCAAAGCCCGGGGCGTGAAGGCAAGGACCGCGTCAGAGCCCTCCGCTACGGTGGTTCTCCGCGAGCGGAACAAGCTCGAGCAGGCTGTCGACGTAAATGTCCGCGGGCCGCTTTTCCCGATCGTGCTGTCCGAACCCGTAGTTCACGCCCACGGCCAGCATTCCAGCATTCCGCGCTGTTTCGACATCCACGTCTGAATCCCCGACCATCGCCGACTTCCGAGGTGTCGCACCGAGCTCTTTGAGGACCGCGAGCGCGCCAACCGGATCCGGTTTCTTCCGTCCGAAGCTGTCGCCGCCGTAGATGGCTGCGAAAAATCCTGCCAGGCCGAGCCCTTTGAGGATGTCCACGCTCAGCTCGGTCGGCTTATTACTCAACACAGCCATCGGACGCCCCGCAAGCTTCGCTAGCGCCTCGGCCACTCCGGGGTAGCAGCGCGTTCGATCGAGCTTTCGCTCCCGATAATGTGCAAGAAAAACCTCGAGCGCCTCGTGGCGTTGTTCTTCACTCGCGCCCGGCCCGAGAACGCTGGCGATTAACTGTGGCGCCCCGTGGCCGATAAACGCTGCGACCAGCTCTGCCGGCTGTTCTCGTCGCTTGGTGTCCCGCAGCATCAGATTCACGGACCGAACAATGTCCTGTTTCGAGTCAATCAGCGTGCCGTCCAGATCAAAAACAAACGCCTGCACCCTTCCGGTATCTCCCTTGACCATGGCTCATTGTAATACGCGCTCGGCCCTCCTCTCATCCGCTCGGGTCCCGTTCTTCCGTGCTTTTCGGTAACCCGCCGAGATCACGTACACTGGTAAGCTGCCTGCTCGACAATATCCGCTTTGGAGATCCCATGGCCCAGGTCTTTCCCTTTCGTGCCTTTCGTTACAACCGCGAGGCTGTTTCCTACGAACGCGTTCTGACGCAGCCTTACGACAAGATCTCCCCTTCGATGCAGGAGAAGTACTACGCCGCCGATCCGCACAACTTGATTGCCGTCGAACGGGGCCGTGCGTACGACAACGACTCGCCTCAAAACAATGTGTACACGCGGGCGGCCGCGAGTCTCGAAGACTGGATTCGGCAGCACGTCATCGAGCAAGATCCTACCCCCGCGTTTTATGCCTACACCCAGGAGTACAGCCTCCCCGGCTTTGCGGTTCGCCGCTTGCGCAGCGGCTTCATCGGCTTGGGAACACTTGAAGACTACTCCGCGGGCGTCATCTTCCGTCACGAGTACACGCTGTCCGGCCCGAAAGCCGACCGGCTCGAACTCCTTCGCCACACCCGCACGCACACCGGCCAATTGTTCCTGCTTTATTCCGACCCGGCCTTGACCGTGGACGCGATCCTCAACGAAGTTGTGTCCGCCGCGGTTCCGGCGACGCAAATGATGGATGAATACGGCGTGCTGCACCGCTTGTGGCGGATCGCGGAGCCGCCGCAGATCGCGGCGATTCAAAAAGCCATGGAGAACCAGAAGCTGGTCATCGCCGACGGCCACCATCGCTACGAAACGTCCCTCAATTTCCGCGACGAGTGCCGCACCCAGGCAGGTATGGCGAACCCGGACGCTCCCTACGAGCGCTCGATGATGACCTTCATCAATACCCGCAGCGAAGGGCTCACCATCCTTCCGACGCACCGCGTCGTGGCCAATCTCAGCGACTTTTCCTGGAGTTTGGTGCGTCGCTACCTCGAGCCTTGGTTCACGACCGAAGTGCTTTCCTTCAGCAACCCGAAGCAGCGGCTCGAAGCGCAGGAGAAGGTCCTCGAGCACCTTGCCGACGGCCGGCGGCGCCGCGCAATTGCCGCTTACCCCGCCGCCGATGCGGCTTCACGCGCCCTCTACGTTCTTACGCTTCGTCCGGAAGCGAACCTCGCGCAAATCCTTCCCGGCCTCTCCCCGTTGCAGCGGGAACTTGACGTCGTTCTGCTGCACCAGGGCATTCTGGAGCCGGCGCTGGGCATCACGCCGCACGCGGTCTCGTCCGAAGCGAACCTGACTTACGAGCGCGAAGCCGCGGCCGCCTTGGAAGCCGTGGACCGTGGCGACGCGCAAGTCGCGTTTTTGCTGAATCCGGTCGAGGTTGATCTGGTCATGAAGGTCGCCACCGCCGGCGAAGTCATGCCCCAAAAATCCACCGACTTTTATCCAAAACTTCTGAGCGGCATCACCATGTACCGCTTCGCAGAATAGGGCGGATGCGAAACTCCGCGAACCCCCTTTGTGCGGTTCGACCCGGCTCCCTTCGCGACCACTTTAACCCGCGAAAAAAGAAAAAAGGCAGGGATAAACCTGCCCTTTCCTTGAAATCGCCTTCTAAAATCGGGAATTCGATTACTTCGAGAAGCTTGCCACCGCTTCGGCTTCCGTATTGTATACGTCGAAGATGGTCATCAGCTTGGTGATCTGTAGAACTTCCTGGAATTTCGTTCCCAGGTGGCAGAGTTTCAGAGCAGCTCCCTGGCCCTTGGCGCTGTGGTGCGCCGCCACGAGCGTGCCTAATCCCGCGCTGTCGATGAACGTAATATTGTCCATGTTCAGCACGATCTTCTTCTTGCCTTCGGCGACCAGCGACTTCACTTTCTCGCGCAGTGCGTTGCTCTCTTCGCCCAACACGATCCGGCCGTCCATGGCCACCACCGTCACTCCGTCCACTTCACGCGTTGTCATCTTCAATGCCACGTTAAGTTCCTCCTCGTCCGTACACGGATCCGGCGGCAACCCGGGCCGGAACCGCAAAGCATATCCGCTTTTAAGATTTTCGCAAGCGGACTTTCGAACAGAGACTGCCTGGCCCCGCGATTAGTAGTAATCTGAACAGGACATATAGTAGCCGCAACCGTTGCAAACCAGCTTACAGCGTCGTGACTCGAGCCGCTCGGAACAGATCGGACAATACCGGGAGGCGTCTTCATGGCCTAGGGCGGCCATTTCTTTCGCGGCCGTGTTCCCTCGGGACTCCGCCACGGCCGCGCCCCGCAATTCGGCCGGGGCCGTCTCTTGCTTTCCGGTATCCTTCACGGCCCTCAGGTTATAGCACATCCCCCCTCTCAGGGGAAAGCGCGGCAACCCCTCAGGTATCCTCCCTCGGTCAGGTCGCTCTCGCCGGCGGCTCTCGACGAACGACCGCCGCTACCTGTTGTATCCTGTCCCGTTTGGAGAATCGTCTTGATCTATTTCCCCCGTTCTAAAGCCTCAGGCATCCTAGACTCCTTCGGCCGCCGCTCGATGGCCTTCGCGATCTGTGTTCTTTTTGGCGGCTTCGCCGTCGCCCGGACACCTACCTCCAAACCGGCCAGCAAGCTGCGCTTCGAGATTTCCTTTTCGGAATCCGAGAGCCGCCAGCCGCTCGACGGCCACATTCTCCTCGGCATCTCGACCGACGCGTCGAGCGAGCCGCGTTTCCAACTTCGCGAGGAGGAAGCTTCGAGCGCCCAGTTCTTCGGCCTCGACGTTGACGGCTGGAAACCCGGTAGCGCCGTTGTCATCGATTCGACCGCGCTCGGCTATCCGCTCGCGAGCCTCGAGCAACTTCCCGCAGGCGACTACTACGTTCAAGCGGTCCTCAACATTTACGAGACCTTTGAACGCGCGGATGGCCACAGGGTCAAGCTCCCTCCCGACAGAGGCGAAGGCCAGAAGTGGAATCAGAAGCCCGGCAACCTTTTGAACAAGCCCCTGCGCGTGCATCTCGACCCGCAGCAAGCCACTGCTGTGCGCATCGAGCTCGCAGAGAAAATTCCCCCGATCGAGCCGCCGAAGGACAGCAAATACATCAAGCACATGCGCATCGAGAGCAAACTGCTCAGCGCCTTTTGGGGACGCCCGATGTACCTCGGCGCGACGGTGCTCCTTCCCGAAGGCTTCGACGAGCATCCGACCGCGCGCTACCCGCTTTTGGTGCACCACGGCCACTTCGAAGCCGACTGGGAGTTTTTCGCGACCAGTGCGCCGCCCGAGTCGCATCCCGGCCGACTTTCCCGCGAACAATATGCCTACCGCTTTTACCAGGACTGGACCACGGGCCGGCTTCCGCGCATGCTGATCGTCAGCGTCCAGCACGCTAATCCTTATTTCGACGATTCCTACGCCGTAAATTCCGCCAACGTCGGCCCCTACGGCGACGCCATCACAGAGGAACTCATCCCTGAAGTCGAAAAGCGATTTCGCGGCGTCGGCCAACCCTGGGCGCGCGCTCTGGAGGGCGGTTCGACGGGGGGCTGGGAAGCCTTGGCCGAACAGGTCTTCTATCCCGACTTTTTCAACGGCGCTTACAGCTTCTGCCCCGACCCTGTTGATTTCCGCGCCTACGAGCTCGTGAACCTTTACGACGATCGGAACGCCTTCTGGAATGCGGGACCCTTTGGCACGGTGCCGCGTGCCGAGATGCGCGCCCCGACCGGGCAGATTCTCGCAACCATGGAGCCTGCCGTGCGTCTCGAGGAAGTCCTCGGCACTCACGGCCGCTCAACCGAGCAATTCGGCATTTGGCAGGCGGTCTTCAGCCCTGTTGGAGCGGACGGCTACCCCAAACCGATCTGGAATCCCTCGACCGGGGCCATCGATCGAACCGTGGCGGCCTACTGGAAGGAACGCTACGACATCCGCTACATCCTGGAACGCGATCTTGCGAGGCTTGGCCCCAAGCTTGCCGGAAAAATCCACTTCGC
>DATFTB010000200.1:0-6238 GCA_035262325.1 Candidatus Acidiferrum sp.
GTGTAGATGCGAAGCCGGGAAATCCGGCTTGAGCTTGATGCTGGTCAAGAATTCTTCGGTTGCTTCCGACGAATTGTCTTCGATGGCCAACAGTGAGCCGAGCGCATCGTGCAGGTCGTAGCGGTTCGGCGCGACCTGCAAAGCCTTCTGAAGCGCATCCTTCGAGCCGGGGATATCACCGGAAACGTCGAGCGCGCGTGCCAGCGCATACTCTGCGTCGGCAGAGTCGGGCGCCAACCGCACCGCCTCTCGCGCTTCGTCGAGCGCGCCCTTTGTATCTCCCGTTTGAAGAAGCGCCGTCGACAGGGCCCGATGGGCCTCTGCCGAGCCAGGGTTCAAGCGCACCGCTGCACGCAAGTGGAGGAGCGCGGATTTCGTTTCGCCCTGCGAAAGGAGGATCGCACCCAGAAGATTCTGGGCTTTGGCATCGCTTGGATTGCCCCTGACGATGGCCTCGAAGGCTTTGCGAGCCCCCGCAAGGTCTCCGCGTCTTAGGGCCGCGGCACCATCCTCGTAAAGTGAATCAGCTTTTGTCGAAGTGCCTCCTTGTGGTGCGCAGCGGGCTGCCGGCGCAAGCACAGGCAGGCCGCAAAAGAGTAGAACCGCCACGCCGACGCCAAGCAAAACCGAGCGCGACAGCAGCCGGAAATTGTTCGCAGCTATCAAACGATGCGGCCTCCCGTCCTCGAATCGCGCCGATTCCTATACTAGTATCGCCGATGCCGCTCGAGAGGGCACGCGACCAAAGGCTAGAAAGTTGGGACGCCCAGACGGACGAAGCGGTTGAGGTTGCGCTCCTTCGCCGATAGGGGCAGACTACAACTCTCGCGAACCGATAATGCGGTCGACTCGTCCAACTCTGTTTTTCTTGATCGTGCTTTTCCTAGCTCCCTTTCTCCCGCATGCGCGTTCTCTGGCAGACGCCCAGCAAGCAAGCCATCCCGATAGGGGCAAGGACGAGGAAGGCCGCAACACAAGACCCGCGCAAGGAAACTGCGTCGCTTGCCATGAGCTGATTGTGC
Source organism: Candidatus Acidiferrum sp. (assembly GCA_035262325.1). GTDB lineage: Bacteria > Acidobacteriota > Terriglobia > Acidiferrales > UBA7541 > Acidiferrum. The sequence continues at coordinate 1,023 of DATFTB010000200.1, forward strand.
GAAGCTATGCGGACACCGCGATGGCCCGGGCCAGCGGACCCGCGCTCGAAGCCCTGATACCGGGGGAGTTTCTGCACCAACCTTCCGGAGTTCGCTACCGCATTTACGAAGAGAAGGGCAAAGCGTGGCTCGGTTTTGAGCGGAAAGGCCCTGACGCGCTTCGAGGTACGCGGGAGTTGCTCTATTTCATCGGCTCCGGGCAGCGTGGACGCACTTATCTCTTCAACGAAGACGGTTTCGCCTTCGAATCGCCGGTAAATTGGTATGCACAAGCCGGAAGCTGGGACATGACGCCCGCCTACCGCTCAGCAACGCAGATCCCGCTGAACCTTCCGACCGCTGCCTCGTGCCTCCACTGCCACACGAGCGGTTCCCACGCGCCTCTTCCCGGAACCGAAAACAAATATCCGGAGCCGTTGTTTCGAAAAAATGGAATCACTTGCGAACGCTGTCACGGGGACAGCGAGGCTCACGCGTCGACGGGCGCAAATATGAAGAAGCTAGCCGCGCTTCCTTCGACAAAGCGCGACGCAATCTGCATGCAGTGCCATCTCGAAGGCAACGCCGCGATCGAACAGAACGGCAAGCATCTTTACGACTTCAAGCCGGGTGAAGATCTCGGCGAATACGTGCACTATCTCGTGCTGGCCGGCGACGGCAAAAGCAATCCGCGGGCGGTCAGTCAATTCGAAGCGCTTGCGGAAAGCGCGTGCAAGCGAAGATCGGGTGACGCGCTCCGCTGTACGACATGTCACGATCCCCACAGTTCGCCGCGACCCGGGGAACGAGCGGCCTATTACCGGTCGCGCTGCCTCGGATGTCATGGAGAAAAGTTCGGCAAAGCGCATCATGCGCGAACTCCCGATTGCACGTCCTGCCACATGCCGCGCCTTTTGAGCAGCGACGTGGCTCACACGCAAGCGACCGACCATCGCATATTGCGGCAGCCAGACTCGGACGCCAGGTCCCGGCCGCCTGCGGAGAATACCCGCCCGCAGCTTGTCCGATTCCCGGCCGAAGCAGGTCCCGCGAGCCTCAGAGATCTCGTCTTGGGATGGCTGGCGTTGTCAGAAGCGGGCAACGCCGTGGCGGAGGCAGAGGAGGGGAAAATCCTCCCGGAGGCCGCAAGGGAATATCCACACGATGCCGCGATTCTGAGTGCCTACGCCTACCGCGAGCTCGGGCACCACCAAGTTCAGCGCGCTAAAGAACTGTACGAAGCGGCCATCGCTCGAGATCCACTGAATACGGATGCCGCAGTGAACCTGGGCGTGATCGAGGCGCAGAGCGGATCGGTTGAGAAGGCGAAAACGCTTTGGCAGGACGCGTTCGAGCGCGTGCCCTGGCGAAGTTCGGTGGGAATGAATCTGGCTCGACTCTCCTGCAATTTAGGCAAGAGCCAGGATGCCGAGAGCTACCTGCGGCGGGTGCTCGAATTTAATCCGGACTTGCCGGAAGCGCGCCAAATGCTGCGTAGGCTTGAGAGTCAACCTGACTTCTGCTCGTCGTCGCGGTGAATCGATCCCGGCACGAACTCGCCCGAAGGCTATTGTTTTTCCGCGGCCGAAAGGCGGCGTTCGACTTCCTGAAGATTCTCTAGCGCCAGAACGTTCTTAGGATCGAGCTCGAGTGCCTTCTTCAGATGCTCTCTGGCAGCGGAAAGCTCTCCAGTCTCCGCAAGAGCCGCGCCCCAGTTTGCCTCGGCCATGGAATCCGAAGGAGCAAGGTGCGCCGCGGTTCCAAATTCACGAATGGCCTCGGGAAAACGGCCCAGCGAAGCAAACGCATTCCCCAGATTGTAATGCGCCGGAAAATAGTCGGGTTGCGACTGCGCGGCCGATTGTAGCGGCTGAAGGGCTTCGCCGGGGTGTCCGGTAGAGAGCAGCGCACCCCCGAGGGCATTGTTCGCAATGGCGTCTTCGGGCTGCAGTCGGACTGCGGCGCGGTAGTGAAGCAAGGCTTCTGAAACCTCGCCGCGCGCCTGCAGCATCGCCGCCAGATTGTACTGCGCCGCAAAATCGGCCGGATTTCGCGCAATGTCATGGCGTGAGAGTGACTCTTGCAGCATGCGGAGAGCCTCCTCCTGCTGCTGCGGGGTGCCACGCGGCAACACTTGCAGCCAGAGGTGAGCCATTTCGTCCGTCGTGCGATTGCCGGCCTTTATGCGTTGCGGCGGGTGGAAAGGATTGGCGGGATTGGCTTCGCTGTTGTCATAAACGTACTGCATCGAAACGACGGTGCCCTTCGGCAGAAACACCGGCTCGACATAGTAGAAAACAGCTTGCCAGTTCAAATCCCACCGCGGAATGAAAATTAGAGTCTTTGAAGTGCCGTCGGGTAACGCGGCCGCCGCGCGGAGCTCTTTGCCGAGGTAGTGGGCGTGGGGATAAATCGCGAGCAAGTCCACGTCAGCGGTAATCGCGAATTCGTCGTTCACCGCAAAGTGCGCCGTGCCCGGAGGAATGTCGAGCGCAAGATCATTCTCAAGCTCGAGGAGCATAGGAAATTGCGTGGCCGGTTCATCGGTGAAGTACAGGCCAAGACTCGGCTCGATCGTTTCGGGCTTTCCGGATGGCTGGAGGTGGGTGTTGAGCACGAGGTCGTCGTCCGGATCCAATCGGAGCGCCATACCCGGCGGTTCCGCGTGAGGCACGGAACCCGGTTTCCAGAAAAAGAAGTGGCTGTCCGGGTCGAAGGCCTCCGATTCAATCCTCAGCTCCATGCCGGGAAAGCCGTCTCCGGGATTTTTCTCCCGGGCTCGCGATGAGTGCAGGCGATCGACGAGGATGTTGGCATGGTGCACAACACGCTTTTCTCCCGGATGGATTTCGATGGCTTTCACCCAACGCGTACTTTTCTCTTGTGTAGGGAAGACAAAATTCCAGTAGTTGTCAGTACCTCCGGCCGCAAGAACGTAGGGCTTCCGCGCGCGAAGGATGAGGTCGGGCTTACCAAGCTGCCAGCCGGAGCCGAACGACGGCCGAGGAGGGAGCTCTTTGGCGTCACCGCGTGGCGCGCCTTCATCCGCCCATAGACGGAAAAGCCTGATCTCCTCGTCCGACAGCCGCATTTCTCCCTGAAATTTCAGACTGTTCGGCGCCGGCAACCACGGTGGCATGATGTGCCGCTCCGTGACGTAGGCAATCTGCCGCGCGAATTTTGCCGCGTCTTCGTAGCGGAGCAGCGGAAACGGCCCGGCTTCTCCGGGATGATGGCACGGGGCACAGTTGTGAAAGATGATCGGCGCGATTTCGCGGTTGAAGGTGACCTGGCCGGAATTCGTGGCGCGGTTGTTCGTTGGTCGATCGCTGCCATCACGCGCGGCGAGCGAAAGAGCAATGGCGAGCAGCGCCGTCATGGAGATGGGCAGCAAACTTCGCCCGCGGCTCATGGTCGGTCCGGGAGAAAGCAACCTACGGCAGCTTGAGCGGAGACAGCAACCGGCTTCTGGGCGATGGCTGCCTCGATGGCGCTCGAAAGCTCATGCGTCGTCGGCGCGGGGCGAGAGCGGCCGAATTCTGTGTACCAGTCGTCGATGCGTCCGTGGTACAAGAGGCGCCCGTCCGGTGCGAAAACCGCCGCTTCCGGCGTAACCCGCGTATCACTGGCTCGCACCAGCGTGCCATCGGGATCCCGCAGGGCGGCTAGCCGATAGCCGTATTCCTTCAGATGACTCCGAATCTGTTCCGCCGTCTCAGCGCGAACCGGGTACACCAGAAAAAACTCGGCGCCCTTTCCATAGCGCGAACTCATTTCCTGGATTCGAGGGGCATAGCGATTCGAGATGGGACAATCGGTGCGAACAAATAGAAACACAACCACTTTGCCGGTCGCGACGCGGAACGGGTTTACGGCCTTGCCGTCAAGATCCACTACGCCTTTGGCCGCAAATTGAGAGCGAACAGGGGGCGGAACGAGAAAAGCAAGCACCGTGACGACTGCCAGCAGAAGCACGACTTCGAGCCGGTGTCCGCGCCGAGCAAACATGGGCCGAGTATAGCACCAAGCAAATACTTCCGATTCCGCCGCGCTGAGCCGTCGGAAATAAGCTAGACTCTCGGCGCAGAACGTCAGTGAAGGTGATCGTGCGACACTCGCGGCGCAAATTCGTTGGGATGGCGGCCGGCGCATGCGGCGCAATGCGCCTTGCGGCCCCGGCACTCTCGGCATCTAATATCGCCCGCGACGATCCGCCATCAATCGCTGCTCGACTGGCCGCTGATCCGTTGCGCCCGCAATTTCATCTGTTGCCGGCCCGGAACTGGATGAACGATCCCGACGGACCAATCTATTGGAATGGCCACTACCACATGTTTTTTCAGTACAACCCCAACGCGGCTGTCTGGGGCGATATGCACTGGGCGCACGCCGTCAGCCCCGACCTGGTGCACTGGAAACACTTGCCGGTCGCGCTGACGCCTACGCCGGGCGGCCCGGACCAGGAGGGCTGCTTCTCAGGCAGCGCCGTAATCTGCGACGGAACCGCCGCGATTCTGTACACCGGCGTAAGATCGGTTGCTCCGGCTGACGCCACACTTCGCGATGGCACCCACAACTACTTGGAGACGCAATGCCTGGCGACCAGCCATGATCCGCTTCTCTTGACGTGGACGAAACTTTCCGCCCCCGTCCTCGCGCCTCCACGCGACTCCAAACTGACCGGCTTCCGAGATCCCTGCCTGTGGCCGGAAGGTCGGCGGTGGTATATGGGTATCGGCTCGGGGCAACGTGGCGAAGGCGGACGCGTGCTGCTGTACAGCTCCGCCGATCTCCGCGCTTGGGAGTATCTTGGCCCTCTCGCATCCGGGAGATCGAATGGCAAACAAACCTCTGACCCGGTGGACGCCGGAGACATGTGGGAGTGCCCTGACTTTTTTCCTCTGGGAAAGAAACATGCATTGCTGTATTCGACCGAGCGCAAGGTCTATTGGGAAATCGGCGAATACGACCGCAAGGAACGCGTGTTTCATCCGGAAAAACGGGGCTTGCTCGATCAAGGCGCGCTGTATGCCCCGAAGAGCCAGCTTGACGCGAAGCAGCGCCGGATTCTGTGGGGCTGGATTCCGGAGACGCGGCCCGAAGCACAGTTCAGCGCAGCCGGTTGGGCGGGTTCGATGTCCCTGCCTCGCGTTCTCTCGCTCGGAGCTGACAACGCGTTGACGATGCAGTTTCTTCCCGAGCTGGCCGTGCTGCGGAGCAAGGAATTCGTCCTGCCT
>DATFTB010000201.1:0-6183 GCA_035262325.1 Candidatus Acidiferrum sp.
GCAGGCCTGCTCACGTTGTGGGCGGCGGCGGCCCTAACCCTCGACCTGACGCTGCCGACTATCAAGCATCTGGCCGGTATTTCTTATGCGGCCTTGATCCTGTTTGTGGCTAGCCGTGTATCCAACCATTTCCGACGGTTCGCCATCTGTGCTGTGGGTTTCGCGGCCGTGCTCACGTGGTGGCTCGCGCTTAAGCCCTCCAACAATCGGCCTTGGCAACTCGACGTCTCCGAAGCTCCCTGGGCCGAAGTCGACGGCGACAAGATCACCATCCACAATTTCCGCTTCTGCGACTACCGTGCCGAGTTCGACTTCAGCTGCCAATGGCTCACGAAGACCGTGGACCTCTCCGAGCTTCGCGGTATCGATCTCGCGGTTAGCTATTGGGGCTCGCCCTACATTGCTCACCCCATCGTCAGCTTCCAGTTCGGCGACGACAGCTACGTGGCGACCTCCATCGAAACCCGCAAGGAAATCGGTGAAGCCTACTCCGCCCTGGCAGCATTTTTCCGCCAATACGAGCTGATCTACATCTTCTCCGACGAACGCGACGTCATCCGTCTGCGCACCAACTACCGCACTGGCGAAGAGGTTTACCTCTTCCACACAACTGCAGGCCCTCAGTGGGCACGCCAGCTCTTTCTCCAATTTCTCGAGCACGCCAACCGTCTTCGCAACCACCCCGAGTGGTACAACGCCGTTACGCGCAACTGCACTACCAGCATCTTTTCGTCCATGGCCGCAACCGGCCGCCTCCCTGTTGGCACCCCCCTATACGACTGGCGAATTTTGCTCAACGGGCGCGGCGACGAAATGCTCTATCGTGGCGGAAACTTCGCGGGTGGACTGCCCTTCCCGGAGTTGAAGGAGTCCGCCCACATCAACGCGGCGGCCCGGCAGGCCGGCCAATCGCCCGAGTTCTCCCGGTTGATTCGCTTCGGACGCCCCGGCTTCGAGTTCATTTCGGCGAGCACAAAGCTTGGCTCAAAGCGATAACATTCGCAGGGTGGTCTGCCTCGTGCTTCGTCCGGAATACGCCCGCCATGTGCAAGGCGCACCGTCCTGGCCATCGGGGTCCCTTTGCGCTGGCTTAGGCGGCCGGCCCTGACTAATTCTCGCTAAATTCCCGTTTCTATGAAACGATCTTTTTGCCACCACATCTAACGGGAGTAGTTACAATAATTCCCATGGATTCGGACAATCATCTCATCCCGTTCTCCCTCTTGGGTGACGCCGACCCTGCTGGTCCCGACCTTTCTATCCCCCAGCCCCAGCAGGGCGAGACGCTCAGCCTTCTCTACGAGATCAGCCATGAGCTCACCTCGATCCTCGATCGCGGCGAGCTCTTGCGCCGCATCGCCGAGCGCGTCAAAAAGCTTGTGGACTACGACGTCTTCACGGTCATGCCCTGGAACGAATCCAAGCAAGTCCTCGAGAGCGTTTTCTCTATGCGCTTTCAGGATGCCATTCCCTCCCGCTTCGAGATGCCTCTTCATCAGGGCATCACCGGGACCGCTGCCGCCGAACGCCGCACCATCCGCATCGTCGATATGCAGCTCGATCCGCGCTATTTGTCCTGCGGAACCGACGTCGAAGTACGCTCGGAGCTGGTCGTACCCCTCCTTCTGCAAAACCGCCTCATCGGGGTTCTCGACCTTGAGAGCACCAAGCCTCAGGCTTTCTCCGCAGAGCACGAGCGTCTCTTGAACATTCTCGGCTCCTACGTCGCCGTAGCCTTGGAAAACTCTCGCCTCTTCGAGGAAGCCCGGGAAAATCAGACTCGCCTGCTGAACGATCTCGAAACCGCTCGCGAGATCCAGCGCCAGCTCCTGCCGTCCGGTGCGCGCGAAGTTCCCGGCCTCGATCTGGCTACGGCCTACGTTCCAGCACGCGAACTCGGTGGTGACTTCTACGATCTGCTGCCCTATGGCATAGGTCGCCTCGCGATCGCCAATGGCGACGTCTCCGGCAAAGGCACCGCCGCCGCCCTCTACGGCTCCCTTGCCATTGGCATCTTGCGCGAATTGGTCCACAACAGCGAAGCGTCACCCGCGGAAATGCTCACTCAACTCAACAGCCGCTTGCTCGCTGCTCGCCTGGACGCTCGTTTCATTGCCATGCACTTCGCGGTCTACGACGCCGCTCTTCGAGAGCTGTCCATCGCCAACGCCGGCGGCACGCTCCCTCTTCTTGTCCGCGGCGGAGAAGTCACCGAAATCAATGTCTCTGGGATGCCTCTGGGCCTCCTGCCCGAGGCCGAATACGAGGACCAGACCCTCGCCTTGATTCCGGGCGATGTGGTCGTGTTCGCCTCGGACGGCATACATGAATCGATGAACCCCGAACTGGAAGAGTTCGGGATCGAGCGCCTCAAGTTGTTGCTCGCTGAGGTCGCGCCAACCGATCCTGGCTACACCGTCGCGCAGCGCATCGTCAAAGCCACCGACGAGCACGCCGGCCCCGGGCGGCCGCCGCATGACGATCGCACGCTCCTCATTCTCCGCGTCACCGAAGACGGAGAATCCGATTTCTCCAAGATGCCCATCATCTACTGAGCCTTGCCATTCGCTGACCTATCAGCGGAAATACGCCTCTCGGATCTCCTCCTGCCCCACGCAGGCACTGCACACCCCGCTTCGAAGGACGACCGTCCGCTGCCATGCGATCGGTCACGCGACAACCGGCTGCCCTCGGATCACGCCCCGGTGATTTTTTCGGGATCGAACTACTTTCCGGATGAAGGTGTAGGAACGGCGGCGCCCTTCGAGGTCTCTCCAAAATAATTCTGTTCGCGCAGCTTCCGGTAAATGACTCCCGCAACCTGTGCCGCCGTCGGGCCCTTTACCCGCCGCGTATTCCCGCGCAACAGCACCGCGAGCGCAATCTTTGGATGGGCCTCGTCGGCGTAGCTGACAAACCATCCGATCCTCGAGGGATTGGCTCGGTCATCGCAAGTGCCGGTTTTGCCAAGCGGTGTTTCCTCTCCGCCCGCGTCATAGCTCAGGCGGCCCGTGCCGTACAGAACCGCTGCGAGCATTCCTTCACGAACTTGCGGCAGTACGTTGCTGATATTCAAATCCCGCTTGACCCGCGGCTCAAAATTCTGAGCCTCCTCCCGCGAGTGGGGATATTGCAGGTAATAAAGCGTTCCACCGTTTGCAAAAGCAGCCGCGATTGCGGCCAGTTGCAGGGGCGTAATCTGAATCCCTTCGCCAAAGCTCGACATCCGCGCCACCCCGCCGAACGCCGGCGGCTGCGTCGGGAACGAACCCGGATGCTCATCCGGCAGGTTGTATCCCGAGAGTTCGCCAAGCCCCAGCAGCCGACCGTACTTTGACACCGTGTCGAATCCCATGCGGCGGCCCAACTCCTCGAAGAATACATTGTTCGAGTGTGCCAGCGCTTCCGTCAGATTCATGTACTTGCGGCGGCCGACTTTCAACATCGTATCGTTCGTAATTACATTTTCCTCGAGCGCTGCAATCGCGATCGTCGGCTTGATGGTGGAGCATGGGATGTACCCGTCGCTGAACGCAATTCTTTGATTCACAACCGCCAGGATGCGCCCGGTGTTCGGATCCACAGCCACAACCGATCCGTTATATCGACCCAGGGCAGAAACCGCAGCTTCGCGCACCACCGGGTCATCGAAGCTCGGATCATCCGCGCTCACCGAATCCGCGTACGTCGGCGCGTAACCGCGATAGCGTGACGGCAAAAGCCGTTTCCGCAATTTCGATGTTTTCGTTGACTTGGATTTCGACGAGCTGGAGCTTTCAATCGCCTTCGCGGCGGGCCCCGCGTCAGGCAACGGCACAAGCAACGCCGCTACCAACACTCCTATAGTAACCAGTTTTCTAAGTTGCCTGACCATTTAACCCTTTTTGGACCGATACGAGACGCATCGTGGTCCAGGATGGCGCCGAGAATCTACCTCAACAGCAATCGACCCGTCAACCCACCTCTCTGTTGGGCACTTCTGACCGCTCTCTCGCTCGGCTACATTCCAAAGCGCTCACTACTGTCTCATGTCAGCCCTCTCATCTCCAAAGGAGGGGCGCTCGCAAACTGAGACGTAGTTTACGCAACTTCGTTCTATCGCGACAATAGATAACTAGGTCCAGTACGTCTTTATGTGCTTTATTTTGAACGGCTGTCCCCGCGTTCAGCCTTAAGGCAGGTGGCCTTTCCCGAACCTGGGCCCTCGGGTCCCTTTGAAACCATACTCACGCACTTCCGGCTCTGCAACATCCGCAAAACAAAAAGGAACGCGCGGAGTCAGCCTTCCCTACCGTCGAAGAAAGCGCTCGCTTACCGTGCCGGCCTTCCCTTCGCATCCGATGTCGCCGCTGCCGCTGCCGCCTTCATCGGTGGCTTTTCCCCTCCATGCGCAGTGCCTGCATGGCCGTTTGCTCCCGACGCGTTCTGGTTCTGGCCTGCAGCGGGCATCTCCATTTTCTTCCGCAAAACGTTTTCGAGCTTCTCGCGGACGTCCTTGTTCTCCTTCAGAAACACACGTGCATTCTCGCGGCCCTGGCCCATGCGCTCGCCGCCAAAGCTCAGCCAGGTACCGGATTTCTCGACCACGCTCTTCTCGACACCGAGGTCCAGCAAATCGCTTTCGCCAGAAATCCCCTCGCCGTACAGGATGTCGAATTCCGCCTCACGGAACGGCGCCGCCACCTTGTTCTTTACCACCTTCGCCCGCGTGCGCGAACCAACGACGCGGTCGCCCTCTTTGATCGCCTGCACGCGCCGGATATCCACTCTCATCGACGCGTAAAACTTTAGCGCTCGCCCGCCGGTGGTCGTCTCCGGGTTCCCGAACATCACGCCAATCTTTTCGCGTATCTGATTGATAAAAATCAGGCAGGTCTTCGACTTCGAAACAATTGCCGTCAGCTTGCGCAACGCCTGCGACATCAGCCGCGCCTGCAAACCCATCTGTGGCTCGCCCATTTCACCTTCGAGTTCGGCCTTCGGCACCAGCGCTGCCACCGAGTCCACGACCACCACGTCCACACCGCCCGAACGGATCAGCGTTTCCGCGATTTCCAGAGCCTGCTCGCCATGGTCCGGCTGCGAGACGAGCAAATTGTCCACATCCACACCCAACTTTCGCGCGTACACCGGGTCCAGCGCATGTTCCGCATCGATGAACGCGGCCTGCCCACCCAATTTCTGCGCCTCCGCAATTACGTGCAGCGTCAGGGTCGTCTTACCCCCCGATTCCGGCCCGTAAATCTCAATCACGCGCCCCCGGGGAAACCCTCCCACGCCCAGCGCCGCATCCAGCGACAGGCATCCCGACGGAATGACATTCACCGGTACCAGCACATCTTTGCTGCCGAGCCGCATGATCGAGCCCTTGCCGTAGGACTTCTCGATCTGCGATATCGCCGCTTCCAGCAACTTCGTGCGTTCATCTGCCATTTCTCACCTCGGTCGAGGAAATTAGGAATTTTGCGAATGAGGCTTCGGGGTTCGCCTTCTCAAAAGGGCGTCGGGAACAGACGTTACGATAATTAAATATTGCCATTTCGTCCTAGATTGCGAGCCCTATTTTTCTCCATCCGCCGAATGCTCGCTCCGACCTCCGGCCGGAGCCGCAAATCTTCAACCGCTCTGCGCAAGCTCGACCTGCCCCGCCGTCGCTGCCACATCGTGCCCACCGGTCGGCGCCTCGAGCCTAGCTCCCGTTAGCTCAACCCGAGTCTCTCACGTTAGATGAGCTCCCGCACCTCGGTCCGCACCTGGAGCATTGTGCAGCTGTTGAAAACTTACGGGGCCCAGTCTAGCTAAATGGCGAACAAAAAGCAAATATTATATTCGCCTCACATTCGCCTCCAAGCTCGCTTCTGCGCCACGATAAAATTGCGGGCGCGGACTACTTCTTTTAAGTGGCAGGTAAGCCCGCTGCTGTTACATTCTCTTCCCTGGCATAGGGCTCCACCCCCCGCCCGCCGTGTCAATGCTTCCCGCCGGATCTACAGCGGCTGCCCACGCCGCTTGGTCCATCTTGAGCTTGGCCAGACGATCCGTCGCTGGCACTGACCTGGCTGATGCCACCGATCAGCCATAAGAATAGAAGCCGCGCCCCGTTTTCCGCCCCAGCCAGCCCGCCGCCACATACTGCTTCAGCAGCGGACAGGCGCGATACTTCGGATCGCCCAAACCTTCCTG
>DATFTB010000202.1:0-22243 GCA_035262325.1 Candidatus Acidiferrum sp.
TACGATTCCCTCACGCGGGGCTTTATCACCACCAACATGCCCGGTTGGGCCACGCTCACCGCGCAGAACCGCGCCGATCTGGTCGCCTTCATCAAAACGTTCTCTGCCCGGTGGGTTACCGACAAGCCGGGCGAGCCCATCCCGGTGCCGCCCGAACCGGCCCTCTCCCTCGACAGCATCAAGCACGGCAAGGCTCTGTACCAGAAACTCGAATGTTGGAAATGCCACGGTTCGGAAGGGCGCGGCGATGGGCCTGCAGCAAATACTCTCACTGACAGCAATGACCAGCCGATTCGGCCGTACAACTTTTACACGGGGTACCGCTTCAAGTGCGGTACCTCGAACAGTGACCTCTACAAAATCTTCATGACCGGTTTGGACGGCACGCCTATGCCGTCGTTTGCCGATGTCGTCAAGCCGGAGGAAGCCTGGGACCTCGTGCACTACCTGCGTACGCTGCAGATCTGGCACCAGAGCCCTGAACTGGCGTTGTGGGAAAGCACCCCGGAAGGTGCGGCCATCGTCAAGGCCGAGCGCGTGCGCAACACCTACACCGGCAACCCCATTCACCCGTAGTCTTTGTTTGGTCAGGAGGGAGGTACTCGAATGCGAATGAAACACATCTTCATGTCGGGACTGGTGCTGGTTGCTGCTTCGGGCGTTGCCGTCGCGGGGCCGAAGCCGGCAGGCGGCACTATCAGCGGCAAAGTCACCTACGAAGGCACACCGGCAAAAATGAAACCAATCGACATGTCCAAGGAGCCGTCGTGCGCCAAAATGCACACCACACCTCCATTAGCTGAAACGGTTGTTACTGGCGCCGGTAATAGCTTGGAGAACGTCGTTGTCTATGTTTCTGCCGGCGCTCCCGATGACGCTGCGCCATCCACGGCCGCGGTTTTCACTCAAAAGGGTTGCCGCTACATCCCTCATGTTCTGGCCTTCCAGGTCAATCAGGAAATCAAGATCGCCAACGAGGACCAGACCTCGCACAACATCCACCCGCTCCCAAAACTAAACCGGGAGTGGAACAAGTCGCAACCTCCGGGGACTCCCCCGATCACCGAGAAGTACGACAAGCATGAAATCTTTCCGGTGAAGTGCAATGTGCATCCCTGGATGCATGGCAACTTTGCGGTTTTGAAGAATTCTCATTTTGCGGTCACTGGCGATGGCGGCGCCTTCTCCCTGGCGAATTTGCCGCCGGGGAAATACACCATCACCGCCTGGCACGAGTCTTATGGCGAACAGACACAGGATGTGACCATCAGCGGCAGTGAGAGCAAGACCATTAGCTTCGTGTTTAAGGCCAAGCCTTACTAATTCGCTCTGGTTTTTTGGCAGTTGCCGTCCGGCCGTCTACGGAATTGACTGTTGGCGGCCTTGTTTTCGGGGTGGAGGCGAGGACCGATGGGAAAACTATTAGCAATCGTTCTGCTGATCATCGCTCTGGCTTCCGCGTACCCGATTGTCACCAACATGTTCGAATTGCCAAAGGATATCTCGACGCACGGGCACGCCATCGATGAACAGATCAAGGACACCATGCTCGAAGCCGGCTTCTCTTTCCTCGGCGCCCAGCTGGTTCTCGCCTTTTTTGTGTGGTCTTTCACCGGCCGCAAGGAAGGCAGCCCGCTCAAGAACTTTCCAGGTGGCGCGAGGATTCTGGTCATTGCCGCTTTCGTTCTCGTGGGCACGGAAATCCTGGCGCTTGGCGTCATGGGCCAAAAAGCCTGGGCCAACGTTTATTTCACTTCGCCGGCTCCCGGAGCCCTTCAGGTCCAGGCCCAAGCCGAGCAGTTTGCCTTTTACTTCCGCTACCCGGGCCCCGACGGGCAGTTCGGCACAATCCATCCCGAGAAGATCGACGAGGGCAATCAGAACTATTTCGGCCTCGATCCGGCCAATGACGTCGCGGCTCGCGACGATATTGTGTCCGGCCAGCTGGTTGTGCCCGTGAACCGCGAGGTGCAGCTTTTGATGCACGCCAAAGACGTCGGTCATTCCTTCTACATTCGCGAGCTTCGCATCCAGCAGGACTTCGTTCCCGGGCTCGACCTTTCCCTTCACTTCACCGCGACAGAAATCGGCAAATACGAAATCGTTTGCACCCAGTTGTGCGGCCTCGGCCATTACAACATGAAGGCTTATCTGAACGTGATGTCACAAGAAGATTACGACAAGTGGCAGAAGGAGCAGTCGGCCCAGTAGTAGCAAAGAATCTGCTCGCCGCTCCGCGAATGGTGACAGTCGTCGGTTCGGCGGCAGTTCTCGAACGAGGTGATCCGATGGCGGAAGGTTCGGTTGAACAGGCTCATGTGCAGGCGCCACCCGAAGGCTTTCTCCGGAGGTATGTCTTCAGCCTGGACCACAAGGTAATCGGAAAGCAATATTACGGACTGGCGCTGGCTTCGGTCTTCACAGGCATGCTCCTCTCCTGGCTGATGCGCATCCACCTGGTCTGGCCGACGGCGAGAATCCCCGGTCTCGAGTTGCTCTCAAAGGGCGGTGCGCCCGGCGGTATCATTACGCCGGAATACTATTTGTCTCTTCTGACCATGCACGGAACGCTCATGGTCTTCTTCGTCCTGACGAATGCGCCGTTCGCGGCTTTCGGAAATTACTTCCTTCCCATCCAGATTGGTGCCGAAGACATGGCCTTTCCGCGCTTCAACATGATGTCTTTCTGGACCACCTTCGCCGCCTGGCTCGTCTTGATGCTGGCATTTTTCATCCCGGACGGCCCGCCGATTTCCGGATGGACCAGCTACGCTCCTCTCAGCGCCGTCGGCAGGGACGCCGGACCCGGCATGGAATACGGCATGAGCCTTTGGGGCATATCAATCGCCCTGTTCTGCATCGGTTCCTTGCTTGGCGCCTTGAATTTCATCGCCACAACCTTGGACCTGCGGGCCAAAGGCATGACGCTTATGCGCATGCCGCTCTCGACCTGGGCCTGGTTCATCACTTCCTGCATCGCTTTGCTGGCCTTTGCCGTTTTGCTCCCGGCTTGCATTCTGCTGATTCTTGACCGCCACGCTGGCACGAGCTTCTTCATCCCGGCGGGCTTAGTGATCAGCGACCGTGTGCAGCCGCACGCCGGTGGTTCGCCCTTGCTGTGGCAGCACCTGTTCTGGTTCTTCGGCCATCCCGAGGTCTACATCGCCATCCTCCCATCGATGGGAATTATTTCGCACATTCTCGTCAACAGCTTGCGCAAGCCGCTCCTCAGCCACAAAGTGGTCATTTACTCCATGATGTCCATCGGCTTCCTGAGTTACATGGTTTGGGGCCATCACATGTTTCTCAGCGGCATGAACCCGACTTCCGCGTTGGCGTTCTCCTTCCCAACGCTGACCATCACCATTCCAGCGACCGTGCTGGTCCTAATCTGGCTCGGTAGTCTCTATGGCGCAAGGATCCAGATCAATTCCGCGTCCCTGTTTGCACTCGGTTTCATTTCCATGTTTGTCGCCGGCGGCGTTAGCGGCTTCTTCCTCGCCCAGCCTTCGATTGACATTTATTTGCACGCGACCTACTTCGTCGTTGGTCATTTCCACATGGTCATGGGCGTGGCCTCACTTTTTGGCGTGTTCGCCGGAACCTACTTCTGGTTCCCGAAAATGACCGGCCGCATGATGGACGAGACGCTCGGCAAACTGCACTTCTGGATCACCTTCATCGGTACCTACTGCATCTTTATGCCCTTCCATTATCTTGGCCTCATCGGTAACGTGCGCCGCTATCAGTCCTTCGTCGACGACTTCATGGCGCCGTACATCGGTTGGCACAAGTTCATCACCGTTTGTGCGCTGCTCACGGGGGCGGGCCAACTCATTTTTCTCTACAACCTGATCTACAGTCGGTTCAAGGGGAAGCCTGCTGCGGAAAACCCGTGGAACGCCACGTCCCTCGAATGGAGCATTCCTTCTCCGCCGCCGTGGAACAACTTCGGTGGCAAACATCCGGTCGTCTATCACGACCCCTACCAGTATGGCGTTAAGGGCTCAAAGGGCGACTTTGTGATGCAGGACTCGCCAGAACAAGTCATCGTGAGCGGTGACTGAAGCAGAGGGGGGTGCGGCGCGCTGACTCCCAAGCCTCGCGCCGCGTGCCTACTTCTAGGAACTAGGAGATTATGTCTTTCACGATTGCTACGCCGGCGAACCCGCATGCGGCCGCGCTCCACCAGGCGAAGCGCAACTCCGTTGTCCTCACGACGCGGCAGGACCGCGCCTCGCGCAGCGGCATCTGGGTTGGGCTCTTTGCCATTACCATGAGTTTTGCGGCCTTCAGCAGCGCGCTTTTCGTCCGCGAGGGCACGACGGATTGGACCCACATCGTTTTGCCTTCTGTACTTTACCTTAATACGTCGATTCTGCTGGCCAGCAGCGCCACTCTTGAGGTGGCCCGCCGCTTGTTGGCTGCCTCCTGGCCGTTCGCGTCTCGCGGCGCGCACAGGGCCGGCGCTTGGGTCTTTCTGACGCTCCTTCTCGGCTTGGCCTTTTGCGTTGGCCAGTTTGCCGCCTGGCGCGATCTGCGCGCGCAAGGTATCTACCTGGCCACCAGTCCCAACAGCTCATTCTTCTATTTGCTGACTCTTATCCATGCGCTTCATGTGTTTGCCGGTATAGCCGCTCTCGTCTATCTTGCCGGTCGCCTTACGGCCGGCCATTCCGCGCTTCGCCGCTCGCTTTTTGAGAACACGGCCATTTACTGGCACTTCATGTCCGTGCTCTGGGTCTATCTGTTCCTGCTGTGCCGGATGAAGCTGTAGCTATGAAGGAAGCTGTCTTCATGAAGAAGGGGGAACAAGCCGTGAGCGAGTCGGAACTGGCCATCCACGGGCATGGCGCTCTGTTTGAAGAATCGCCTTATCGAATCCCTTCACGCAAGTTCACCATGTGGCTGTTCATTATCTCGGATGCCGTCACTTTTGGCGCTTTCCTGTTCGCCTACGGCTACCTACGCGTCGCCTCGCCGAATTGGACGCGCCCGTTCGAGTCCGGCAGCGTCATCAACGTCATCCTTATGACCGTCGTCCTGATTACCAGCAGCCTGACGATGCTGGGGGCTGTCGATTCGTCCAAGGCTGGGGACAAACCCAAGGCCTTGCGTTTTCTTTACTCCACCATGGCCTTGGGTGCTCTCTTCGCTCTCTTGCACCTCCGCGAATGGTTCGAGCTGTTTCGGCGCGGCATCACGCTCAGCTCCGGCCTCTTTGGCCAGACCTTCTTCACCATTACCGGGCTTCACCTGCTTCACGTCATCAGTGGCGTTGTCGCCCTCTTCATCGTCGCTTCCAAGTATTCCGCTGACCGGCTTACTCCGAGCCACGTCGAAACCACGGGCCTGTACTGGCACTTCGTCGATCTGGTCTGGATGTTCGTTGTGCCGCTCGTTTATCTCACGAATTTTGCCCGTTGATCTCAGAAGGAGAGACCATGAGCGCCGCTTCGGTTTCTGGCAACGTGATCCGCAAATATCTTCCCGTCTATTTCGTTCTCATCGCTATCTTTCTCGTGGAAGTCTTTCTGGCTTTCCGCAACTTCTCGACCGGATCGCTGGTGGTGATGCTGCTTCTGCTGGCGCTCTCGAGCGCTTCTCTCGGCCTGATGTACTTCATGCATCTCGCCGAGGAGCGCCGAGGCTTGTTTCTGACGCTGATTCCGGTGACTATTTTCGTGCTCCTGATGATGAACATGATCTGGTCCGACAGCGTCCGCCTGTTGCACATGCACCCTCCGTCGCAGTAGCCTGTCCCTTGCGCGTGTGGCGACTCGATAGGGCGCGGGTCCGCCGTTCGGTTCAGGAAGAGCCTTTTGAAGGAGCGAAGCACAAATGACTGATAAACTTCGGGCGGGCCTTCGCTGTATGGCTCCCGTCGCTTTCCTCCTTACCCCGGCGCTGACCTGCGCTCAGAATTGCGCTCTTTGCTATACCCAGGCCGCAGGTTCAGGTTCCCGCATGATCGCTGCACTCCGCAGCGGTATTCTGATCCTCGCTATCCCCCCAACGCTTATCTGTTGCGGCATCGCCTGGATGGCCTACAAGAAGCGCAACCAATTCAACGAAGACCTCTACGACGACCCTCCCGACTCCACCACCCCCGGCTCCTGAGTTAGTTTTCTTTGGCGCGCGGCGGCTTGCCGGTCCTGAGCTTCGAACGGTCGCCGCTCTTTCCACGAATTCCAACTGGCTGCCAAATGACTTTGAGCGGCCCTCTGCTCTGTACCTTCGCTTGCCGGAGGGACCAACCATCTTCCACAGCCCCAGCGCGTTGACTTGTCTCGCTGGGCCCCATAGCATACGACACCAGTGCGCAAACCTCGGAACCCCCGGCATCGCGGCGTGCCCTAAATGCCCACACTCGCGCGCAAGCTCAGCCTGTGGAATTATTTCGCTCTCGGATTCGGCACTATGATCGGCACGGGATGGGTCGTCTTGATGGACGACTGGCTCGGTCGCGGCGGCCCGCTCGGCGCCATGCTGGGTTTTGCCCTCGGCGGCATTCTCTTGCTTCCCGTCGGCTATACCTATGGCCAATGGGTGCGCCGTCTCCCCGACGCTGCGGGAGAAGCCGCCTACACCGCCGAGGTGTTTCCGCCTTTTGTCGCCTACTTAACCGGCTGGATTATGCTCCTCGCCTACCTCATCGTGTGCCCTTGGGAAGCGGTCGCGGTCGGCAAATTGGCGGCCTATCTTTTTCCTCAGCTCGATGCCATCGAACTCTACCGCGTTGCCGGCGTGCCTGTCTTTCTTCCTCGCCTGCTCCTCGGCCTGCTGCTCACGCTTTTTCTCGGCTATTTGAATTATCGGGGCGTCCGTGCCAGCGCTACCTTCCAGAACTGGGCCACCTCCGCCGTCCTGTTGGTGTTTTTTGTGATGGTCGTCATCAGTGGCCGGAGCGGCGCCCCGGCGCACCTCCAGCCCCTGTTCAGTCATGCGCCCCTGGTGTCGGTCCTGCTCACCCTGCAAATCGTCCCGTATTTCGTCACCGGCTTTGAGTCCGTGCCCAAGGTGGCGGAAGAGGCTCATCCAGGGTTCCCGCCGGGCGACTTCTTCAAAGCCATCGCCATGGCGCTCCTGGTCGGCGCTGGCTTCTACGTACTCGTTATTGGTGCAGTTTCCTACATTGCCCCATGGCAAGGTCTCGTCGGCCAGCGGTTCGCGACGGCGATCGCCTTCGAACAAGGAGCGCATTCGGTAAAGATCGCTCGCGTCATTCTGGCCATTTCGCTTGTCGGACTCCTGCAGGTTTTCAACGGCAATTTCGTGGCGGCCACGCGCCTCCTGTTCGCCTATGGCCGCAGAAGGACCATCTCTCCCGTGTTCGCCAAAGTGCAACCCGCATATCAAACACCAACGGCCGCCATTCTCGCCGTCTCCGTCGCAACTCTCGCTGGCTTGCTGCTCGGAGATGCCCTCCTTGTACCGGTCACCGAAGTCGGCTCCATGGCCTCGGCGTTTGGCTGGCTGGCCGCGTGCCTATCCTTTTATATGGTCGAAAGGAGCGTGCTCCTCCGCCTGACCGCTGGTTTGGGCATGGCCGTTTCGTTGCTGCTCGTTTTGATGAAGTTGCTGCCGATCTTTCCGGGTCACTTCTCCTTAGCGGAGTGGATCGCGCTTGGCATCTGGCTGGCCATCGGCCTGCTTCTCCATTATCGTTCCTGACGCCGGCCATCCGCGATGCGTCGTGTATACTTCCGTAGACACTCACGTACACCCACGAGATGATTCCTTACCTTCATTTAGGGCCGCTCACGGTCCCCACATTCGGATTGATGGTCGCCCTGGCGCTAATCACCTCTGCCTATATCCTGCAGGCCGATTTTGCGAGGCGCGGGTTCAAGGCCGACGCGTTTGCAATGGTCACCGCTGCCGGCTTGGCGGGAATTCTCGGAGCAAAGCTCTACCATCTGCTCGAAGATCCCGGCGTTTTCCTTGCAGATCCGTGGCCGCTGCTGTTCAGTCGCTACGGCTTCGCCTGGTTCGGCGGATTCCTTGGCGGATTTGGCACCTTGCTGCTGCTTGGTTGGCGCGCCAGGCTTCCCCTTCTCGAGTTTCTCGACGCTTGTTCGCCCGCGGCAGCCTTCGGCTATGCCATCGGACGCATTGGCTGCTTCCTTTCAGGCGACGGCGACTACGGCAAGCCTACTTCGCTTCCCTGGGGCATGAGTTTTCCGAACGGCGTCGTGCCCACGAGCGAGCGCGTGCATCCCGCGCCGCTTTACGAATTTCTGGTTTGGTGCGCCATTGGCGCATTCCTATGGCACATGGGCACCAAGGCAGTCAAAGGTCCAAAAGCCAGGGGCGAAATCTTTTGCAATTACCTGATCCTAACCGGAATCGCCCGTTTCCTCGTCGAAATCATCCGCATCAACCCGCCATGGATTTTCGGCATGTCCAATGCGCAGGTCGCCAGTGTGCTTTCCATTCTTGCCGGCGCGGTGTTTCTTTGGCGTATTAAAGGCCGGTACCACGCGCTGAAGAAAGAGCACCGCATTGTCGATCATATCTGTTCCCGTGGCGATGTCCTGCAGCCCGAGTATCATCGTCCCACTCCCGAATGCCCACATCCCGAACGGTGGCACATGTACGACTCCATGAGCGCTGAAGTAGAAGTCCTCAATTTTCTGAAAGCGGTGGTCACCACAATCAAGCCGGAACTGGTCGTCGAAACGGGCACGTTTTCCGGTCTCAGCACACTCCGCATCGCCGAGGGCTTGAAAGAAAACGGCGTGGGCCGGGTGATCACCTGCGAATTCGACAAAAAGATCTACGGCGCCGCAAAAAAGCGCTTCGCCGAATCTGGCCTCGCGAGGTGGATCGACGCGCGTAACGAGTCCAGCCTGGAAATGAACGTCTCTGGCCGCATCGACATGCTTTTCTGCGATAGCGACGCGCCACTCCGCGAGCAGGAAGTTCGCCGCTTTCTTCCCCAGATGAACCCTTACGGAATCATCCTCCTGCACGATGCAAGCTCGGCGATGAAAACCGTGCGCGAAGCCGCGCTGCGCCTCGAGGCCGAGGGCCTGCTGTCGGTACTTCTGCTACCAACCCCCCGCGGCCTGGCCATGGCCCAAAAGCGCGCCGGCCGCAGCTGAATGCGACCAAGCCTCTCGAAGTATCGGGACTCCTAGAGGCGCGTGGGAAACCGTCGGAATCTTGGAATCGACCAAGACCATAGACGTCCGACGCTTCCGCAACCCTGCCCGATGTCAGTCGCATTTTCGAGGGTTCCCGCCCGGCGCGCGTTCAGCGCCTGGCGAAGTTATTCCGCCATCGACATCGGCCGCGAGCGTGACGCGCGCTGAATCTCCCGGTATTGGGGTGCGCGAGGACAACTTGGGGCCGCTCAGCCGAGTACGTTTGAATCATCCTGATCAGCCTGGCCTGCCTAGCTCACCATTTGCCGCAGCACATACTGCAATATGCCGCCGTGCCGGTAATACGACACTTCATCCGGGGTGTCCACGCGCACTACGGCGCTGAGTGCCTTTACCTTCCCGTCGGCCGATTTCGCCCTCACGCTCGCCTCCATCCGAGGCTTTAGTGAAGAGATGCCCTCAATATCAAAAACTTCGTGCCCGGTCAGGCCGAGCGACTCGCGGTTTTCTCCTGCCTTGAATTCCAGTGGTAGTACGCCCATGCCCACCAGGTTGCTCCGGTGGATGCGTTCGTAGCTTTCGGCCAGTACTGCGCGAATCCCCAGCAGACGCGTGCCTTTTGCGGCCCAGTCGCGAGACGACCCGGAACCGTATTCCTTCCCCGCGATCACCAGCAGCGGTACCCCGTCCTCACGATACTTAACCGAAGCATCGTAAATGTACATCTTCTCCCCGTCGGGCAAGTGCAGCGTCCAACTCCCTTCGGTTCCCGGCGCCAGCTGATTTCGCAGCCGTATATTGGCGAAAGTTCCGCGCATCATCACTTCGTGATTGCCGCGGCGCGCGCCATAGGAATTGAACTCGTGCGGCTTCACGCCGTTGGCGATCAGATATTTTCCTGCCGGCGAATCCACCGCGATCGAACCCGCCGGAGAAATGTGGTCCGTGGTCACGCTATCCCCGAGCACTGCCAGCACACGCGCTCCGTGGATGTCCGCGAGTGCCGGCGCTATCTTGGGCATATTCTCGAAATAAGGCGGCATCTTGATGTAGGTGGACTTGCTATTCCACTGGTAAAGATCGCCCGCAGGCACCGGCATTGCTTTCCACCGCGCGTCACCCTCGAACACCGCGCTGTACCCCTTGCGGTACTGCTCGGCCGAAACCGCCGAGCGCACGGTAGCTTCTACTTCCTGCGCTGACGGCCAAATTTCCCGCAAGTACACGGGCTTGCCGGCCTTGTCCGTCCCCAGCGGCTCGCTCGTCAGGTCCATGTCCATGCGCCCGGCAAGCGCATAGGCAACCACGAGCGGCGGCGATGCCAGATAGTTCGCTCGCACCAGTGGATGCACGCGCCCCTCAAAATTGCGGTTGCCGCTCAACACCGCCACGGCCACCATGTTGTTTTCTTTGATCGCCGCGCCAATCGGTTCCGGCAACGGGCCGCTGTTGCCGATGCACGTCGTGCAACCGTAACCGACAAGATGAAACTTCAATTGCTCGAGATAGTTCATCAAGCCCGAAGCCTGCAAATAATCCGTTACCACTTTCGAACCAGGCGCAAGGCTCGTTTTTACCCACGGTTTCACCCGCAACCCGCGCTCCACCGCCTTTTTTGCCACAAGTCCCGCTCCCAGCATGAGCGACGGATTCGAAGTGTTCGTGCAACTCGTAATCGCCGCAATCACTACGGCGCCGCTTGAAAGCGGAAACGCGTCGCCGTTGTTTTTCACCGAGACTTCCTTCGAGGTTGCGCCCTCCACCACCTTCGTGAACGAGGCCTTCGCATTTTTCAGCGCCACGCGGTCCTGGGGCCTCTTCGGTCCCGCAACCGTCGGCTCCACGTTGCCCAGATCCAGTTCCAGCCGGTCGCTGAACGCAGGGTCCGGTGTGGCGTCGGAACGGAACAGAATCTGCTCTTTGCAGTAGGCTTCCACGAGCGCGACTTGTTCCTGACTCCTCCCCGTGAAATGCAAATACGCCAGCGTTTCGTTGTCGACCGGGAAAAAGCCCATCGTCGCGCCATATTCCGGCGCCATGTTCGCAATCGTGGCACGGTCCGGCACGCTCAGACTCGATAGTCCAGAACCGTAGAACTCCACGAACTTCCCAACCACGCCCTTCTTTCGCAGCATCTCCGTTACGGTTAGAACCAGATCCGTCGCCGTTGCTCCCTCGCGCAACCGCCCGTGCAGCTTGAAGCCCACCACCTCCGGCACCAGCATTGAAAATGGCTGACCCAGCATCGCGGCCTCCGCCTCAATGCCGCCGACGCCCCAGCCGAACACCCCGAGCGAATTCACCATCGTCGTGTGCGAATCTGTCCCCACGAGCGAATCGGGATAGGCCTCGAGCTGATTACCATTCGGCATCGAGCACACCACGCGTGCCAGGTACTCGATGTTCACCTGATGGCAGATCCCCGTATCCGGCGGCACTACCTTGAAATTCCGGAACGCTTCCTGCCCCCATCGCAAAAACTGATACCGCTCCACGTTACGCTGAAATTCCAGCTCGGCATTCATCCCGAAGGCATTGACGTTGCCGAAACTGTCCACTTGCACCGAGTGGTCGATTACCAACTCCGCTGGAAACAGCGGGTTAATCCGCTTGGGGTTGCCTCCCATTTTCTGCACCGCTTCGCGCATCGTCGCCAGGTCCACGACCGCGGGCACGCCCGTGAAATCCTGCAGCAGTACTCGCGCCGGCATGAATGCGATTTCTTTCTGTGCGACGCCCGGCGCCCATTTCGCGAGCGTCTGAATGTCGTCAGCTCGTACAGAGCGCCCGTCTTCGCAGCGCAGAAGGTTTTCTAGCAAGATCCGCAAAGAGAAGGGGAGTGCTTCGAGCCGCGTCAAGCCCTGCGCCTCCAGCTTTTCCAGCCGATGTACCTCAAACGGCTGCGCTCCAACGTTCAATTTGTCGCGGGTATTGAAGGAGTTTGCTGCGGAGATCGGCATACGAAACTTCCTTTCGGTTGTTCGATGAGCTTCTATCATAACCGAAATCCACGCGCGGGGCCGGGAACGCTATAATAGGGCTCTGTGAAGATCGTTCTGATCTCAACCTACGAACTGGGACGGCAACCCTTTGGCTTGGCTTCGCCCGCTGCTTGGCTGCGTAAGCGCGGTCATCAGGTTACTTGCCTCGACCTGTCGCGCCAGCCGTTGAACGAACAGGCTCTGCGTGAAGCCGGCCTCGTCGCGTTCTACGTACCCATGCACACAGCCACGCGCCTCACGCTGGAACTCATCGAGCCCCTTCGGCGCATGAACGCGAGGGCGCACCTCTGCGCCTACGGACTCTATGCGCCGATGAGCGCTGAAAGTTTTCGCGCGCTCGGTGTCACGAGTCTGCTGGGTGGCGAATTCGAACAGGCCCTGGTCGATCTCGCCGAACATCTTTCCGGCCTTTCCGCTTTTCCGCAGATACACCCGCTCGACTCGCAAATTTCGCTGGCGCGCTTGCGCTTTCAGGTTCCGGACCGATCCGATCTTCCTCCGCTTCGTTCCTACGCGCATCTCGTTTTGCCTTCGGGCGAACACCGAACTGTGGGCTATACGGAAGCAAGCCGCGGCTGCAAGCATCTGTGCCGCCACTGCCCGATCGTTCCCGTTTACAACGGTGTCTTCCGCATTGTCGATCGCGACGTCATTCTCGAAGACATTCGCCAGCAGGTCGCCGTCGGGGCGCAGCACGTCACCTTCGGCGATCCCGACTTCTTCAATGGGGTCGGCCACGCCATTCCGCTCGTCGAATCCCTGCATCGTGAGTTTCCCGAGCTCACCTATGACGTAACCATTAAGATTGAACATCTTCTCCAGGGTGCCGACCTCTTGCCCATTCTTCGCGAGACCGGCTGCCTCTTCATCGTCTCTGCCGTCGAATCCCTCGATGACTCCGTGCTCGACAGGCTCGATAAAAACCACACTCGCGCGGATTTCTTCCGCGTCGTCGAGAACTGTTTCCGCACGGGCGTCACGCTTCAGCCTACCTTTGTTCCCTTTACGCCCTGGACCACCATGGAGAGCTGCCTCGACCTTTTCCAACAACTCCATCGCCTCGGTCTGGTCGAAGCCGTTGCACCTATTCAGCTGGGCATTCGTCTGCTCATTCCGGCAGGCTCGAAGCTGCTCGAGCTGGCCGAAGTGCGCAAGCTCGTCGGACCATTCGATGCCAAGGCGCTTGTCTACCCCTGGAAGAACTCCAACCCTGCGGTGGACGCGCTCTCTGACGAGCTCCAGGAGATTGCGGCCACGAGCGAACAGCTGAAACGCAGCCGCAAGGCCACGTTCGAACGCATGTGGCGCGCAGCGAAACTTGCCGCCGACCAGATCGTCGAGGAAAAATCCGCCCCGGCCTTGCCCTCCCGCGCTGCCGTGCCCTTTCTGAACGAGCCCTGGTATTGTTGAGCCGAACCGACGCGGGACCAGTTGGTCCCTATCGCCAAAGCGAAGGAAGCTGTCCGCCAGGCCGAGACCTTCCTGTAGGAGGCTTTGAAGTGCTTAAGCGTGTCATTCCGAGGGCGCGGCTGGCCCGAGGAGTCTGCTTTTAGCGCCTTGGCTATCCGCACCATGACATCACGCAAGCACGTCCTTCTCTTTGCCGCAAAGCTGGGCTACCAGACTCGTTCCTTCAACGCCGCAGCTCAAGAACTGGACGTCGAACTGGCCTTTGTCACCGATCGCTGCGGGAGACTCGACGACCCCTGGAACGACCAAGCCCTCGCCGTGCATTTCGAAACACCCGAAACCGCAGCCGACGTTGTCCTTGAAGCGCAACGGGGACTGACCGTCGACGGCATCCTCGCTCTTGGAGATCGACCCGTGCCTGCCGCGGCCTTGGTCGCTCGCAGCTTGGGCATCCCGTACAACCATCCCGCAAGCGTTGCAGCTTGCCGCAGCAAACTCCGCACGCGCGAGGTTTTCCGCGACGCAGGCCTCCCCGTCCCTTGGTTCCAGACCGTTTCGCTCGACCCCCTGCCGGAACCCGCGCTCCTCGGGGTCCGATACCCTTGCGTGCTGAAACCTCTTTCTCTTTCGGCGAGTCAGGGTGTGGTACGCGTCAACAATCGGGAAGAATTCATCGCCGGAGCCGCGCGCTTGAAACGCTTGCTCGATTCAGCGGAAATCCGCGCCACCCGCGAGCCTCATCTCGATCACATTCTTGTGGAGGCTTATCTTCCCGGCACGGAGGTAGCGGTTGAAGGATTGCTCACGCAGGGAGAACTGCGCGTCCTCGCGGTCTTCGACAAGCCCGATCCCCTCGAAGGCCCCTATTTCGAGGAGACGATCTATGTGACGCCGTCGCGGCTGCCCGCCACGCAGCTGCAGGCCATCGAGCGCTCCTTACTCGGTGCCGTAAGAGCGCTCGGTCTGACTCACGGCCCGCTTCACGCCGAATTTCGCCTTCACGACGGTCGAGTCTGGTGCCTCGAAGTCGCTCCCCGTCCCATCGGCGGACTTTGTGCTCAAGCACTACGCTTTCGTGTCGCCGGCCACAACGAAACCATCACTCTCGAGGAACTCCTGCTGCGCCACGCTTTGCAGATGCCCGGTAGCGGCGCTCAACGCGAAAAAGCCGCTTCCGGTGTAATGATGATCCCCGTGCCCCGCAGCGGAATCTTCGAAAAACTCGATGGACAAGAAGCTGCGCGCCGGGTAGCCGGCATCACCGGACTCGAAATTACCGCCCGGCTGCATGATTACGTTGCCGCCTGGCCGGAAGGCTCAAGCTACCTCGGTTTTCTCTTTGCGCGGGCGGCGGAGCCCGCGGCGGTAGAAGCGGCTCTTCGCCAGGCGCACTCGCAGCTGGACGTCACTCTGACCCCGCGTCTTCCCGTCGAACATCCCATTACGGGTTCCGTTCCGCCCGCCGATCGCCCCTAAACCCGAAAGGCGCCCGCGACTTCCGCGAGGCGCCTCAAAAACCGAAAGCTGCCGGCTACAGCTGTCCTCTACCCCTTGGCCTTGGGCGGCACGTACCCTTCGGGCAACTTCGCGCCCTCGCCGAAGAAAAACTGCTCCATCTGTTCTTCCATGATTTTTTGCGAATTCGGATCCAGCGGGTTCAGGCGGTATTCGTTCATGATCATCTTCGAGTGCTCCAGCCAAAGCTTCCACGCCTCTTTCGAAACATTCTCATACACGCGCTTGCCCAGTTCGCCCTTCCATGGCACGCGGTCCAGCCCAGGTAATTCCTTGCCGAACTTGACGCAGTTCACCATTCGCGCTCCTGGCTTGACCGGTTCGCTTGATGTCGGTGCCGGTCCACACGGATCATTTGCCATTCGTGCCTCCCCAACTCGTTCTATTGTCCGCTACTGCCTCTGTTCCTTGCAACCGGCCCTCGATGGGCGTGGTCTCCTGTCCTCGGCCAAGCCGGTTAGGCGGCAACCCGGCTGATACCCTCCCATTTTCTCCTTCCGTCCTCGATCCTTATCTGATATTTCTCAGTCTCTTGCCTTGGAGGAGTTCCCGTGCCTACGATTACTTCACTGTTCTGGGACATCGGCGGCGTCATTCTCACCAACGGCTGGGATCACCAGTCCCGGATGGCCGCCGCTCAGGCCTTTGGTTTCGATTGGGAAGAGTTCCGCGAGCGTCATGACCTCTCTTTTCCCGCCTTTGATGCCGGACAGATTACCCTCAACCAGTATCTCGATCGCACTCTCTTCTACCGCACGCGCTCCTTCAGCCGCGAGGACTTCACCGCCTTCATGTTTGCGCAATCCCGGGAATATCCCGAGACACGCGCGGTCCTTTCCTCCGTCGCCCGCACCGGCAAATACTACGTCGCTTCCATCAATAACGAACCCCGTGAGCTTAATGACTACCGCATCGAAGCCTTTAAACTCCGCGGAGATTTCGAAGCTTTCTTCAGCTCGTGTTATCTGAACGCCCGCAAGCCCGAAGAGCACATCTTTCGCGTCGCCCTTGACGTCACCCAGCGTCCTCCCGAGAACTCCGTGTTCATCGACGACCGCCCGCTCAACCTCGAAAACCCCAGGCGTCTCGGCATGCAGGTGATTCATCACCAGAACCCGGGCCAACTTCGAGGCGACCTGCAAGCCCTCGGGATTGAGGTATAGTCTTTGGGCGGATTTGCATTCAAAGAGCCGGCTTCGCCACCCTGGGAGGGAGTTCATGCCTGAAGAAACCGCACGCTCCGGTTCCGTCTACGGCGCGACCGCTGATTCCTGTACTGTCATTCTCTTTGGCGCCTCGGGCGATCTCGCCAAGCGCAAGGTCATCCCCGCCATGTACGATCTCGCCCAGTACAATTCTCTCGGCGCCTGCTATGCCATCATCGGCTTCGCTCGTACGCCCATGACGGACGAGACTTTCCGCAACAACGTCGGCGAAGCCGCCAAAACCATTTCCGAGGTTGGCCCGATCGATCCCCAAAAATGGAGCGACTTTGCGGCCAACCTCTTTTACACCGCGGGCGACTATTCCGATCCCGATTCCTACGTCCGGTTGGTGGGGCGTCTCGCAGAACTCGAGGCCGCGAAAAAGCTCTGCGGCAACAGGCTCTTCTATCTTTCCACCCCGCCCGAAGTCTATCCCGACATCGTCGAGCAGTTGGGCCGCGCCGGCTTGGCCCGTCCAAACAAGCCCAACTCCTGGGTGCGCATCATTATCGAAAAACCGTTTGGACGCGACCTCGCCTCGGCTAAACAGCTCAACAAAATTGTTCTGAATGTCTTCGAAGAAAAGCAGATCTACCGCATCGACCACTATCTCGGAAAGGATACGGTCCAGAATCTCTTGGTCCTTCGCTTCGGCAACGGCATCTTCGAACCTCTCTGGAACCGCAACTACGTCGATCAAGTCCAGATCACCGCTTCGGAAACGCTCGGCGTTGAGCGCCGCGGCGGCTTCTATGAAACCGCTGGCGCTCTCCGCGATATGATCCAGAGCCACGTCCTTCAGCTTACTTCCCTGGTGGCCGTCGAGCCTCCGGCCTCGTTCGATGCAACTGCCGTCCGCAACGAGAAGCTAAAGGTACTCCAATCAATTCGGCCCTTTAATCTCGAGATGGTCGCCCAGTGGGTTGTGCGCGGCCAATATGCTCCGGGCAAAATCGCGGACAAATCCCTCCCGGGTTATCGTGAGGAGCAGGGGGTCAAACCCGATTCGCGTACGGAAACCTTTGTCGCCATGCGTCTTCTCGTCGATAATTGGCGCTGGGCCGGCGTCCCCTTCTACCTTCGTACCGGCAAGCGCCTGGCAAGGCGCAGCACCGAAATCATGATCCAATTCAAGCGCGCGCCTCACATCGTCTTTCGCGAGCGTGAAGTCGAGCCCAACCGCCTGGTCCTCAACATCCAGCCCGAGGAAGGTGTCTCCGTGTCATTTGGTGCAAAGCGGCCGGGGACGGAAATGAGCATCGGCAATGTAACCATGAATTTCAGCTATAAAGAAGGCTTTGGCGGCACCACGCGCAGCGCTTACGCCACGCTGCTGAACGACTGCCTCCGGGGCGACGCGACACTCTTTGACCGCGGGGATTCCGTCGAAGCTGCCTGGTCTCTCGTCGACCCCATCCTCGATGTCTGGAGCGCCGCGAAGACCGCGGGTGTCCCGGTATACTCCTCCGGCACCTGGGGACCGAAGGAATCCGATCAGCTACTCGAAAGAGATGGCCGACAGTGGTATAACCCTTAGTATTGGGTTCATTGAATCGTTTCAACTCTTTTGACTTCGGGTTTGAAGAGAGTCGTTCGGCAGGGAAGGGAGCCAACTCCTCTCTCGAACCTCTAGCTTCTAACCTCTAACCTCGGAGTTTTATGATTCTCGCTGGCGACGTTGGCGGTACGAAATGCAACCTGGCCCTGTTCGCTGAAAAAAACAGAAAGCTCGAAGTCGTCTTTCGCGAACGCTTCGCCAGCAAGGAATTTGCCCAGTTTGACCTCATCATCAAGGAATTTTCCCGCCGCGCCGCTCCGCACCTGGGCTCAAGCAAAATCCGTGCCGCCGGCTTCGGTGTAGCCGGTCCCGTCATTAACAACCGCATTCATGCGACAAACCTGCCTTGGATTGTCGATGCCGAAACTCTGTCGAAGGAGGTCGGTGTCGAATCCATCGTTCTCATCAACGATCTCGGCGCCACGGGCCACAGCCTCGAGCACCTCCCGCCGGAAGACTTTTGTGTCCTCAATCCGGGCAAGCCTCTCGAAGGCGCTTCACGTGCCCTCCTCGCTGCCGGTACCGGCCTAGGCGAGGGCATTCTCTTTTGGGATGGCACGCGCTACAAGGTCGTCCCGAGCGAAGGCGGTCACTCCGATTTCGCCCCGCGTACCGACCAGCAGATCGAACTCCTCAAATTTATGCGCCATCGCTACCCCCAGGTCAGTTGGGAACTGATTCTCTCTGGGCGCGGCTTCCGCACCTTGCACGAATTCATCGCGCCCAGCGTCAAGCATCCCATCTTCGAAGACCCCGACGCCGACCCGGCGCCCTTCATCACCCAGAGCGGCCTCGATAAGTCCTGCCCCATCTGTGTCCAAACTCTGGATTTGTGGACCTCGGTCTACGGCGCTGAAGCCGGCAATCTCGCCTTAAAAGTTCTCGCCCTTGGTGGAGTCTACGTCGCCGGAGGCATTGCCGTAAAAATTCTGCCGAAAATGACCGACGGCACCTTCTTCAACTCCTTCAAAGAAAAATGGCACTTCACCAACATGCTCGCCGATGTTCCGCTCTCGATCGTCCTGAACGAGTCCGCCCCCCTGATCGGCGCAGCCTACGAAGCCTACGCC
Organism: Candidatus Acidiferrum sp.; assembly: GCA_035262325.1. Taxonomy (GTDB): domain Bacteria; phylum Acidobacteriota; class Terriglobia; order Acidiferrales; family UBA7541; genus Acidiferrum. The sequence goes on from DATFTB010000202.1 coordinate 18,871, forward strand.
ACCGTCAAATAGCTTCCTTGCGCTCAGCCCTGCGGCCGCATGGCGGTTCGAAAAACGCGCTCCGAATCGTTTGCGCTCGGATTCCCTACATTAGCCTTGCAGGTCTCCGCCAGGGTCCGGCTTAGCGGAGCCCGCCTCTCTGTTTACGCTGACCTTGGAAGGCTTGCCTGAAGCAGCCAGGGAAGGCGGGTGGCACGCGGTCCGGCCGCTTACGATCCCTCTCCCCGGCCCGCATTTTTGATAAACTGACGCCTGAAACGGTCCGCGGGGACCGCCATCCTTCATATCGCAAGCCCTGCCGTTCGCTCTGAAGCGACGGAGGCACGGAGCATCTTCATGAGCAGTACCGCCACAACCCAAGTCACCGAGATTCTCAATTACTTCGGCGGCACCTGGCACAAATCGGCCGCCACCGAATTCGTCAATGTCAGCAATCCGGCCACCGCCGAGGTTATCGCCCGCACCCCGATCTCCTCGAAGGCCGACGTCGACGCTGCTGTTCAGTCAGCGGCGGAGGCGTTTCCCGCCTGGCGCCGCACTCCCGCCGGCGAGCGCATTCAATACCTCTTCAAGCTGAAGGTGCTTCTCGAAGACCATATCGACGAACTCGCCCGCATCATCACTCTCGAAAACGGAAAGACCTTCGCCGAAGCCAAGGCCGAGCTCCGTCGCGGCATCGAAAACGTAGAAGTGGCTTGCGGCATCCCCATGATGATGCAGGGCTACAACCTCGAGGACATCACCCCCGGCGTCGACGAATTGCTCATCCGCCAACCCCTTGGCGTCGTCGCGGCCATCGCTCCGTTCAACTTTCCCGCTATGATCCCTTTCTGGTTTCTCCCGTACGCGATTGCCTGTGGCAACACCTTCGTACTCAAGCCCAGTGAGCGCGTGCCGCTGAGCATGCGCCGCGCCTACGAACTGCTCGAACAGACCGGCCTCCCCAAGGGAGTGATCAACATCGTCAACGGCGGCAAGGAAGCCGTCGACGCCCTCTGCGATCATCCAACCGTTCGCGCCATTAGCTTTGTCGGCTCCACCCCGGTGGCCAAGCATGTTTATCAGCGCTCCGCCGCAGCGGGAAAGCGCATGCAGTGCCAAGGCGGCGCCAAGAACCACGTCATCGTCCTGCCCGACGCCGACATGGATCTCGCCCGCCAGATCATCGCTGACTCCGCGTTCGGTTGCGCGGGTCAGCGCTGCCTTGCTGTTTCCGTTGCCGTGACCATCGGGGAGGCGCAAAAAACCTTCCGCGAGGCCATCGCTAACGCCGCTTCCTCCATCAACGTCGGATTCGGGCTCGACAAGGGCGTGCAGATGGGTCCCGTAATTTCGAAAGAAAGCAAGCAACGGATTGAATCCCTCATTGCCACCGGCGTCAGCGATGGCGCGAAGCCTGTCGTCGACGGCCGGAACACGAAAATCGCCGGGCACGAAAACGGCAACTTCATCAAACCAACCATTCTCGACGGCGTTCCCGCCTCCAGTTCGCTGGCCAACACAGAAATCTTCGGTCCGGTCCTCAGCCTGATTCATGCCAACACGATTGACGAAGCCATCGATTTCATCCGCAAGAGCCCGTACGGCAATCAGGCCTCGCTCTTCACCACCAGTGGCGCCGCGGCCCGCAAATTCCGCTACGAAGCCCCAGCCGGCAACATCGGTATCAACATCGGTGTGGCTGCCCCCATGGCATATTTCCCATTCAACGGATGGAAGGAAAGCTTCTTCGGCATCGTGCACGCCCAGGGCAAAGACGCGGTTGAGTTCTTCACCGAGTCGAAAATCGTGATCGAGCGCTGGTCGCGCCAGGAAACCCGCAAATTCTAGCTCCCGAGTGTAGCGGTTTCTTATCGCGCCGGCTTGTAATTGGGCCTGTGTAGCGCTGGTTTTGTCCCACCTTTCACTTTGAGGTGACCGACCTCGGGTGGTCTGGTCGTCGCTTCACCTCCGGCCCTGCTACTTTATTTTCCGTTTTTCCCTGGAACTTTGAACTTTTGACTTTGAACTGTTACCTTCTTCCCATGCCCGCCGAACAATCGCCTCTCGATGTCAACCCGCAACTCGAATGCGCCGAGACGCTCGCCTCGCGTTTCTACACGGACCCTGCGATCCTCGCACTCGAACGAGGCCACATTTTCCTTCGCACCTGGCAACTGGTTGGCACACTCAATCAGCCGTGCGGTGAAGCAAACGGCGCAAAACGCACCATTACCGATCCGGAAACGTACTTCACCGCCGATATAGCGGGCGAACCCATCGTTGTCGTCCGCGACAAGGACGGCACTCTTCGTGCCTTCAGCAACGTGTGCCGTCATCGTGCCGGCCCTATCGCGCAGGGGGCTGGTTCGAGAACCGTCCTTCATTGCGCCTACCACGGCTGGACCTACACGCTCGACGGCCGCCTCATCGGTACTCCCGAAGTCGAGGGCCTCAAATTTTTCGATCGCTCCTCGACGGGCATGGTCCCGCTTCGCTGCGAAACGTGGCAGCAATTCATTTTTGTGAATTTTGATCGCAACGCTCCAGCCCTTGCCGACTATCTAGGCAATATTCCGCAGCTTTCGGGTGCCTTTCCCTTCGAAGGTTTGTCCCTCGCAGAACGCCGCGATTATTACGTCAATTGCAATTGGAAGGTGTACGTCGACAACTATCTAGAGGGCTACCACATCCCGATCGTTCATCCCGGCTTGATGAAAGAACTCGACTATTCGCGCTATCGCTGCGAGACCTTTCGCTTCCATTCCCGCCAGATCGGCCCTGTCAAAGACTCGAAGCCCAACGACCACGACGAGCGAGTCTATCCGCCGGGGTCGGGTCTGCCTGAAGCGCTCTATTTCTGGATCTTCCCGAATCTGATGCTCAACATCTATCCGGACAACATCCAGGTCAACATCATCGTGCCGCTCACGCACGAGAAAACCCTGACCATTTTCGAGTGGTATTTCCACGATGCGGATTCAGAAAAGACCCGCAAGCGCGCCGCCAAGGCGATCACTTTCAGCGACACGGTTCAAGCCGAGGATATGCACATTTGCGAGGCCGTTCAGCGCGGGCTCGGATCAACCACCTACGACCGCGGCCGCTATTCCGTCAAACGTGAAAATGGAGTTCACCATTTCCACATGCTGCTTGCCGAATTCCTCACCTGATTTCCGGCTTTTTAGACCGCAGCCGCGGCGTTAAATTCTTCATCGGCCCCTGTGGCCGACTACGGATGGGCCGGCGCGGGAGCCGGAGCCGTCGCAGGCTTGTTGGTATCGAAGTTCACCCTAGGAGCCTGCCGCGCCCCTTCTTCGGTCTTGAAATACGCATCGTTGCGCGTGAACCCGGCAAACCCCGCGATCAGGCTGTTCGGGAACAACGAAATATA
>DATFTB010000203.1:0-2935 GCA_035262325.1 Candidatus Acidiferrum sp.
AGAGTACCGAGCATACGGCGTGCAACAATGAACGCCGCAGACGGGGTTGCTACCTCGGAGCTAATCCCGTGTCCATCGGCGATTGCGACTCGTGAACCAGTCGAGGCGGAACTCTCTGTATCCTGACATCGCCGATATCTATCGTTTTGCGAAAACTATCTCGCTTCTTCCATTGATCGATCCACGGCTCGTGATTGAGATCGATCGATTCGCTTTTCCCCCAGCCGGGAATCACGACGTAGATCTCTGGGAAGTCTCCGCCCTCTTGCGGAACCTTCAATCTCAATGTCCCGCGGGCATACCCCAGCGGATCGGGTACGACCTCGAATTTGATCGTGTTGAGCAGATCCTCCCCGGAGATCGGCTTACCGTTCTCGTCAACGAGCTTCACCTTTCCGCGAATCTCCCAGAACGGCCGCATCCCGCTGCCGATGACGTCCTTTGTCGTGTTGACCAGCAGAAGTATGCACAGGAATACGATCAAATAGGCGGCGAATGCCCGCTCGTTTTGATCTTCAGCCCTGCCAATGGGCCGCTGGCGAACACCTGGGTCTCGGGGAAGTAACGATAGATCATGATTGCCGGCACCAGCGGCAATCCCACCCAGATGATAAGCAGGACGATAAGCTCGAGGGCGACCAATAGCGTGGCGAACGTGTCCATTGCTACGCTCCGGGCGAGGCCGTCGTGGCCGCGCCAAGTGGAGTTCGTTCGGCCTCACCCGTTCCGGCCGATTCCACAACGCCGTGCAATTGACGTCTGGCCTATTGCGCCCCGACCCGACCGCGCCGGAGCGCGCTTTCGGCGAAGCTCAGCGTGATTCGGCCAGTGCCGAAGTCGCGTTGAAAATAATGACTCCAGTACAAAGGCCGGCCCCCACCAAAACGGTGATGGCGGCCGCTGCAAGGAGTAGTTTCATGGCCCCTTCTCCTTAGCCTCTTAGCCTCTGACACATTTCTTCCCGACTTTTACCTTTCTTGCCGCAGGAGTCAATCGTATAACGGGTAGCGCGGCCTAGCTACAACCTGCGCCATTCGGCCGCGTTCGGGGGTTAGCGTATGGCCGACGTTGGTGCAGGAGAGAAGCTCAAGGTCTTCATCTCCTATTCGCGTAAGGATTCCGCCGCGTTCGCCGACGAACTCCTGGCCGGACTCGAAGTTGCCGGCTTCGCGCCGTTCCTCGACCGCCACGACATCGAGCCTGGCGAGCCCTGGGAAGCACGCCTCGGCGGCCTGATTGCGCAATCAGACACGGTCGTATTTGTCGTCTCGCCTGAAGCGGTCAAGTCTGAGCGCTGCAGGTGGGAGGTGGACCGGACGATCGAACTGTCGAAGCGGCTCCTGCCGGTTATCTTCAAGCCGGTCCCGGAGCATGACATCCCCGAAAAGCTCAGGCGCTTGCAATTCGTCCGCTTCGACACCGAGGCGGGATTTACACGGCCATTGTTGCAGCTCACCGAGGCGTTGCGGGTCGACCTTGATTGGATTCGCGAGCACACCCGGCTCGGGGAGCTCGCGAAGCGCTGGGACGGACGCGGGCGCCCGGAATCGCTGCTTTTGCGCGGGGACGACCTCGACGCAGCAAAAGCATGGATGGCTGCCCGCAAGGCGGCGGCGCCCGAAATTACCGACGCGCAGCGCGCCTTTGTCAAAGCCAGTGACGAGGCGGAGACCACGCGGCTCGGGAAGGAGCGTGCGCAGCTCGAGGTGATACGCAGAGCGCAAGAGGCGACGGCGCAGCAACAGAGGCGTATCGCGTGGCTGTTGGGGGGTCTGGCAGTGTTGGTGGGTGCTAGCATCCTTGGACTCATTGCCTGGATCAACCAGTCGTTCATAACGCAAGAGTGGAATTGGTACTGGAAGGTGAGGCCCTACCGGGTCGCGAACATGGACCCCTACGTGCTCCGGCCCGAGGCCGAGCGGGCACTCAAGCGGCTGGCAAACTTTCGTGAATGCGCCAAGGATTGTCCCGAGATGATCGTTATTCCGGCGGGCAGCTTCATGATGGGATCGCCCGAGAGCGAAACGGGCCGTCTCGTCCGTGAAGGTCCGCAGCATGAGGTCACGATTGCAAAGCCCTTTGCCGTCTCCAGGTTTGAAGTGATGTGGGACGAGTGGGGCGCCTGCGTGAAGTACGGTGACTGCCCTCATATTTCTGACAGCGCCTGGGGATATGAGACACGGCCGGTCATCAACGTCACTTGGGAGCAGGTCAAGCAGTATGTGGCATGGCTCTCAAGGATGACTGGCCAACCGTACCGGCTTCTCACCGAGGCCGAATGGGAGTACGCGGCACGCGCCGGTACGAACACCGCCTATCCGTGGGGCGACGAGATCGGAAACGGAAATGCAAATTGCAGCGGTTGCGGCAGCCAGTGGGCGGATGACGAAAAGACCGCACCAGTTGGTTCGTTTCCTGCCAATGCGTTTGGGCTGCACGACATGAATGGCAACGTTTGGGAATGGGTCGAGGATTGCTATCAGCGCAATTACAATGGAGCGCCTACGGACGGCTCGGCTTTAATGGCTCGCGATTGCATCAACCATGTCGTTCGCGGCGGTTCCTGGAGTGTGTGGGCAGGTTCCACACAGAGCGCCCGTTCGGCTTCCCGCGACAACTACGCCAAAAATAATCTGCGCAGCTTTCTCGGCTTCCGTGTCGCGAGGACGCTTGCACCTTGAGTATCAGCGGTCATCTCTTGAAGGACGTTCGGTAGGGCTGATCGGCACCATATGGAGTCCGCTGTTCGCACAACTGGGACCTCCGGCGATGTCCGCTTTCGCGCCGCTTTCAGGGACATAGCGGACATCAAACGCGCCGATGCGGGCGTCCTGATTTATGAGGACACCGCCGAGCGTCGCGGGGGCCGATCCAAGACGGGAGCGGCCTCGCCTCGCAGCTATTGCACGAGCTCGTAGAGCTTGACCTCCGCCTT
>DATFTB010000204.1:0-18505 GCA_035262325.1 Candidatus Acidiferrum sp.
GGCGTGGTAGCGGCGATCGAGCGATACGAGTTCCTCCGGGGAAGCGAAGAGGCGTAGACCGAGCGACCACGCTCGTTGGATTTTGCAGTACGAGTTCCTTGCTCGCTCACTGCGGAGGCGGGCGGGAATAGCCGGGGTGCCTCGGCCCCTCAGCGGAGCACCCCGGCACTAAAGGCAGAGGCTGGAGAGAGGCTAGGGTAAGAAGCCCCAAGTTAGAGACCCACCCTGTAGTAAAGCACCCAAGGGACAATGAAGATTGCTGAATTGGTGGCGAGCCGCGTGACGTGAGAGCGGTTGTCCGGTACGCTCCGCCTGTCCTTTGGGGCAGGCGATTTCCACAGGAACGGTGGGCGATGATGCAGGAATCGTAGCCTACGGGCCAATCTATCAGGCTTCCCTAAGGGGAGGCGACAGGAATGACGACTATGCCGGAGCAGCCGGCCAGGAAAGATTTCGATCTTGGGAGCGCGGGAGAACAGACCCCCAGCGAACGGTTTGCGACACCGGCGGAACTGGCGGAATTTGGCCGCACGGGTCCCGACCCGGAGACAGAAGCAAGAATCCTCTCGCTGTTTGAACAGCAGCTGGTAGAGGGCGAAGCGGAAGCGAATGCCGAGTCGGAGCCTGAGCCCGAGGGGGTGCGCCCGGAAGAAACACCTGGCGCGACGATTGAGTCACCGCTGGAGATCTCCCTGACGCAAACAGAGAGCCTCGAGGGTCCTTCCGAGCCGTGGGTTGCGGAAGAAAAATCGGCAGCCGAAACTAGCCCGGAAACGCCTGCGCTGGCTGAAACCGCAGCTCAACCGGCCGTACCACCGACCGAGGTCGTACCTCAATCGTATGCAACGCACAGCCACTTGCTGGAGTTCGCTGAGGTGCTGGATCAGCACCGCGTTTGGGTGGAGTCCGGCGGCAAAGAAGGCACACAGGGAGACCTGTCGGGAGCCGGCTTGAGCGGAGCCGACTTGACCGGCGCGGTGCTGCAAGGCGCGCAGATGCAGAAAGTAAGATTGCGCGGCGCGGATCTTTCGATGGCGAACCTGCGGAATGCCAATCTCGTGGAAGCGGATCTGCGCGACGCGAACCTGCTCGGAACCGAGTTTTCGGGCGCGAACATGATGGGCGCGAACTTGTACGGGGCGCAAGGGTTGTGGGCCGGACGCCTGGGCGGAACGAATCTGTTTGACGCTACACTGCCGGAAGCGATTGGGAACCTGAATGCGGGAAAAACCATAGCCCAATTCACGCAAGCGGCACGGAGGTTTTACGTCCTGTTGATGGCTTTGTGCGCGGGGGCGATCGGCCTGATAGCGATGACCACGGACGTACGCTTGCTGCTGGACGGGTCGGCGCTGCGGACGTCGCGCATACCAAACATGCTGCCCCTGCAGGGATTCTATCTAGGGGCGCCGCTTCTGTTGACGGTGTTTTACTTGCGGCTGCAGTTTTTGTTGTTGCGGCTGTGGGGAAGCGTTGGTGCGATGCCCGCAGTGTTCCCCGACGGGCAGACCCCGGAAAAAGATGGCCGCTGGTACCTGATGGGACCAATCCGGCCGTATCTGGCGTGGTCGCGGGATCCGCGATCTCCACTCGGAATGGTGGAGAGCTACGTGGGGATGGCGCTGGCGCATTGGGCCGTGCCTGCAGTGCTGTTTTTCTTCTGGATGAGGTATCTGGTGCTGCAGGATTACCGGGGAACGCTGCTACACGTGTTTCTGTTCGCCTTGGCGAGCGCGGCGGCGTGCGCGATGCCGAGGATTGTGGCGCGGGTGCTGCGGCCGGGCGACTGGACAGAGGAGAGTACGCCCCACTTTCTGCGTGATATCTTGTTGACGTTGCGCGCTCCCGCGCTAGCGGGGTTTGTGTTGTTTCTACTGTCGCTGGGGGTAGTCCGAGGTTTGCCTTCGGATCGGGCGATTCGTCCCGAGGTGCGGCTTGGGGACCCGCGGCGTTGGGCAGCCACCGTTTTTCAATCGGTGGGATTCCGGCCGTACGCGGATATTACGGAGGAAAGCATCTCGGTGATGCCTGCGAGACCGGAGACGAACGATACCCCGGCGGGTGAGGCGAACGGTCCAAGGATGAATGAGATGAACTTGCGTTACGCGCGCGGGTATCATGCGGCGTTTGCGAATGCGCGTATGTGGCGTGCGAATCTTGAGGGAACGAATCTGGCGGAAGCGGACTTCCGGGGAGCGAATCTGCGAGAGAGCAATTTGCGGTCGGCGCGTCTGGACCGGGTGCGAGCGGAGAAAGCGAACCTGGTTTCGGCGGACGCTCAGGGCGCGGTGCTGGCCGGCGGCGATTTTCGAAACACGGATATGTCGTACGCGAATCTGGAAGGGGCCACTCTCTCGACGGCGAATGTCAGCCGTGCGACGATGTACGCGGTCAATCTGCGGCACGCGAATCTCCTGAGGGCGGAGCTTTCTCACGCGGATCTGAGGGACACCAAGCTCGAAGAGGCTGTGCTGTCGCTGGCAACGCTCGAGCAGACAGATCTGTCAGCGGCGAAGCTGAAGAAAGCGGACCTGACAGGAGCGCAGTTTAAGGGGACGATTCTGCTGGAGGCGGACCTGACTCAAACGGACATGCGGGGGGCGTCGTTTCCAGGGGCGGTGCTTCGCGAGGCGAGGCTCGATGGGGCCAATCTGCTCGGTGCGGATTTGCGAGGTGCGCTGGGGTTGGAGGCATGGCAGGTGTGCTCGGCGCAAGGGTGGCGCGGGGCGCAGTTAGATCCCGATGTGAAGGCGGCCGTGGAACAAAGCTGCGGAACGACACAGGCCGCGCCATAGCCGGCCACAACATCCAATCGTGGGTTGGTGTTTGATTGTGCGAAACCCTTCTGCAAAAGGCCGAGAAGGGGTGGGCACCCGCAGGTTCATTAGGAATGAGGCAAAAGTTCGACGACAAACGGACAGGCCAGCTACAGGTCGCGGTTGCGGAAGTGGTGGAGGGCGGCGCACAGGGCCACGAGGAGATAAACGGCGGCGTAGAAAATCATGATTCCGCTGGGTGCGGAGCGCGTGGCGAATGGGGACAGGTCGAGCGAGCGGGCCGTGGTGGACTGCATAACGTAAGAGGCTCGGCGCCAGAGCGATTCGCTGGGCATGATGATGCTTGAGAGGATGCCAAGCGTGATGAGGCGGTCTGATTGCGTGACCGTGCCGATCTGCTCGAGCCAGCCGCCGATAAAGGCAAGGCCGTGCATGCCGAGGACAACGACTCCGTTCGTGAGCGTCGAAAACAAAGTGCCGAAGAGAAACGTTGCCGTCAGGACCACCAGACATTCCAGATAGATCAGTGAGGCGCCTTCGAGCGCGCCGTGCGAACGGACGCCGGCGATGAAGTAGCCGACCGAAAAAACTCCACTAAAGACCAGAGCGACATAGACAGCAATCATGGCCGCGAAGCCGAGCCACTTGCCAAGGAGTAAGTGCGAGCGACGGATGGGTTTGGTGGCGATCGCGTGGATCGTGGAGGACGCGATTTCGCCGGAAATGGTGTCCACGCTGGTGAGGACCGTCATGAGAACAGCGAGGAGATCGATGGCGTAGAAACCGATCTGCAGGATGGAACTGAGAATCTGATAGCGCAGGACCTGGGGCACTCTGGTGAAGTGGGCATCTCTTACCTGGTAGTGCATTCCGGTGGCAAAGAGGGCGAGGAAAGCGGCAGCCGCGAGGAGCGCGGTCCACAGGATTTTTCTGCGGGCGGCTTCGAGGAAGGTCACGCGAGCAATGATCCACAGAGTCATCAGAGCCCCTGGTCCTCGCCCATGATTTTGAGGAACGACTCCTCGAGAGAAAGCCGCCGGGGAGTGAATTCGAAAACGTCGGCACCTGAGGAGACCAGGAAACGGAGGATCTCGGGAAGTGTGTCCATTGAACTGGTGGACAGGATGAGGATTTCGCCCGTGAGCTGTGCCGAGGTGGTCCATTGAGCGAGGCCGGAGAGAATCTCCTGGCGGAGATTCTGGGCACGGATGTGGACGTGAATTTCGCCGTCGGACGCGCCGTGCAAGTCTCGGGAGCCGATTACCTCACCCTGCTTGATGAACACGACGCTGTCGCAAGTGATTTCGACTTCACTGAGCAGATGGGAATTGAGGAAAACCGTGGCGCCGCGTTTTCGCTGGTCGCGAATGATGTCGCGGACGAGGCGGCGGCCCATGGGGTCGAGGCCGGAAGTGGGTTCGTCGAGGAAGACGAGTTCGGGCTCGTGGATGAGCGCCTGGGCTAGACCGATGCGCTGCATCATGCCTTTCGAAAAACCCCGGAGGCGTCGCTCGCGATGAGTCATAAGTCCGACGAGGTCGAGGAAGGCGGGAACGCGGTCGCGGAGTTGTGCCGGGGTGAGTCCGCAGAGTCGGCCATGAAGCGTGAGGAGTTCGGAGGCGGTCAGCCAATCGTAGAAGCGGAAGTCTTCGGGGAGGAAGCCGATCTTGCGACGAACCGCGACACTCGAAAAGGGTTGATCGAGGATCTTGGCGTGGCCACTGCTGGGTTTGACGAGGCCGAGCAACATCTTGATGGAGGTGCTTTTGCCGGCGCCGTTCGGGCCGAGGAAGCCGAAGATTTCGCCGCGGCGGACCTGGAGAGAAAGGCCGCGGACGGCGACTTTTGAGCCGAAGACCTTGCGAAGGCCATGGGTTTCGATGGCAAGGTGGTCGGTCGGCGCCAGAGGATCCTCCGAAAGTTGAGTTATTCCCGGTCAACGGAAAGAGAACAGCTTCCTAAAGGCGCCAGAGCCGAGTCGCTTGCAAAGCACCAGGTCGCGGCTAAAGCCGCGCTCCAAAAGAGCCGGAGTTCTTCGGCAACCGAAGCAAGCAGTCACGAAGATACGGGCGTTTTTCGAGAACGCTGCAGCTTCAAGCAACGGCCCCCTGGCCCTTTCGCAACTCTGAAGCCGCAGCCCATAAAGCTTCAGGAGTTCTCGAGCCATCGTTAAAGTGGTCTCCCTGAGGCAGGGCATTCGTTTTCAGCGCTCTAAAGTCCCTTACCTCAAAAGCGATGCTGCGCGTTAGACGCTACTCGAGAGAACTGGCTAATTCTACCGCGGAGTTCGGATCGCCCTGTCCGGCGAGGCCGTAGATGATGCCGCCGTCCACCCAAATTAAAATATAGGACGCGCGCGCGCCAGGAGGGAAACGCAAGAGCGTGCCGCGCACTCCCTTGATGTAAACAGTTTCATAGGATTGGACCGAGGGAGGGATGGGCAGGACCAGCGTGGACTTCCAGTCGACGGATTGGCAGAACTGGCGAGCCTGGACCGCGTCCATGCCTGTCAACTGCAGCCCAATCTCGGCGATTTGCTGAAGATCCAAATCGGAGGGCACGTCCACGGTCGGGCTTGGAACCTCCATGACCGAGATACAAGGATCCGCTGGCGGCGCAGATGCAGGCGAAGGCGGCGGAGTGTCGGAGCGGTGTTCGCCCACGCAACCGCCGTAGTTGATTCGAACCGCCCTGGGAATGCGCACAGAAACTGTGGCGCCGTGAAGAGAGGCGGGGAGGATCAGGTCAGTACGGCCGGCCTGGTCGATGAGATCCTGCAAACGGGCGCGGTCCAGGCGCAGGTTAAAAGCGTGGGCGCCGGAGACGTGGAAGCTTGGGTTTTCGGTGCGAGTGGAAAGGATTCGAACAGGGAACCCCGCGGATTGCGCGGCGGCAGCCTGAGAGGGCTCTTCGGCTCCCGGCTCGTCGGTCGTCACCACAACTTTTTCAGAGAGCATCTGCTGGAGGGCGTCATGAAGGCGGCGCGTCCCCGGTGTGTCGAGCGAGCTGAAATCGAGGTTCACGGTCTGAACTCGTTCGACGCGGAGGGTAGCCAGCAGCCTTTGGGCAAAGCTGCGGGTAGCTGGGAACACAAGCGAAAGGCCAATCAAAAAAGCGGCCACGGAAGCGGCCCAGGCGGAACGCCAACGGGGGGAGAATATGCGGGCAAGGAAGGGGGGACGTGATTCGATCGAGGCGAGATTTGCCCTAAACCGTGCCAGAGCGATCCGCGGGTTCGACTCCGCGAGAGACGGAGACGCGTCGAGGGAGGCCAGATGAGCGCCGACGCGAAGGGCGGTGGACGAAAGGGCTTGGGCGCGCGCGCGGCAGGTCGGGCACGAGGCTAGATGAGTCTGGAGCTCGGGGGCCTCGAGCGGTTCAGACTCGCGGTCAAGATAAGCGCGCAGGGTGTCGTCAGCAGGGCAATTCATAAGACCTCCTAATCCGTATCGCCGAAGAGTTCCACATAGCACTTTTCGAAGGCAGCTTCCGCGCGGAGCAACATCGTGCCAACCGAGGCGCCGGGAATTTCCAGGTGAGCGGCGATTTCGCGATAGGAGTGGCCGGTGGCGCGGAGGAGGAGGAGTTGAGCGGACTCGGGCTTGAGCCTCGACAGGACCGCGCGGACACGTTTTTGGCGCTCGGCGCGCAGGACGTGTTGGAGGCCGTCATCGGGGGAGAAGGAGGTCGACGGGGTACGCGACGCCCGTTGCGTTAGGCGAAAATGGCGCGAGCGGGCGCGCAAATCATCGATGCCAAGATTCATGGCTGTGCGATAAAGCCACCCAGGGAGGTTCTTTTTCGCGGCGGGAGGCAGGACGGCCGTGTGCAGCTTGAGAAACGCTTCGTTCGCGAGTTCTTCGGCGCGCCCGCAATCGCCGAGCATGCGGCGGAGAATCGAGACCAGCCTGGGATACGTGGCGAGGAAGAGTTCTTCGAAAGATCGCGGCGAATCTCTGTCGAAACCGGTGGTGGGCTGCGGAATGGTCGGAGCGGTCCGCGGGAGCGGTTCAATCAGGCCCTCGAGCACAGGGAGCCTCCATCCTGGTTTCAATGGTTATACGGTTAAGATCGCGAAATTGTGACAAAGGTTGGTAGGCAACACGCCGGGAGCATCGGTACCATCGGGCCGTGACGGGCGGATTCCGGCGGGAATTGGCGCTCGGTTCCCGAGGGGCGCACAAGGCGCCTCCCTCAGGGCACCCCGGAAGCCTGCCGAACCATGCCATTCGCGTCTATCACCTGTTCATATCCCCCACGGCAAACTTGCCGAGCAGGAAGGGGTGCGAGACAGGAGGCGAGGCTGGAACTACGTTCTGAGTGGGGTACGGGTCTTGTTGGAGCGTTGGGAATCCCCAGACATTGCCATTACTGAGGTCCACCGCGATTTTGCCGAGCACCTGGCGGCTGCCATCGGGAGCGCGAAGCATGAAAGTTCCTGGCTCGAAATATACGGAATTAGAGCTGGACTGTGCCTGGACGGCGCGCGGAGCAATATAAAGGTGGACAGCGATCGCACCTAGAGAGACTGCAATAAAAAGCAGAAGGAGTTTCACGACAACGTCAAATTTCATGGCACGCTCCCGTTGAGATTCAAGCGATCCGGCGACAGCTGGTGCAGGTCCACTTCAGGGGAGGGTTGGTAGTCGAAAGCCTCCACCGATACGAGTCCCGAGTAAGGAAGTAAAACGAATGGCGCCGGCGAATGCAAGAAGCCAGTTGAAGGACCATGTGCGGCACGTATTCGGCGGAATCGCCGTGCCGGCGGAAATTGCCTTCCCTGAAAAGCTAAGGAAGAACACGCAGTGGAAAAATCATGCGCCGGCGGCTGAAAGCCCAGGAGTTGGGGCGAGACGTGGGAGATATCTTGACGCTCGAGGAGTAGAGCCGTAGTGCAGCAGCCGGGAAAAAGGCCCATGTATAAAGGAGTGGCCGTGTGTATAATCCACGACGGTTTGGGGACCGGTTGAAGAGGTGATTTCAACGGCTGGGGGAGACACTATGTCCGCAGACACTGGCCAGGAACGGCTGAATATGAAGATGTTAGCGCTGTTTCTGATCGGCGGATCGCTGGGGGCGATTGTGATGAGCTGGATCGCGTATTCAACGATGGTTGGCCGAGCGCTTTAAGTCCGGTGAGAGTCGGAGAACGGCCGGGCCGTCGTTTGGATGAGGGAGGGTCGCCCATTCTTAGAGGCCCGGCCGTAGTGTTTTTTTGGCTGTAGTTCAAAGAACTTCAATGTGCAACGATTAGCCCTAGGTGTCGATAGGGTGCATGGATCGGATCGCTTTAATTAAGGCCACGGGTCACGTGTGCTCGGTGTCGTCATCGGGTGCACCTTGATCGCCGCCCATCGCAAGCAAGTCGGTGAGCGTTTCGAGTGTGGCCGCTGGTGTGACCCCCAATTCGTCGGCGGAGAGTTGGGCGCGGTTGACCCAGAATGTCTGGAAACCGAACGAGGCGGCACCCGCAACATCCCAAAAATTCGAGGAGACAAAGCCAATCGCTTCTTTTGGAACCTTTAATTGATCAGCAGCCTGCTGATAAACGGCGGGATGCGGTTTGTAAAATTTCAGCGTGTCCACGCTGAGAACACACTCGAAAGTATCACTCAGACCGTTCGAATCGACGACAGCGCGCAGCATGTTTGGCGAGCCGTTGGACAGAATGGCCAAGCGGCGGTTCGCGAGGCGCTCGAGGGAGGCCTTCACCTCGGGAAAGGTTTCCAGCCGCAGGTAGGCATCCAGGAGAGAGTCGCGCTGGTTTTCACTGCAGGGAAGTTGGAGTGAGCGGCAAGAAAAGCCAAGCGCATCCCGCGTTATGGACCAGAAATCTTCATACCGGTGCATGAGCGTGCGCAGCCAGGAATATTCGAGTTGTTTGGCACGCCAGAGTTGGCTGAGAGCAGCGCCGTGGCCGGGAAACAGCGTTTCTGCGAGCGTTCGAATGGAATGGGGATCGAACAGAGTGCCGTAGGCGTCAAAGACGAACACCTGAATCGAAGGGTTCATAGACAATACCTCGGAGTTCCTGGTCGGGCTGCGGGCGGGAACCGGAGAGAGAAGCGGTTTCGCTGACGGACCGGAAGGGGTTTGGTTGCGAGGCTGGCGCACAACGAAGCTCAGGGTAAACCGTGCTCCGCTCCGACGAGCCACGAAATGGCTTTGTGGCCAGGGTTGTAAGGAGCTAGCGCTCTTCGCCGAAGCGCTTGATGTCTTCGGGTCCTTCGGCGAGCGGCACGATCTCGCGACCTTGAACCAACTGGCGGATTTGTTCGACGACGTCCGGATTAGCGAGAGTCGTGATGTCGCCGGTATCCATATGATTGGAAACAGCGGCAAGGACGCGGCGCATGATTTTGCCGGAACGGGTCTTGGGCATGTCGGGGACGATGTGGATGCGCTTGGGGCGCGCAATTTTCCCAATCATGGTCTCGATGGTTGCCGTTATCTTTTCAGGGATTTGTTTCTTGGGCAAGACGTTGGGTTTTAGCGAAACATAAATTTCCGGGACACGGCCCTTAACCTCATCGACAACTGGAACAACGGCGGCTTCGGCAACTTCCGGAAGAGTGAGGCAGGCGGATTCGAGTTCCTTGGTGCCGAGGCGGTGGCCCGCAACATTGATGACGTCGTCAACGCGCCCGAGGATGCGGTAGTAGCCGTCCGAAGGCAAGACGGCGCCGTCTGCCGCGTAGTATGGCCAATCGCGCCAATCCTTGCTTTGTGGGTTGGCGTTGTACTTCTTGTAGTAGTTGTCGACAAATCGGTGAGGATCGCCCCAGATGGTCTGCATGATGCCTGGCCACGGATTGCGAATGCAGATATTGCCGGCGTGGTGGGATTCGGGTAAAACTTCCTTGCCCTCCTCGTCCCAGATCACGGGATAAATACCGAGGCAAGCAGGGCCCGCGCTGCCGGGCTTCATGGCATCGAGTGCGGGTTTGGTAGTGCACAGGAAACCGCCGGTTTCGGTCTGCCACCAGGTATCAACTATGACGGCTTCTCCCTTTCCAACCACCTCGTGATACCAGCGCCAGACTTCGGGCTCGATAGGCTCGCCGACCGTTGTCATGTGCTTAAAGCGGTAGTTGTGCTTCTTCGGTTCGTCGGCGCCGGCCTTGCGCAACATGCGAATGGCGGTGGGCGAAGTGTGGAAGATGTTCACATCCAGACGCTCGGCAATGCGCCAGGGACGGCCGGCATCCGGGAACTGCGGCACACCTTCATAGAGAACGCTGGTCGCCCCGAGCGAGAGCGGTCCGTAAACAATGTAGGAGTGACCGGTGATCCAGCCAATGTCCGCCATGCACCAGTACACGTCTTCAGGGTGAATGTCCTGGTAGTACTTGGAGGTACCGGTGACATAGGCCAGATAGCCGCCCGTGCGATGCTGGCAACCTTTGGGTTTGCCGGTGGTGCCACTGGTGTACATGAGGAATAGCGGGTCTTCTGCGTCCATCGGGACAGCTTCGACGACTTTGTTGCGGTAGTCCTTGAGGACCTCGTCGATGAAATAGTCGCGCTCGAGGATCATGGGCGAGTCGGAAGTGTACTTGTGAGGGTAGCGCTTCCAGATGAGGACCTTGTCGATCGGCTGACCTTCTCTTTTGGCGGTTTCGACCGCGAGATCCGCGCTAGCTTTATGATCAACCCACCGGCCGTTGCGGTGGTAGCCGTCGGCATAAATGAGGATCCGGCTCCCGGAGTCAGCGGCGCGCAGCCCGCAGGCTTCGCCGGAGAAGCCGCCGAAGACGACAGAGTGAATCACGCCCAGGCGAGCGCAAGCGAGCATGGTGATGGGGAGCTCCGGGATCATCGGCATGTGGATGGTGACGCGATCCCCTTTTTGCAGGCCGGCGAAATCGCGAAGCATCGCGGCAACTTCGTTCACGCGGCGATACAGCTCCTGGTAAGTGATGATCACATGATGCTCGTCCTCAGGCTCAGGAACGAAGATCAGCGCGGCTTTGTTTTTGTGCTTGGCGAGATGGCGATCGACGCAGTTGTAGCTGGCGTTGAGGCGTCCACCCACAAACCACTTCCAGAAGGGAGGATGGCTGGTGTCGAGCGTGGTGTGCCAGTACTGATCCCAGTGGAGAAGCTCCGCGTATTCGCGGAAGCATTCGGGGAAGTTCTTCTCGCTAAAGCGTTCAGCAATGTCGGGGTCGTTGAGATAGGCCTGGGCAATGAAGCGAGCCGGCGGACGGACGTACTCCTCTTCTTTCCAGTGGACGGCAATCTGGGCTTCGGTCAAACCCTGCTTTTTGGCGCGGGGCTTGGTTTCGGTACGTTTTTTTTCGAGAGTCTTATGCACGGCAGTCACTCCATTGAAGATAAAAACGGCACTACGCGAGCGACTTCACGCGCGGAGCGGCGCGTTTCCGGACGACAAGGCGCGGCAAGCCACGGGACTGGCGGTACCCAGCCTTAGAAGGAGAATAATGCTACCACGAGAGTTCCGGCGTCAATTGGGAGTTGGTCTAGCGCCTGGCTGGACCTCGTCCCAGATGCGGGTCCCGTGCGTCTCTTTAAGCAGCAGGCTGCCGACGACGAGTGTAATGGCCGCGACCACGATGGGGTAGTAGAGCCCGGCATAAATATTGCCGGTGCGCGCGCAGAGCGAGAGTCCAATGAGGGGCAACAGTCCTCCAAAAACTCCGTTGCCGATGTGGTAAGGCAAGGAGAGAGACGTGTAGCGTATTCTTGCCGGGAAAGCCTCGACAAGATAAGCCGCGATGGGACCGTAGATCATGCAGACAAAGATGACCTGAATGAAAACCAGTATAACCAGCTTGGTCGTGTCCGGGTTCTTGGCTTCGGGAGCCGGGACGAGCTGGCCGGTGGAGTCCTGAGTGAACGGAGTCAAGCTGATGGCGCCGGTAACTTTGTTTCTGGCGGACTTGACGGTGACGACGTTGTTGCCGGCGGCCTGCTGCATCTGGTGATATATGGGAACGTACGAAACGATGGCGAGTAGGCAAGCCGCCATCATGAGCCACTTGCGGCCGACGCGGTCGGAGAGTGAGCCAAAGACGGTGAAAAACGGCATGGCGAAAAGTAGCGCGACCGCAACGATGATATTGGAGCTCTTGGCGTTGACCTTGAGGATGGACTGCAGATAGAAGAGGGCGTAGAACTGGCCGGCGTACCAAATCACGCCCTGACCGGCAGTGGCGCCGAACAAAGAGATCAAGACGCGCTTGAGATTAGGCCAGACGGTGAAGGCGTCGGTGAGAGGCTTGGTGGAGGACAAGCCTGCACTCTTGATGTGGGAAAAAATGGGAGATTCGCGCATCTTGAGTCGGATGTAGAGCGAGATGCTGACGAGCACGATAGAGAGCAGGAAGGGAATGCGCCAGCCCCACTCGGCAAACTGCTCTTTGCTCATGGAGGATTGCGTAGCGAGAATGACGAGCAAGGACACAAAGAGGCCGAGAGTCGCGGTGATTTGAATGAAGCTGGTATAGAAGCCGCGCTTGTTGTCGGCCACGTGCTCGGCGACGTAGACGGTGGCGCCACCGTATTCGCCGCCAAGAGCGAGGCCTTGCAACACGCGGATCACAAGTAGAATGATAGGCGCGAACCAACCCGCGGTTGCATAGGTCGGCAGCATGCCAATGATTGCGGTGGCGCCGCCCATGATGCTGAGAGTAACGATAAAAGCATATTTGCGGCCAACCAAATCGCCGATGCGGCCAAAGAACAACGCGCCGAACGGGCGAACGACAAAGCCGACGGCGAACGTGGCGAGATAAGCGATGAAAGCGAAAGTCTCGTTGCCGGGTGGGTAGAACTTTGGAGAGAGAATCGCCGCCAAGCTTCCAAAAATATAAAAATCGTACCACTCGATCATTGTCCCGACCGCGGACGCAGAAATGACGCGCCAAATGCCGTACTCAGTGCGATAGCTAGGAATTGTCGCCGCTTGACTGGCCATGAATCCTCCCCCTGAAGCTCGAGCGTTGCAGCTGTGACGCTCCTGCCCGGTGAGCGCCTGAAAGAGAGCCGCCGACCCAGGCGGCCCGCGCATCGAATCCACGCTCCGGGACCCCGGCTGGCTCGACAAAGGCTTTTGAGGGGTCAGGAACATCACGTTCATATACGTGAAGTCCCCGGATGTCAAGAACAGGGCTACCGCAAATTAAGGTGACTATTTCGCCAAATCACGAATCCAGACCGTTTTGGTGTTTGTAAACTCGCGGATGCCGTAGGGACCAAGTTCGCGGCCATGGCCGGAGGCTTTTACGCCACCGAAGGGCACGCGGGGATCGGACGCCACCATCTGGTTTATAAAGACCATGCCGGACTCAAGATCGCTGATGAACCGTTCGCGCTCGCGTGGATCGTTCGTCCATGCGCTGGCGCCGAGGCCGAACCGGCTGTCATTGGCGATGGCGATGGCCTCGTCGATGCTTCCCACACGAAAGACACTGGCGACAGGGCCGAAGAATTCCTCGGAATAAGCGGGAGAATCCTTGGGGATGCGCGTGAGAACGGTTGGCGGATAGAAATTTCCCCGGCCGGCGAGGGCTTTGCCCCCGGTAAGTAACCTCGCACCGGCGTGAACCGTTTTCTGGACGTCGCGGTCGATGTCTTTCACGGCATCAGGCGTCGCCAGAGGGCCGACGTCGGTTGTCGGGTCGAAGGGGTCACCGAGCTTTAGGGATTGCATGCGGTTGACGAATTCCTTCTCGAAAGCATCCGCGACTTGCTCGTGAACGATGAAGCGCTTCGCGGCAATGCAGGACTGGCCGTTGTTAATGACGCGAGCTTTTACCGCGGTGGAGGCGGCCTCTTCGAGGTTGGCGCTGGGCATGACAATAAAGGGGTCGCTGCCGCCCAGTTCGAGAACGACTTTCTTAATACGCTTGGCCGCGGAAACGCCCACCTGAATACCGGCCTGCTCGCTGCCGGTAAGAGTTGCGGCGGCAACCCTAGGATCTTCGAGAATGCGATCGACTTGAGCAGCCGAGATCAAAAGGGTCTGAAAGACGCCGTCGGGGAATCCCGCACGGCAGATGATCTCTTCAATCTTCAGCGCGCACTGGGGAACATTTGAGGCGTGCTTGAGCAAGCCGACGTTGCCGGCCATCAAGCCGGGCGCGATGAAGCGGAAGACCTGCCAGAAGGGGAAGTTCCAGGGCATGACTGCCAGGACGATGCCGAGGGGCTGGTAACGGATATAGCTCTTGGAGGCCGTGGTTTCGATGATTTCATCGGCGATGAATCTTTCCGCGTGCTCGGCGTAGTAGCGGCAAGCGGTGGCGCACTTTTCGGCCTCGGCAACCGCCGACGCGAGGGTTTTCCCCATTTCGAGGGTCATCAGGCGGCCGAGAGAATCTTTTTCGGCAACGAGGATATCGCCTGCCTTGTTCATCCAGCGGGCGCGGTCAGCGAAAGAGGTCTTGCGGAAACTCCGGAACGAGTTTGCGGCCCGGGAAATTTTTTCGTCGACCTGGGCATCGGTGAGAGGGTCAAATTTCTTGACGAGTTCACCCGTAGCTGGATTGATGGTGGCGATGGCCATAGTGGGAGCTCCGTGCGGGGATCGGGCAAAAAGCTGCTGCATTCGGCCCAGACGATATTCTATTCCGAAACCTTACTTTTTTGCAGTAAGGACTTCGCGCGATAAGGGACTGCCAGGCGAAAGTACTCGAAAAGACACCTTTTGCCCGGCGGACACCCATCATTGTTGGCGATAGAGGAGCTTCGTGAGCTTCACAACAGCGGCAAACAAATTCGGAAGCTATGGGATGTGGCGAAACGCGCCGATGTCCCACCGGCCAGGTTCTTGAGCGACCAGTTTCACTTGCGCGGGCCAGGCAAGCGAAGGAAACAACGCCATTTGGTTTTCGCCGCCCAGGTCGGCCCCTCGACCGACTGCAAGCGAAGTGGGTGAGAGGGCAAAGTCGCCGGAAATGTTGGGGGCGGCCGAAGCTAAGCGAGGGTCGCCAATCAATGAATCTTTATCCAAACCGCTCACCGTCTGCCATCCGGCGAAGTCCACGACCGTATCCTTCCAGTTGAAAGCAGAGTGGCCGTCGGGAAAATACAGGTTGTTTGAAAATTCAAACGGCCCGTCCGCGCCCTTCTCGATCAACACTTGGAACTCGGAACTGCGGATGACGAGGTTGTTTCTGACGGAGATATTACCGGTCTTTTGCGTCGTCGAGCTGACGTAGAGATGGATCCCGAGCTTGCTGTTGTAGCAAGTATTGTTATAGATCTCATGGCCTGTGTAGTTGGCCATGACGCAACTGCCCTGCGTGTGATTGTAGATAACGTTATAGAGAATCTTGTTTCCTTGGCTGGGGATGTAGTTGGTGAAGATGCCGTGGGAGCCGTTGTCGTGCACGGAGTTGTAGCGGATGATGTTATAGCTCGATCCAAAGGGGGGTTTCCCAGTATCAATCGAAAGCTCGATGCCCGAAAGACGGGCATGGTGGCAGTTGTTCTTCTCCACGGTATTTGAACTGGAACCTGAGAGGCCAACACAATACCCTTCGCCGCGACGATCCGTGTTGGTGTTGGAGTAAGCGGTGTTGCTCGCGACAAGCGAATCGTTGGTCTCGTGAAGATAAATCCCCGCTCCGTTGTCGTGGACGGTGTTGCCGGTGATCTTCACGCCGGTAACGATCAAGCCATCCGGATAAACGACCGATCGACAGCGCTCGGATCTCGGGCAACCGACGACGAAGATGCCATTGAAGCCGTTGTGATGGACTTGGTTGTTCGTGATATTCGCCGACGTAATCGGGAATTTGCCGTTGCTGTGGTACAGCTCGATGCCCGCTCCACCATTGTCGTGAACAAGCGCACCATTCACCGTGCAATGGTCGGCATTTTCAAGGTGAATGCCATCTCCGGCGCCGTTCATTACGGTTACATTTTCAATTGCCAAATTGCCCGGGGTCGGCCCTTCCAGATGCACAGTGATTGCCCAGATTCCAGCGCCTTCCCCGTAAGGAACCGCGTTCGCGCCACTGATCGCTACATTCTTTACCGACACATACGAAATCCCAGTCAGATTCAAACCGCTCGGCCGCGCGCCGCTTTCTACCCCAGGGTGTATGAAAGCGACTGCCGGATTGTCTGGAGAAAACACGTAGAGCGTCCCGGCAGCCCACGACCATTCGAGTGGCGCGATGATCTCGGCGCTCGAGGATTTCTTGTGTCCTTTGATGCCATCGAGAAGCACTAGATTTGGTTCTGTGGGCACGGGGCTTTTCCAGATCTGGCTTCCAGCACCCGGGCTCTGGGTCCAAGAAGCGGCGTCGACGAGATCGGCCCCGTTGATCAGGGGACGTTCCCCCTCGCCGTAGGCGTCGATCGCGATGGGCGCGTCAGGGGAACCAGACGACGGAAAATTCAGCTGTTCGCGCCACAAACTCCCGCGGCGGAGCAAGACGATATCGCCGGGAGCAAATTTGAAGGAATTGACTTTTTCGAGAGACCGCCAGGGAGATTCAGGCGTGGTGCCCACGTTGGCATCGTCGCCCTTGAGGGAATCCACATAGTGAGTTGTGGAGCCCGCCTTGGGACCGATGACCAGCAAAACGAGCAGCAGGCAGGCTGTTCGCGAGTACATGGTTGTGTCTCCTTCGCAAAACGCGTGTCGCAAGAGACTGGTAAAGATGTAAGGGTCATTTTCGCTCAGAGCGCGGCGTTTCGTCGAGAGGTTCACACCAGCTCGGGATGGCTCGCTGCGGCTTGCCGGAGACCTCCTGCGGATGCGACTGATGTTCCTCGCCAGTATCGGGTTTGTCGGCGCGCACCGATTCCGACGTGGGCGCCGGATTACCAGAGACATTGTCTGAGCGACGATCACGCCTGCGTCTCTGGAAATATTTCTTGAGCAAGTCGCGAACGCTAAGACGTGGTTTGTGCGAATGGGATTCCGGTGCGTAATCGGACACTGTGACAGCCTCCCTGTTTTTTGGTAACCGTGGAGGTCGTGCAGTGCCAGGGCCGTACGAGGTCCACGAGACAACTTTCAGATGGCGCATTGAAGGATGCCGCTGCCGGCAGTCGATTCAAGGCACCTTCGGGCGGCGTTCCGTCAGCGCTGTCGCCCTATAAGACTTAGAGTGGCCACGCTGCCAGCCGGGATGCAGAGGCGAGCGAAAAACCAAACGGATCCTAGAAACACAGTGGGATGCAGTTAGCGCGCCAGATCAATGACCCGAGGTAAAAGCTTTTTGCCTAGTTACTTACGCGCCGCATAAGACCGCAAGGCCAAATTTTGCTCGTACTAGTGCGTGTAAATTGTGCATGTCGATCGGCGTTAGCAAAAAAAGCGGTTTGCGGGCAGCGACAGGTGTTCCCGTTGGTTCGAGGGCCTAGCAGCGTCCAAGGAAACTACGGCGAAGAACAAGGTTTGCTGCCGCTGTCTGCGGGGCGTTTGGATTTGAACCTGCGCTGCCGGCCCGACGGGTTCGTGCAATTCAGTTGCAATTTGTTTTGCTCTCAAAAAGGACGGCTTGCCAGCACTCGTGATTCAGTTTGGCTTCAGTCCATATACTTCCAACTCGCCAGAGACGCTGGTAGAACCAAAGCTGCCACCGGTATTGTTCCCGCGGGTGCCCACGTACACCTTGCCGTTAGCGACGGTAGGTACCGTGAATTTGACGGCGTTTCCCGCCTGGTCACCCGCCGCCTGAGAGCTATTCCACAACTCCGTGGCGAGATTGCTCGTGTCGTAGGCATGAAGCACCGCCGGGCCGCAACCCGAGTTATGACCGGGGTGCAATACATAGAATTGTCTAGTGCCCAGACTATTCCTTGAACCGTTCCATTGGAAGACACCGAAGGCGTGGGGCCGGGGAAATTGTAGTAGGGAAGCGACGTCTGAGAGGCAGCCGCAAATTGTTCAGTCGTGGTGTCGAAGGAATAGTGTTTCAGCGGTCCGCCGTTGCCGTCTTCGGTCGCGCCCGCAATGTAGAGTGAATTGTTCCAGAAGGCGGCGGTGGCGAAAATGTTGAAACCAACCACTAACTGCTGCAGGACATTGCGGTGACCGTGAAGCTCACACCGTTGCTGGCCTGACCGCCAACCGTGACAACAACATTGCCCGTCGTTGCGCCTGCCGGTACGGTCACGGCGATGCTTGTCGATTCACCAGACGTATCGGCTTCGCCGACACCGCCCGATTGATTTTCGACATGCGAAGGGGGTGAAATACTCGAGTCTCGGTGTACGTTGTATATTCCAGGAAGAAACCCCTATGTCCTATTCCCCATTCTGGTCGTTCACATATGTTCTGGAACTTTAGGGTTACTTTCCGGGATCGTCGCTGTGTCAGTCCGCAAGGGCTCCCACCGCCATGTCCTTGCCGGCAAGGTCTTTGTCGCGTCCATGCTGACCATGGCCGTCGCCGCAGTATATCTGGCAATCACGAAGCATCAACCCAATAACATCGGTGGCGGGATTCTAACATTCTACCTAATCGGAACCGCATGGTTGACTGCCAGGCGCAGAGACGGGGAAACGAGCCGTTTTGACTGGGTTGCACTGCTGATCCCCCTGACGATTGGCATTCTCGGGTGGATGAACGGCCTAGACGCTTTGCGCACCCCGGAGGGGTCCAAGTATGGGGTCCCCGCTGGCATGCACCTGTTTATGGGTTCCGTGTGTCTCCTCGCCGCCGCGGGGGACGTTCGCATGCTTGTGAGTGGGGGCGTTCTCGGCACAAAGCGCATCGCGCGGCATCTCTGGCGTATGTGTTT
>DATFTB010000205.1:0-9131 GCA_035262325.1 Candidatus Acidiferrum sp.
AGGTACGCGCCTTGCCCGTTGATCGCCCTCGCTCTGCGCGGATAGCGAGTCTGCTTCTGTGGCCCAACCGCCGTAATGCGGTTCTTCACGATAATGACGATTTGATCGGCGCGGACTTCTCCCGAACGCACATCCACCACATTTACATCGGTAATCACCAACGTGCCTTCGAGCGACCGGTGCCGCGCGCTGAGGGATAGGATGAACGGGAAAAGCAGTGCCAACGCAAAGGCCGGCACGAGCCGGGAGGTGCATTTCATGGCGAGGATTGTATGGCCACCGAGTCGCGGTTTCAAACCGAGAATGCCCGCACCGGTTCACGGACTCGGCCGCGGATCACGCGGTTCCGCCACCCCGAGGACGGCGGCAAAATGTTTGCTTCGTATGACCGCCGATGGTAACTCCTTCGGCTGAAACATGCGTCACACGAGACGGTGAGTTCGAAGGCCTGGAAGGCGAGAAGGTAATCGCCTTGCCACAGCTTGCAATGCTTGCGCGAATTGCTCGCCGGAAACTCTTCTCGTTCACAGCGAAGCCGGCAAAAAATGAACGCCGTTCAAGCAGCCCCTCGAGCGCCAAGGGTCAATCGATTTCATCGGGTTCAAGAGACGTATCCTGTCCGAAACAGATGAGGTAGCCGTTCGAATCCTTCAACTCGAATTCCTTCATTTCGTAGAACGTCACTTCCGGTTCTCGCGTGATTTCGGCGCCCCTCGCCTTCAACTCCCGATACAGTAAGTCACCGTCCCGACAGTTGACGTACGCGTCCCACCTGAAATCCGGATGGGCCATCCGGTTGGGCCGAACGTTCCCTTTTGTTCCGTTGCCGCTAAGGAAAAATTGAACGCCGTCGCGCTCCAACATCACAAAACAGGGCGGCTCGCCCCAATACCGGTTGAACGAAAATCCCAGCACGTCCCGATAGTATCTCCGCCAATTTCACGACATCGTCCACAACGAAGCAAACGCAAGCATAGTTCAGCTGGCGCTCGGAAGCTTTTCGATTGGTCACAATTCCTCCTTTACCCCGCACGTTCTCCGTTGGTCATCACTCTCTACCGCACCGGAAAGCAGTCGAGGTCGTTTGCAAACTCGATAGGCCCTGAATATCGTTTCTTGATCTCGGCTCGCGTTTGATCCTCCTTCCCCAATGTCCGAAGCATGCGGTGAGACAAAACCAGACTCTTGACTTGCGCATCCCCGGCGACCTGTCCGATCACGGACGGAGGCATATGCAGGCGCCTCTCGATTCCGGCAGCACCCTCAGGTACAGCGTTATGCGCGATGAACAGGTCGGCGTTGGCCGCCAATCGCACCAGTCCCCCCTCACCGTTGGTGTCTCCGCTAAACACGATGACTTTGCCGGCGGTCTCGACGCGCCATGCCAACGCCGGAACGGCCCCGTGAACAACGCCGACCGCGCTCACCCGAAGACCGCCGCTCCGGAATACCTCCTCAGGCGCTGAGCGCGCCGTGACGTTGTGCGGCTGCATTTTGTAGCTGCCTGGTTCGCCGACCACCAATAACTCACTGAGATACCGGTAAGCACCGCGCTTGTCTCCGAAGAAATCCCAGACAAACTCGGTGGTTGCGGGCATGAAGTCATTTCCTGGCGGGCCGTAGATGGGCAGGGGACGGTGGCGATCTTCAAACCACGACGACTTAATCAGTGCCGCAAAGTCGCCGCTGTGATCCACGTGAAAGTGAGAGAACAAAAGCGCGTCCAGTTGCGACACCTGGGCCCCGCTCTCTCCAAATCGCAAGGCACTACCTCCGCCGGCATCAACCATTATCCGCGCGCGACCCCCGTCCCACACGAGGTAGCTGGTCGAAGCGCGCTTGTCCTGCAACTCGGGTCCACCCGAGCCCAGCACCTGCACCGCAACGCCCTGCGCGCCACAGGATTGTGCGCCAGCCGATGGCCATACCGTGCAGCCGAGCAAAAAGCCAGCGAGCGGAAGCGCGCACGCGGGGTTCAACCGCCTTCTGGTTATTCCGAGCAGCTTCATTTTGTCTTCCTCCACGCGGGATGCGGGGAACCCTGAGCCTCGTCAGCATAAGCTGTGACGAGCGCATGGCCAAGAGTCGGCAAGATGGCACGTTGCCGCCTTACGCGCTCCTTACAACTGATGGCACCAATATGGAGCTTGCTGCACCCGGAACGAATTCCTAGCATCCTGCTCCATGGGCCAGCTCACACAAAGCGACGCAATCCTGTCATGGTTGCGGCAACGCGAGGACGAGATGGCAGCGCTGCTGGCGGAAGTCGTTTCGGTCCCCACCGAAAATCCCCCGGGCAAAAACTATCGCGCTTGCGTCGACCTCCTCGAGAGCCGCTTGCGGAAAGCGAGCCTGAGCTGTGAGCGATTCGTGTCCGGCGTCTCGACCGATGATGCCCTGGACCCACCCGAGTGCCTTCTGGCGACCTATGGAAGCGGCAAACGGGCGATCTATTTTCACGGGCACTACGACGTCGTTCCCGCACAAGCGTCTGAGCAATTCCGACCTGTGCGGAAAGAGCACCTCTTGTTTGGACGTGGTTCCGGTGACATGAAAGGCGGAATCGTAGCGATGCTCTACGCGATCTCCGCGCTCGAGGAAATCCGCGCGAACTTAGGCGGAAGGATTGGACTGACGCTCGTTCCCAACGAAGAAACGGGCGGGCAAGCCGGCACGGCGTGGCTCGCCAGCGAAGGTTTGCTCGGCCGCGATGGCGTGGGCATGTTGTTGGCGGAACCGACCGGCGGCGTCGTGTGGAACGCGAACCGCGGCGCGATTACCCTGCGCGTACGAGTCTTCGGCAAATCGGCGCACGTCGGCCTGCAGCATCGGGGCGAGAACGCGTTTGAGCGGATGCACACGGTCGTTGAAAAACTCCTCGAACTGAAGCGCGAAGTGGAGCAGCGGACTACGGCCCTCCATGCTGGCTCGCCACAAGCCCGCAACTCCATCCTGATGATCGGCGGAGAAAGCGGTGGCGGCACCAACTTCAACGTGGTGCCTGCCGATTGCTGGTTCACCGTTGACCGACGGGTGAATCCCGAGGAAGACCTTGGCGCGGAAAAAGCACGGCTACTTGGTGTCCTGGAAGGCTGTAAGAGCGCTGGCATTCCATTGGAATGGGAGATCTTGCAGGAAGCCACGCCAGCCCGGTCGGGCCAAGAAGAGCCGCTCGGGAAGGCCTTGTCCCGCAGTGTTCAACTCGTGACCGGAGCAGCCCCAAGCTTTGAGATGTGCCCCGGACTCCTGGAGATCCGTTACTATGCGGCGCAGGGCATTCCCGCCTACGCCTATGGTCCGGGACTGCTCTCTGTCGCTCACGGCCCAAACGAATACGTGGATCTGAGAAGAATGGCCGATACCGCAGCCATCTATGCACTCACGGCCATGGACGTGTTGGAGTTGTAGCCAGGTTCAGGCGGTCGAACCCCAACCGGATCAAGCTGCTCCCCAACGAGCCGGATGACCCCGAGAGAATGTTGCTGCGTTTTGCCTCGCGAGATCAGCACCATCCGAACGATCTTGGCTACAGCGCCATGGCCAAGGCCATCGATCTTGCTCTTTTCAAATAGCTCTAGCCCAGGATTGCTTGGGCGGTTTCTAGCCACCAGGCAGAGTGATGAAAAACTGTGTACATCACGAAGGTCTGGCAGATGACAAAAATCGCGAGCCCGTAAGCGTAGACGGGGTGGATTTGCCGCGCGACCACCAGATCGCCGGCCATCGCAACGATCAACAGGTCCACCCCGGCGTACAGCGTCACCCATCCCGCGAAAACAAAAGCGGCCGGACTGTGCTTCCTCGCCCGCGACAGGAAAATGGCAGAAAACGCCCAAACGCCCCGGCGGAAGCCAATCCGCCCTTCGGCTCAGGAGATTATTTCCGGGCCGAATTGAGTCGCAATCAAGGGCTCCTTCTGTCTTCCGGTCCCGAAGGCTGTCTGAGCGCCTTTACCACCGCTCCAAAAAACACCGGATCCTCCACCACCGTTGACCCCGTCGGTTTCGGACGCGCGCTCAACACCGCGATCACAACCTTCTCTTTCCGGTTGATGTACAGGTGCTGCCCGAAAATTCCCCGCGCCTCGAACGCTCCATCATGCACGTCGTCGCCCTTCGGAAACGTCCACCACAAATAGCCGTACTCCACGGTCTTTCCGCCAATCTCCTTGGCGCTTCCTGCATCGTCAAACCAGCCTTCTGGCACCGTCCGCTTTCCGTCAATCACCCCGTCTGCTTGTACCAGCAATCCGATCCGCCCGAAATCTCGCAGTGTCGCCGCCAGCCCTCCTCCCGCCCAACCCATTCCTCTGGGCGACTCCAATTGCCATTGTGCTTCGAACTCCATTCCCCACGGCTTCCAAATCTTCTCCGACAAATAATCCGCCAGGGGTCTGTGGGTCGCACCCTCTAGCACGGCGCCGACAACAAACGTTTCTCCCGTGTTGTAGTTCCAAATCGTTCCTGGCGCTCCCGCCCGTCCTAGCCCACTCATAAACGGCAGAATCGTTCCCGGCTTCTCCTGCAGCTGGATTTCCAAGAGCTTCCTTCGGTCCGAGTTCGGATCCGTGTACGTCTCGCTCCACTTCACGCCTGACGCCATCTGAATCACATTCCGCACGCTGACGCCTTCGTACACCCCGCCCGTCAGCGCGGGCACATATTTCGTCACCGGATCATCCAAACTCCCAATCGAGCCATCGAGCAACGCCGCGCCAATCAACGCTGACGACACCGATTTCGCCATGGAATACGACGGCCAGTGCGTCTCCGGCCCCGTTCCGAGTTCGTAGTCTTCGAGCACGACCTCTCCATTCTTCAGAATCAGAAGTCCCGCCACTCGGTTCAGCGCCAGATAGTCAAACAAGTCATAGCGTTTTCCGCCCGCCTCGAAGTACACATTCTTGAGAGCTGTCCTGGCCCTTGGCAATTTTCGCGTCGCGCCTCCCCGCTCGACCGTCCGCACCGGAAACAGCTCATCGTAGTGCGTGAACGTTTTCACCTCCACGTCCGGCCGCATCGTCCCGTCGTATACCTGCCGCGTCCCGGCCATATCCTGTGCCGCGGTCGACACGACGGCGCTCAAAACCAGTGTCGATAGAAGCGTGTACGCTGCTTTTGGCTGTTTCATTGGCTTCTCATCCCGCAACTTGGCGGTACCGGACGCTGCAGTTGCGTATCCTGCGTTCGATATGCCTCTCACACCTGCTCTGCCGCCCAGGTCGACGCAATTCCGGATCGGCCAAAGTGGCCGATGAAGCGCATCCGTGGCGCGATTATAGTTCGATCGAGAGTTCGTGTCCGGATCGAAAGCAGCGAATCGGCGAAACGTGCAGCGGTCGCAACTCGGGATAACAGAGCGGCGGCCGGAAGATCGCTTGTTCGCGTTCGCTCGACTGTCCGCTCTCGCCACGGCCTGTCCCATAACCGGTCAGTCGAGGGTTCCCCCGTTGCCCATCGCGCTAAAAACTTCCCCTGTATTTTCATACAGTTATGCCCCTCGAAAGGGCTGGCCATCGGCATGCCCTTACCCGCAGCATGTACACCGATCGAGCGCTACTCGAGAGCGAGACTCACTGCATACAGGTCCCGCTGGCCGCAGCTCGCACCGGCGACCACGAGGCTTTCAGCACCCTGGTCTCCCCCCATACTCCACGGCTTCAGCGCTTGGCTCGTCGCTTCACGGGAAGCGCCGCGGACGCCGAAGACATTTGTCAGGAGTCCTTGCTGAAGGCCTTCACCAAACTCGACCAGTTTGCTGGAACGAAAATGGAGTCCGACGAATTCCGCGCCTGGCTCATGAGAATCACCGCGAATTGCGCCATTGACTTTCTTCGCCGCAGGGGCAACAGATCTTTGCCGTTCGACGAATGCGAGCACATCCCTGGCACGTTCTACCAGGCAGGCGCGAGCGGTTGGGGCGAGAGTCCCGAAACCTCTTTCACCCGTCTCGAGCAACTTAGCATCCTGGCAGATGCCATCGCCAAGCTGCGTCCGGAATTGCGGAACGTATGTCTCCTCCGCAACGTGATGGAGCTTTCCACAAAGGAAGTGGCCGCGCGTCTCGGAATTTCCGCCATCGCGGTGAGGGTCCGTCTTTTTCGTGCTCACGGCCAACTCCGGAAGATTCTGGACAGACGAAACGCTTGGCGCCACACTCAGCGGGCGGACAGCGGGTCTAACTAGCGCCCGGAAGTTCCGCCGCTCCTACAAGGACAAAACCGCCTCGACATTGTTCACGAAAAGCGGATCACACATTCCGTGTTAGCGCGCGCCTGAATCGGGGTCTCCCCAGGGAAATTGGCTTGACAAGGAGATACGCATGCAGCATCCTCTGCGGCAACTGCTGCCATTCTGCAGGACGCAGATCCTCGGACAAATCGGACTCAAGATTCGCACCAGGGAGTCACAATCATGGATCACTTCGCGGTCGAGCAATTGAAAGCGAGGGTGCGCGGCGCCGTGCTCTGCCCGGACCAAGATGGCTACCACGCGGCGCGCACGATTCCGAATGCCATGATCGACCGGCGGCCAGCCGTCATTGTGCGCTGCACGGGAGCCGCGGACGTTGTGGCCAGCGTGTGCTTCGCTCGCGAGCACAATCTTCTCGTGGCGGTGCGCGGCGGAGGCCACAGCGTTGCCGGGAAGTCCGTGTGCGAAGCCGGATTGATGATCGATCTTTCGACCATGAAAGGGATGTGGGTCGATCGCGCACGACGAACGGCGCGTGCGGCAACCGGGCTGACGCTTGGCGAATTCGACCATGAAACGCAGGCGTTTGGGCTCGTGACGCCGCTCGGGGTCGTGTCGCGAACGGGAATCGCCGGACTAACGCTCGGCGGAGGT
The DNA here is from genome assembly GCA_035262325.1 of Candidatus Acidiferrum sp. GTDB lineage: Bacteria > Acidobacteriota > Terriglobia > Acidiferrales > UBA7541 > Acidiferrum. The sequence continues at coordinate 6,846 of DATFTB010000205.1, forward strand.
TGGGGCCATCTCCATGCGAAGCACGGCCTGGCGCTCGACAACGTGATCGGGGCCGATGTCGTCACCGCAGACGGAAAGCTGCTGACCGCGAACGCGCATGAAAATGCGGATCTGTTTTGGGGCATCCGGGGAGGGAGCGGCAACTTCGGCGTCGTCACGTCGCTCGAATACCGCTTGCACGAGCACGGTCCGGTACTCGGCGGAGGCGTTTTTCATCCGGTGGAAAAGGCGGAAGCAGCGCTGCGGTTTTTCCGCGAATATACCGAGAAGATCCCGGACGAACTGGTCGCGCAATGTGGCGCGTTTGCGTTGCCGGACAAAACCCGGGTGTTTGCGATTGCTGTGTGCTATTGCGGAGATCTAGCGGAGGGTGAAAAAGTGCTCGAACCGCTGCGGAAATTCGGGCCTCCCATGGTCGATATGATCAGCGTCATGAGCCACGTTCAGCTACAGAGTATGTTCGATTCCTTCTTCCCGCCGGGTCGCCTGACGTATGTGAAATCGAACTTCGTTCGGGATCTGAATGAGGAGGCCATCCGGAGGATCGCGGAGTTTGCCGGAAAGAGCCCGTCCATTTACAGCTTTGCGCCATTTCTCGAGCACTGGCATGGAGCCGCGACGCGCGTCGGGGTGACGGACACGGCGTTCCCGCACCGCAAGCATTCCTACAACCTGATGTTCTGGTCGAACTGGGAGACTCCCTCGGAAACGGACGCCAATGTCGAGTGGACGCGCAGTTCGTGGAATGCCTTGAAGCCGCTTCTCGTGGAGGACTCCTATCAGAATTATTTGTCGGACGAGGGCGAGGCGTCGGCGCGGGCGGCGTATGGACCGAATTACGAGCGCTTGGCGGCTCTGAAGAACAACTACGACCCAAGCAATTTCTTCCGGATGAACCACAACATCAAGCCAACGGTGCAGTAGCACCCGACGTCATTTCGGGAAAAGGAGGAAGGAGTAGCCGAAACCGACATAGGCATCCGGGGCGGATTGCGTAAGCCCGACAGCCGCGTGGAAATCGATCTGATGATGCGGCGCAAGCTTGTAGGAAGTCCCGAAGTGCAGGAGTTGCCGGGAGCCGCCGCGCTCGGGGAAATCGCCGACGTATTCGACGAAGGCATCCCAGGGTTTGCGCAGTTGGCGGTCAAGGTAAAAGGTGGTCTCGCCGGTGAAGTTGTGCGAGTCAGCCAATGTCGGCCAATAGAAAGCGACCTGGCCACCGAGTATCCATTTTGTTGAAAGCGTGCGCGACCAAGGCAACTGAAGCGCGGGATCATACCCATGACTCGAGATGGCATCGGCACCGGTGGGAAAGCTGAGAGAAAAGATCGCCGAAAGATTGAAATTCCCAGGCAGGGGGCCGAGCTGCTGCTTGATGCCGATGGCGAGGTCGCCGAAACCGGAAGCCGTGCCTGCTCCGTTCGGAAGATTGTGGTAGTAGTCGGGAACGGTGAGACGAAGCTCTGTTTTGCCAAGCAGGCCGTAGCGAACATTGGTCTCGGGTAGATCGAGCACGAGTTGACCCTGCGTGTGAGTCACAAGGAGGCCGTTTTCAAACTGGAGGCCGCCCTGCGGAACAACCACGCTCGAATTGGCGACCGACGGACGGTCGGTAGAGATGATGACTTCCGAATCAGGAACGGACTGGCAACGAAGCGGAACCGTCCACCAGAAAATGAGCGCCAAAAGAGCGAGTTGGAAATGGCGGCGGGTGCACACGTTCTAGGTTCGTGCCGGAAACAAGGGGAGCAGGAAGGAAGCACCGGCCATCGCCAGGGCGATAAACGCGGCGCTCCATTCGTCGCCGTTGTTGAGGTGGGTGGCAACGCGGGGCGTGTGAAGCCGTACGGTCCGCAAGAACATCAGCCCACGGAGAAGACAGGCGAAACGCGCGCCGGGAGCCCAGGGAAGAAAGGGCCAAAGTCCGCCGGAGTAGTAGCCGTAAAGATAATATTGCACGCCGAACGCGGCGAAGGGAATGGCGAAGAAGTAGCGACCGAGTTGGGCAAGGCGGTTCATAGTCGGGTTCGCGGCCAGGGAAAGCATACTGAACTCTGTGAGATCGAGAAATAGATTCTTTCCGCGCGCCTCAGAGAATAATCGGAGAACAGTGGGGCCACGGATCCCTCGCCTTTGCGCCCGCGGCGCGCCAGCACCCGGCCGAAGGAATAAGGAAGGGCCCTCAGCGGTCCAGCGGTTACTTAAGGGCGTCTACCCCGGCCTGGGCGCATAGAGCATCATGATCGCTCGTGTCGCCAGAGACGCCGATGGCGCCGACGATTTTGC